>DATHHO010000001.1:0-13578 GCA_035317125.1 Puia sp.
CTTTCCGTAATTGTTCATTTTCTGAGCAGCCGTATAATTTTCGTCGCCGGGCGGCACGGATGTCCAGTACTGCGACATTCCCTCGTAAAGCACCCTCCCCAAAATAAGCGTGTCGGCCGCATCCGTGAAATCCGAAACATATTGCTTAAGGTCCTCGCTCCAGTCCCATAGCATCCAGTCCAGCTCGCCTTTGGGGCCGGCAACGAACCCATCTACCGACAACTGCATCTGTAGTTTTACCTTTCTCATATTAACGTTTGTTTACACAAATGTACCCGGTATACTCAAATGCTGCCGGGTGCGAAAAGGACTTATTAAAGGGTTGTTTGCGACTTTATATTCTCTTATCTTTAGGCACAAAAGCGCCTGCTCATGAAGCATATCACTATTCTTGTACCGGATGAAGCCGTCCTTGCCAGCATCATCGATCCACGCATCATGTTCACAGGAGTAAATGATTTCCTGGAGGCCGTCGGCAGATTACCTTTATTCAAGGTGCAGCTCGCCGGGCTTATCCCCGAAGTGCGTTTGCATGGCGGAGTGTTCACCGTCCATGCGGATATCCAGATAAAGGACCTGAAAAAGACGGACCTCATTCTCATACCCGCGCTGAGTGGGGACCTCAAAAGTTCCCTCGAAAAGAATAAGGACTTTATCCCCTGGATCGTTAACCGATACCATGAAGGCGCGGAAGTAGCGAGCCTGTGTATCGGCGCCTTTCTGCTGGCCGCAACCGGCCTGCTGAATGGAAAGGAGTGCTCCACCCATTGGCGGTTTGCGGACGAATTCAAGGAAATGTTCCCGGAAGTGACACTGGTGGATGGCAGGATCGTTACGGAGCAGCAGGGCCTTTATTCCAGCGGAGGCGCTACCTCCTACTGGAACCTCCTTTTATACCTCGTTGAAAAGATGGCCGGCCGTGAAATGGCCATAACCGCCTCAAAAGTTTTTGCCCTCGAAATAGACCGGAAGAGCCAGTCGCCCTTTGTCATGTTCAGCGGACAAAAAAAGCACGAGGACGACCCGATAAAACAGGCGCAGGAATACATCGAGAATAATGTGACGGAAAGGATCTCGGTGGAAGAACTCGCCGTCAGATACGCCATCGGGAGACGCCATTTTGAAAGGCGCTTTAAAAAAGCGACCAAGAACACACCCGTCGAGTATATGCAGCGGGTAAAAATAGAAGCCGCAAAGAAATATCTGGAGACGAGCAGGAAGAATGTAAATGAAGTGATGTACGAAGTGGGTTATTCGGATACCAAGGCCTTCAGGACCGTCTTTAAAAAGCTCACCGGTCTCTCCCCGATCGAATACAGGAATAAATACAACAATGAGGCAGTCGTTGCCTGATCTTTCGGCGTCCGACCCATTACCCGGATCTTCCGTTACCCGATCCCATTTGTTACCCGACCCTTCGCCCACCCTTTATCGACTCATCTTTTAAACGCATAACTCAATCTCATGAATTCACGTCGCGACTTTTTACAAAAATTGACCGGCTCGGTCCTTGCTTTGTCACTCCTCCCCCACCAGGGTTCGGCAAGTCCAGGCCAACTGGAACTGCCCGAACAGCCATATGATGGCCCCATGCTCCGCGTAGCGATCATGGGACTCGGCAGCTATGGCACAAGAGTAGCCGAAGCCATGCAATCCTCCAAAAAAGCAAAATTAGTCGGTGTCATCAGTGGCACGCCATCCAAGATAAAGGCCTGGCAGACCAAATACAATATCCCCGAAAAAAATTGTTATAACTACGAAAATTTCGACCGCATCAAAGACAACCCCGATATCGACGCGGTATATGTCATCACACCCAATGCCCTCCACCACGATCAGGTGATCCGAGTGGCAAAGGCGGGCAAACACGCCATCTCCGAAAAACCGATGGCCGTCAATGCCAGGGAAGGTCAGGAGATGGTCGACGCCTGCAAGCAGGCCAATGTCAAGCTATTGGTAGGATACCGCATGCATTTCGAGCCCAAGACCCTGGAAGTCATCCGCATGAGAAAGGCGGGTGAATTTGGAAAGGTCCTGTTCTTCCAGGGGTTGTCCGGCTTTATCAGCGGCGACCCCAGCCAGTGGAGGCTGAACAAACAATTGTCCGGCGGCGGATCGATGATGGACATCGGCATTTATTCGATCAATGGTTCACGTTATATGATCGGGGAAGACCCCATCTGGGTTACTGCCCAGGAGACCAAGAACAACCCCGGAAAGTTCAAAGAAGGCATCGATGAGACCATACAGTTCCAACTGGGTTTCCCGGGCGGAGCGGTGGCATCCTGCCTGTCGACCTACAGCATGAACAATCTGGACCGCTTCTTCCTGAATGGCACGAACGGATATGCCGAGCTGATGCCCTCCACCGGCTATGGCCCGATCATGGGACACACCCACAAGGGCCCGCTCACCCAACCCACCACCATCCATCAGGCCGTGCAGATGGATGAAATGGCCGGCATCATCTTCGAAGGAAAACAACCCGAAGTACCTGTGGATGGTCATGAAGCCGTGAAAGACCTGAAGATCATCGACGGCATCTATCTGGCCGCCGCCACCGGCAAAAGAGTGGACCTGAAATTGTGATCTGAGGTCTTCCCTGCTCTTTCGATATCGGGCGTCCGGTACATCGTCTCCGGGATCTTTGCCAGCGTCGATTCCTGTAATTTCGGGCCCAATCCATAGAACTCCTGAAAGCTCATGATCAGGGGACGCCATTTGTCCGGGTCGACACGGTTCGGCGATCCCTCCATCAGGATGGACTCTTCAAGATGCACCCGCTGGATACGCAGCTCTATGACCGATATGTTCCCGCGGACCTGCGGATCGTTCTCGGCCAGACCATGAACAGCCTCCACCACAGCTTCCATCTGAACAGGGCATTCCAGTACCCGCGGGGCATCCACCGTCTCGGATCGTTGTGGCGTAAGACCGGCGATACCGAATTTATCTTTTTCATACCGGTAGCCTTTAAGGATCTTGCCTCCGGGCATGGGGTTGGACCCCGTGGTCCTCGCCAGCAGGTTCACGGGTCCCACCAGATCGGAAGAGGCGAGGTTCAGCACGCACTGGCCCGTGCGTATGATGTTCTGCGTGGTCTTCGAGGGAGATGCCAGGCCTATTATACAACGCCACCCAAGCCAGAAGACCGAGGACATAGGAGCAAGATTATAGGAACCGTCTTCATTGGTGGTACCGATAAGTACGACCGGAGTTCCGAAATATAAGATGGAAGGTTGACTGTTACGGTGCATGATAAGCTGTTTTAATGTTGAGCGTAATTATTTATAGCCCAAAATTACCTACAGCCCCGGACCGGTGAAACCCGGTTCTTGCGCATAAAGACCCGGTTCTTGCGGAGATTCCATCCACCCCGCCGCCAGGCTCAGCCGCGGCGGCTCACCGGTCTGCCCGGTAACGACCGTTTTCTCACAGATACCGCTCCCTGATCAGATGGATATGATGCTGCTCATGCCCCGCGATATGGTACAGCAGCGCCCGGGGAGTGGCATTGTTAAAGGTTCCGGTGCCATGCCCCATCCTGTCCAGCGAATTTTCCGGCAGCCCGTTGAACAAGGCGATGGTCGCATTCCGGACGGCCTCATACTCCTCAAAGATATTATCGAGCGCCCGGCTGTCCGCCTCCGAATAACGGACATATGCATCCTGGTCGAAACCGGTAAGGCTCATCTGCTCATTCCTCGCAAAACGCAGCGCCCGGTAGGCAAAGATCCTTTCATCATCCACGATATGGACAAGAACTTCCTTGATGCTCCACTTGCCTTCCCCGTACCGGTGATAAAGCCTGTCTCCCGGCAGGGAATAAATAAGCTCCTTTGTGCTGATGAAATTATCCTTCAGGTGCTGCAGGATGAGCCCGTCGTCGGGCAGCCATTTCATATACATTTCCGCGTAGGCGGGATAGTCCCCGGGCTTGGCTTTGAAGATGATATTCATGATCCGGTCGGTTTACCGGAAAATTACCCAGAAAATTCCGTATATCAACGGTATTGGAGAACGGCATAAAGGGCTATCTTAGTTATACGAAAACCCAATAATATGTTGAATAACGCTGCGCTTGACGTCGTCATAGGTCTGGTATTCATATTCCTGCTCTACAGTCTCCTGGCCACCATAATCGAAGAGATCGTGGCGACCTTTATCGGTTTGCGGGGAGCGGTCCTGAAAATGGCCATCGACCGGATGCTGAATGATGATGTCCGGACGGGCGGAACCGCTGCTGCCAAAATGAGTGAAGCCTTTTACCAACATCCCCTGATCAAATACCTGCGGGCGGAATCCACCTCCATCCGGAAAAGACCTGCCTATATCAACAGCGAAACCTTTTCAAAAGTGCTGATCGATCTGTTAAGGGGACAGGAGGTTGCGCCGGGCGATTCGTTCAGACCCTTCATTCAGAAAAGCCTCGATGAGGGTAAGATAGCCTGGGCAAAAGGCGTATCCATCGAGGCAGAGACCCTGAGCTATCTGCGGTCGGTGTGGGTCGACAGCCATGGCGATGTAGACCGGTTCAAAGAATATGTCGAGCAGTGGTTCGACGAGATGATGGACCGGACGACCGGCTGGTATAAGAAATACACCCAGAGGATTCTTTTTGGCGTGGGGATAGTCATTGCCATTTTCTTTAACGTGGATACGATAAAGATCACCGTCAAGCTACAGCATGATCCAAAGCTGCGCGAACAGGTCATTGCCCAGGCCACCGAATTTACAAAGGCGCATCCCAACCTCGATAAGGAGCTGCAGGACAGAAAGCTCGCGATAGACAGTCTGAATACCGCCGCCCTCGCCAAAGAAAGGGACACGACGAAAAAGAGCGCGTTGGCGAAAGACAAGGACAGCCTCAACAGCAACGCGGACGAATATTACCTTAAATCCAGACGACTGAGGGACAGCCTGTATAACCAGGCAACGGCGCTGGTGGATAACGATATCCGGAAAGCAAATAATATCCTCGCCATCGGTTGGGAAGGAGGCTTTTTAAAGAACTTCGGTTTATACAGCCTCTTTGGATGGGTGTTCACGGCGCTCGCCATCTCCCTCGGAGCGCCATTCTGGTTCGACCTGCTGAACAAGCTGATGAAGCTGAGGAGCTCCGTTGCGCCGGATGACGATAAAAAAGCGACTACCGTTTCCGTTAAAAAAACAGTGAGGGTCGGATAATGATAGTCACCGTTACGGATAAATTCCTGAATGTAAGGGTCGGTTTGCCCAGCCTCAATGCGCCCTGCAACCAGTTCCTCGCGCCGGGCACCGACATCGAGGTGGACGGGCAGTTGTACAAAGGCGATCTTTTCAAAGGGGTCGACACCTGGATGAAGGATTCCGCCGGGAATTATTATTGGAGCGGAGGAGTGTTGGTCTTCCAACCCTGGTTTACCGGCCTGCATATTCCGGAAATATGGCAGTTTGCAACAGGCAAAGGGGTCGGTGTTGCCATCGTGGACACGGGTATAAAAAACGATCTGCCGGAACTACCCCTCTCCCTTCCAGACTTTGTATATGACAACAGCCGGGATACGACCGATACGGATGGGCACGGCACCTTTTGCGCCGGCTTGGTAGGGCTGAAAAGACCGTTGAACAATGCGATGGGCGTTGCGCCCGGTGCAAAAATTTTCGCCTCGAAAATTGCGGAGACCAGCGCCTTTGGCAACGCGGAAAAAGATGCCAACCGGTATGCCGACGCCATAGACTGGTGCGCTCTGCAAAAGGACATTCATGTTATTTCCATCAGTTGGGGCAATCCACTCGGCAGTGACACGACCATAAAGAATATTCAGCGGGCCATCGATAATGCCGTAAAAAAGGGAAAGATCATCGTTTGCGCCATCGGAGACGCCGCCGTGTTCAATGATAATGCCGAATATTTCCCCGCCGCCGCCGATAAGACCATCGGTGTCGGATCGATCCCGATCGAGCATAAATTATATCCCTACATAAATCCGCATCTGTCCGTTATCCTCAATGGCGGAGGGATCGATTCCGTAAAAATAGCGGGCTTCGATCATGCCGATTATGGAACAAGCTGGTCCAATGCTATTATGGCGGGGATCATCGCGCTGATCATTGAAAAATTAAATTTCAAATACGATCTCGCTACGATCGGGAAGATCATACAGGATATGGTCCCGAAAAAAACCTACAGCATCGGTGACGTTACCCTTGAACTGCCAACGCTCGACGGCGATAAGTTATTAAGTTTTTTTAAAACATAAACCTATGCGCTAAAACACAAACCCATGCAAAAAAACACCCTTATCTGTCTTCTTTTCCTCTCTATTTCTATGCTTTCCCAGGCCCAGTCTCCGGGGACAAAAAGGATAATTTATTATGATGCCTGCTACCTCGATAGCTTCCTGTTAAAAGGCGGGAAAATAAAGCTCCAGGCGGATAACATAGACTTATTCAATTATTACTTTAACACCGAAAAAAAGTCGGGCTCCCAGGTGAACAAGGCCATTTTAGCCAACCCATTCTTTACAACGGACATATTTGACACCACAGGTGGGGCGCAAGCGGACAAGACATTTTCGATACCCGCATTTTTCAGCGGCGGCAGCGTCGGAGGCCTCGATGTCACCAATATCGCCAATGGTATAGCCGATCTCCTGATCGAGCGCGCCAAACAGGAACTGACGGTCGCCTTCTTCGACCGGTTCAAGAAATTCAGCGAGAAGAACCCCGAGTTCGCGCTGCTGTTTCCAAAGACAACGGACAACCTGAGCAAATTGCTGACCTACACCTATCCGCAGATGCTCCCGGCCCTGCGCGACGGCTTCTTTGAGGATCTGAAAAAGATCACGTTTCATCTCGACGATGTGCTGGCCCTGCCCAGATACCGCAGCCTGCTGAAGAATTATCCCGAGGTGAAGATCGCGATCCGGTCGCTGAGGCTGATCCATGAGCTGGAGACCGGCGCTTCCAATGCCGCCGATGTCATCCAGGAATTTGCAAAATTCACCGAGTGGAATGATAAGACCCAGCCGGCATTAAAGAATGCAGGGAATTATCTCCGGATCGCCAGCCTCTTCTCCGAAAGCATCCGGAATGATTCTACCAGAAGCCACAAAAAGACCGCATGGGTATCCGGCAAGGAGTTGAAAAAGATCTTCACCGACAAAAACCTGTTTACGATCTACATGGGCCTGCTCTACCAGCAGTCCATGAACGATACGCTGACCCTCCTTGTTGCCGGCAGCGAAAAACCCTTTGCCGATCTGCTGAAGCCCGCAGCGCTGGATCTCTTTGTGTTCCAGAACAAGCTGAAGGAGTTCTTTGATCTGGCGGACAAGGTGGATGCCACCTACACCGATATCGAGACCAAAAAAAGCTCCGGCAGAAGTCTCAGCAACGATGATTATTACAATTATATAAATGTAGCCATCGATGTGGTAGACTATGGATTCGGCATTGCCGGAATATTCGATACCACCACCGTTTCCGCGAATTATCTCGCGGTTGCCCGCAAGTCCAATACGATCTATAAGGATATCTATACAAAACAATATACCCAGGCCGTGGGAGACGTGCTGGATGTATTTTCCCTGTTGCAGACACTGATCAATGGAAGGATCGGTTTTGACAAGCTCCGGCTCGATCCAGCCATTGTCAATTATAAAGGACCTGCCAAAGAGAAAGAGATCGTGGACAGACTGGCGTCAACCAACACATCCATCGTGATCAAAGACGAAGACCTCGCCCAGTTGATCAGTGCAGCGATCGCCGATCAGCATACAAAGGATCTTATCCAACAGTTGATCCAGCATTACCATCTGGATCGGCTGCTGGACTTTATCGGTAAGATGAAACCCTATGCCCTGTTCATGGCCAATATGGTGGAGGCAAAGGATGAAAATGCGGTGAAGGCGGCCCTCGACAATGTGATACTTCCCGTCGGCAGCTCTTCCATAAAGAAGAATACGGCCTGCAATATTTCGGTGCAGGCATATCTCGGGGCTTTTGTATCGACATCCAACGGCAACAACGCCTCACTGAGCACCTGGTCGGATAAATTCGGAGTGATCGCGCCCATCGGTATTTCGTGGACGCCAGGCTGGTCAAGCTTTGGAAATGGGGGCGCCATCAGCCTCTTCGGGTCCTTGTTCGATCTGGGAGCGATCGTTGATTACAAGCTGAAAAAAGATCCCTCCGTCACCGGTGGCGACAGCCTGGTCTCCAAAGATTATTCCGTGAAGCTGGGACAGCTCTTCTCCCCGGGCGCCTATCTGGTGTATGGCGCCGGTGGGAACCTGCCGCTGTCGCTGGGCATCGGGGGACAATACGGGCCGGGGCTTTCAAAGATCGATCCGGGCAATGGGATCGCCGTTATCAATCCATCGTGGAGATGGAGCCTGTTCCTCGCCGTGGACCTGCCGTTCTTTAACCTGGTGAACAAAACCCGGTCATCGCAAAGATAACAGCCGGTTCACCAGCCCATCAGCACCATGCCGGCCCCGCAGATAAAAATGGTCAGCCCACCCAGCGCATGCATATAGCGTTCCAGCTTTTCGGTTTTTAAAAAGGAAAAGCCATAGTAGCCGGAGACAACCATAAGGACCATCGTCGTCAGGGTAAAAAAAGTATATACTGCGATCAGCAAAAGCATTCCTGTCCAGGAATGCCTTGCCGCAGGAAAATACAACAGGGGGACCATCGGTTCGCAGGGACCCAGCACAAAAATAATAAAGAGCACCCAGGGCGTGACGGCATGGCGATCCTGGGGGTGGACGGTTTCGCCATGCCGGTGTTCGAACACATATACGGAACCGTCCTCATAAATATCGAAATGCTTGTGCCGCTGTCGCCGCCAGGCCCTGAACAGACCCCAGAGGCCATACACGAGCCCGAAGCCCAGCATCGCCCAGCCTGCGATCCCTCCCCTGATATTTTCCATCCACCTGGTCTTCGACAGCGACCAGCCGATGGCAGCGCCACCCAATCCCAATAATACGGAACTCCATACATGCCCGCAGCCGCAGAGGATCGTCCAGAACAACGTCTTGCCGAACGACCATCCCCTCGATCTCGAAAGGGCGATAAAAGGCAGATAATGATCCGGCCCCGTAAGCGTATGCAGACAGGCTACCGTGATGGCGGCTACAAGCAATACTTCCAGCTCAGCTTGCATAGACAGTGGGTTTGTGTAGATATCCTGTCGCATCCGTCTGTTCTGCGATAAGGGCGATCTTTTTCAGACAGGCATGCAATTGCTCCGCCCTGTTCCCCAGGATCCGTACTATCCATCCACCGCCTGGCGGAGAGCTGATGCCAAAAGCGATATCTTTTTCTTTCAGCAAAAGGGATTCGATCTCCTCTCTCGCCCATCCGAAGGAATATTGCATCGCGCCGGGCCCTTCCCCTTTTCCCTTGTGGGGATCCGGGCCTTCGCGGAGGAACAGGAGGCTGCCCTGATGCGTGAACCCCTCCAGCTGTCCGATGCCATGGATATCGGTTATGGATGGCCGCAGACAAATATTATCCCGGAGAGCCAGCCTGCCCTTTATAAAGACCTCCGTCATCGACTGGTACCGGGAATATTGGAACGATTCCCCGCTGAGTTTTCTGCCGCAGGTCAGTACTTCACCCCAGATGAGGCCGCTGCCTTCCGACAAAAAGATCCTGTTCCTTCCCGTGTAGATGGAATTCGCATGCGGCACGCAGGGGTGCGGCAGATAGCAGAAGGAGGCTCCCTTCCCTACCCTTATTTCCATGGTTTGGCTGGCGCCTTTTTTCATATCGAACAGCCGCTGATAGGATTGGGTATGCAGTTGCAGGCTGCAGGCTTCTTCCAGTTCCAGCTTCATCTCGTACTCGTCTTCGTCGAGGATGCCCGGCGAAGAGCACATGAGCATGAGTTGCAGCGGACCGCCTTTACGATCCTCCGTTATGTCCGCCACCTTGAAAGGAGGGGTATAATATACGCGCCGGAGGAAGCTGATGCCATCCCGCAAACCTGCCTGTATATGGACTTTTGAGATCATCGCCATAATTTCGGCTCCTCCACCTCTTCCAGTAACGCATGTTTCTGCAACCATCCGATCACGGCCTCCAACCCTTCGCCGCTCATCAGATTGGTGAACACAAAAGGCCTGCCCTTGCGCATTTGCCGCGCATCCCGTTCCATGACCTCCAGACTGGCGCCCACATAAGGGGCCAGGTCGGTCTTATTGATCACCAGCAGATCACTTCGTATTATGCCGGGGCCGCCCTTGCGCGGGATCTTATCTCCCCCTGCCACATCGATGACGAAGATGCTCAGGTCGGCCAGATCGGGACTGAACGTTGCCGATAAATTATCTCCGCCGCTCTCGATAAAGATCAATTTAAGACCGGCAAAACGCCCGGCCATTTCCTCCACGGCCTCGAGGTTCATACTGGCGTCTTCCCGTATCGCGGTATGGGGGCATCCTCCCGTCTCTACGCCGATGATCCGGTCCGCTGGCAGGAGACTGTGCCGGGTAAGGAATTCCGCGTCTTCCTTTGTATAGATGTCATTGGTGATCACGGCAAGACTGTATTTGTCCGCCAGCCTCCGGCTCAGCCTTTCTATGAGGGCCGTCTTTCCAGACCCAACAGGACCGGCGATGCCGATCTTTATATAGTTTCTTTCTTCCATTTTTATTTATTTTCAGGATCAGACGGATAAATGATCAGGACATATACAACCTGGAATAAAGGCGTTCGTGCTGCATGCTCCGGATATCGAACCCCTGGCAACAAAGTCCGATCAGGTCCTGATCAGGCTGCATCGTATCCTCCACCAGCTCCCTGAGCAGGGGTTGCAGAGAGAACAGGAGATCCTGACCGTCCGTCTGGCCCAGCGGTATCAGCTTCACGCAATTGCTGACAAAGCCGGCAGCCGCATTATAATAAAAGCCTGTCAGCGCTTCTTTTTTGCCGATCCCCAGCCTTGCCGCGATCAGTCCGAATACGATGCAATAATGACGGGGAGGCTGCCGGGCGCCTGCGATCCGGGTATACTCTCCTGGCATTTCCCCGGAGCATGCCCTTCCGAAGATCTTCCAGAGACGGATGCCCAGTTTCTGACTGCCTTCCCGGATCTCCCTGGCCATCTTGACGGCTTCGCACAACGCATCCCATTCCTCCAGCTTCGCCAGGTCCCCTGCCGATGCCGCATCCCAGGCAAGGGAACACAGCGCGGCATCTGTATAGCAAAGGCCTTTTGACAGCATCTGCCTTACGAACTCTCCTGCCGTCCCGATATCATGCACAAGCCCTCCCTGCACATAGGTCTCCAATCCCGACGAATGCGCATAACCGCCGATCGGCAGCGCCGGATCGCAAAGTTGCAGCAGGCTCAGAAGCGTATCGTTCATGTGTCCGGGTTTATAGGTTGATCGTTCACGGGCCGGGACCGGGATTCGCCGGTCATCGGCCGGCGGTCACAGCTCATCGGCCTTGGTTCACAAATCATGGGCCTGGGTTCGCGGGTCATGTATTCGGATTTGTGATCTGCATGATCCGGGAAAACAAGCTGCCGCCCCCACCCGGATGCGCATGCACCGCGACGGTGGTCTTCAGCGGATACAGGAGCTTTCGCTTCTCCGCCCGCGCCTCATAGCCCGCCGCAATAAGCCACCGTAACAAGGGCGCTTCACAGGGCGTCAATACATCTCCGTTTTCCCAAAAAAGAGGCAGATGCTTGTTGCCGATCTCGTAACAGACTGCCGCCAGTTCCCGCGCGGAGGCGGGGCTCACGACCACCGTCTCACAGGGAAGGATATCCACCGCGATCAGGCTGCTTTCGCTGGCATACAATATATCTCCCTGCGTAAACGCGGGAGCGACACGCAGGAATTTCAGGACCAGCTCCCTGCCCGAGCGGGTCCGTTTGCGGAGCATCCTTTTGTCCGCCTCATACCATTCCAGATCCAGCCAGTCGATTGCCCGGCCGCTGGTATCGAAAACTTTCAGGTTCCCTATTTTTTCCTGTATCAGCATACTGCTTGTATATTCCAGTTAAGTCCGCCGGAAAGCCCGCGCATCCGGAAACCGTCTGTGCCGGTAAGCCTGCTCGTCCCGGAAGCCGTCTTCGCCGGTAATCTTGCGCGTCCGTAGCCTGTCCTCCGACGTCGCCGTTTAAAATAAAAAATACCGCTGCGCCAGCGCCAGTTCGCTGGCAGGCTCGCAGGTTACCCGTTCCCCATCCACCTTCACTTCATAGTTCTCCGGGTTCACATCGATCTGCGGGGTCCCATCGTTGTGGACCATGTCCTTTTTTGAAATGCTCCTGCAATTCCGCACGGGCAGCAACATTTTCTGCAACCCATATTGCTGCACGATATTTCTTTCGAGGGACAGCGCCGATACGAAACTTACGCAGACCCGGTGGAGGGCCTTGCCATAAGCGCCGAACATCGGACGGTATGATACGGGCTGCGGGGTCGGGATAGAGGCATTCGGATCTCCCATCCTCGCCCCGATGATCATGCCCCCCTTGATGATCATCTCGGGCTTTGCGCCAAACAACGCAGGCTTCCACAGGACCAGATCCGCCAACTTGCCTGGCTCCATGGACCCCACATAGTCCGAGATCCCATGCGTAATGGCGGGATTGATCGTATATTTCGAGACATAACGTTTCACCCGGAAATTGTCGTTCCCGCTGCCGGCATCTTCGGTCAGGGTTCCACGTTGTTTTTTCATTTTATCCGCCGTCTGCCAGGTGCGCAGGATGGACTCGCTGACCCTTCCCATGGCCTGGGAGTCGGAGCTCATCATGCTGAGCACGCCCATATCATGCAGGATATCCTCCGCAGCGATCGTCTCCGGCCGGATACGCGAATCGGCGAAGGCAACATCCTCCGGCACCGATTTATTCAGATGGTGGCATACCATGAGCATGTCGAGATGCTCATCGATCGTATTGACTGTATACGGACGGGTTGGGTTGGTAGAGGAAGGCAGCACATTGGGATACATAGCCGCTTTGATAATATCGGGAGCGTGGCCCCCGCCTGCCCCCTCCGTGTGATAAGTATGGATCACACGGCCACGGATAGCCGCCATCGTGCTTTCCAGAAAGCCCGCTTCATTCAGGGTGTCCGTATGGATAGCCACCTGCACATCGTGCTTGTCCGCTATCTGAAGAGACGCATCGATCACCGAAGGCGTGGATCCCCAGTCCTCATGGATCTTCAATCCCACGGCGCCAGCAGCGATCTGTTCCTCCAGGGGAGCGAGGCTGGAGCAATTCCCTTTTCCCAGAAAACCAAGGTTCATGGGGAACGCATCCGCCGACTCCAGCATCCGCCGGATATTCCACGCTCCGGGTGTGACCGTCGTTGCATTCGTCCCGTCTGCCGGACCGGTGCCTCCGCCGATCATGGTGGTAATCCCGCTGTAAAGGGCGTGATCGATCTGCTGGGGACAGATAAAATGAATATGCGTATCGATACCACCGGCCGTCGCGATCAGTCCCGCCCCTCCATGGACCTCCGTAGCAGCCCCGATGACCATGTTTGTATCCACTCCATCCATCGTGTCGGGGTTGCCTGCCCTGCCGATCCCCGCGATCCTTCCATCCTTTAT
>DATHHO010000002.1:0-66435 GCA_035317125.1 Puia sp.
TATTCAGGATGGGCGCCACTGCCCACATCTTCGCCTGCAGACTGACATGCTCGTCCGGCTCACCCGTCGCCCCGCCCGTCAGCAGACACTTATCCAGCAGCATTGTTTCCGCCTCTTCCGGGGCAAACCGCGCCGCTTCTAATTCATCTTCGCCCGTTGGAAGGCGGAACTTCCTCGCTTCACCGTCCTCATATACGCCTTCATCGTTGCTGGCCGGATCCAGCGGAAAATGGCTGAGCAGATCGTCCAGCGAAAAATCAAGATCGAACTGCTCCGTACAATGCCCGCAGGTCAGCGTGCTGGCTATCTTCGGGCCATACACCCCCATATAGATATGGGCAAGTATCCGGTCCCGGTCCGCCGTCACGATCTTCGCGACATCGATCCGTGCGGGCTGGGCCGCTGAACGACCCTCAGGCATAACCGCCCCGCCCTCCGGCGAAAACGAACGATCCTCCGACAACAAGCCGTCGATCAGCGTCAGCGCTGCCCGGGTACCCGTATCGTCCACGACCATTTCATCCACACCCCGGACCTCCCGGAGATAGATCCCGCCAAAGCCGGGCGTGAGTATTAAGGGAACAAATAATTCAGCCATAATTGAAAATTAGTATTGTCGGTTCCATGCAACGGCAGCGCCCGGACATCCCTCCGGTGCTTGTCAACTTTCATCCGTATCTGGTGCTTGTCAAACATTTATCAGCGCCAGTGCTTCCCGACATTCATCAGCGCCGGTGCCTGTCTACATTCAGCGCATTCCAGCGCCTGGCGGGTACCTGTCTAGGTCTGCGATGGTTCCGGAACTTCCGTATCCCTCTCCCATCCTTCATTCTGCAATACCATGTGCTCGATAGCGACGGCATGCCCGTTGGCATCCAGTTCCGGCAGCGCCTGATAATCGGACACCCAGCAACGGTAAACCTTATACGCTTTTGCCACGACTCCCTGTTCGTTCAGCAGCTCGATGATCAGGTCCTTCCGGAAATCCTTCAGGGAGATCACGGAGTCGCCTTCCACATTCCACACTTTCTTCGCCCAGTTCTCGAACTCGGGGTCATGGGTCACTCCCCTTTCCAGCGTGATAGCATCGAATTTCCACACGCCCGGCGTGACCCTGTTCGTGCTGGGGTCTCCGCCTTCCCGGTGCGTCACCGGCTCGGTGGTTTGTTTAAGCGCGGATATCTTACTGACCCCCGCTACATATTTTCCGTCCCATTTGATACGGAATTTAAAATTCTTGTACGGGTCATAGCGGTATGCATTGACCACAAATTGAGGAACTGCCATGTTATGTATTTTTTAGTAAACCTGGATTTTTTTTCGGACCGGCTAAACCTGGATCTGACCCGCCATCTGCTGCAACGTGAGGATGACGAACTCGGCGGGCTTCAGCGGAGCAAACCCCACCAGCACATTGACCACGCCCAGGTTGATATCGTTCTGGGTCGTCGTCTCGCTGTCGCATTTCACGAAGTAGGCATCCTGCTTCGTCTTTCCCTGGAATGCGCCCTGCCGGAAAAGATCGTGCATGAATGCTCCTACATTCAGCCGGATCTGCGACCACAGCGGCTCATCGTTTGGTTCAAAGACCACCCACTTCAGTCCCCGGTAAAGGCTTTCTTCGATAAAAAGCGCGGTCCGGCGTACAGGAATATATTTGTATTCGCTGCCAAAGTCATTGTCCCCGTCCATCGTCCTCGCTCCCCAGTTGACGATACCGTTGGGAAATATTCTGATCGTGTTGACAGCCCGCTGGTTCAGAACGCCGTTCTCGTCATCGGTAAACTTGTATTGAAGGCCCGTGATCCCGCGCAGGTCCGCCTCGGTGCCCGCCGGCGCTTTCCATACTCCGCGGCTGGCATCGATCCTCGCCATCAGACCGGCTATGGCCCCGCCTGGACCGATATTCAGATCTCCGGTGCTTTCCGTAAGCGTAAGCCGTGGAAAAAAGACTGCGCTGTACGCATTCACAAGTCCGGTGCGGAGAGCGGATACGCCCGCACCCGGGTCCGTCGCCTGCTGCACCGTCGTCCAGGTCCCCGGCGGATCCATCAGCAGAAAAGCTCTCTTCTTCTGACAAAATACGCTGGCATTGCCCCAGAGCCCTTCAACGGCCACTCCAGTGCTGTTCCTCGGCAATATCATAAGGTTGAAAAGATCGATCTCTTTCTCCAGCGTGGGATACACCGCATCATAGTCCGCAGCAACCAGCACCGCGCCTTCCGTACCACCGGCAAGGGCTGATGGAACGACAGGAGGACCTGCAGCCGATGCGTCCGGCCGGATCGGGGGCAGCGGCGCTCCCGCTGAAAGGGTCACGTTCACCCAGGAATTGCTCACATAATTGGGCGCATAACGCGGATCCAGCGGGTCCATGCTCAACCCGGTGTAGGTCTGCGAATCCGTCGGAATATCTTCTCCCGCTTTGTTTTTCACCAGCCGGAAGATGATAAGATTAAACGCCATTGGCGCCGCCGGAGGGGATGGCGGTTGCTCGACAACCACGCGGATCGTATTGCCAAGCACTCCTTCGCTCTTCGCAGTCACGTCGAGCAGCGGTGTCGCTCCCGACAACAAAGAGACGGTCGCCTTCACGGCATTGTTGGCCGGCACGGCATCCCCCTCTCTCGCTATACGCAGGACATAACAAAGGGTCCCCCCATTCAGAAAAAAAAGACGCACGGCCCTTGCCAGGTCTCCCCTGGAGGTATCCGAGGTAAAAGCCCGGTCGAAATCCGTATAACTCAGACACAGTACCGGTTCATTGACAGGCCCCCATACTCCCTGCCCGATAAATAAGGCGATTGAAGTACTGACCCCGGCAATAGTTCGTACTCCGCTGGGTATTTCCTGGACGTAGACGCCCGGAAAGGTTGGTTGTACAGCCATGTTTGCTATTTTACTTTAGATAAAAAAATGGTTTGCAACAGAAGAGAAAAGTTTGCCCGGTCTGAGAGAGCAGGGCTTCGCCGAAGGAAGTCACATTTCGTGCGTGACTCGCAAAAAAAACAGGAATTATAAAGGGTAAATATTATTTAAGCGCGGTCTGATTCAATTTCAGTCAGGTCCAGCCGGGCCCGATCAGGTCTGATTCCATCTTAACAAGATTGGGCCTGATTCAACTTCAGCCAGGTCCGGTCCACTTCCACACTGGCAAACTGCCCCAGACTCGCGATCTGTATCAGAAAGCGATGTTTGCCATTCTCCTGCAAGGCATGACCATTCATCCCCGAGAGCGGTCCGGCAACGATCATCACCGAATCTCCTTTTTTGACACCGCTCTGCTCCAGCCGCAGGTCCGAGGAATGATCGCACAATAACTTTACTTTTTCTATCTCATCCTCATTCACCGTGGCCAGTTTCCCATTCCTGTTCATAAAATGAAGGAAATTGCAGGATTGGAACAAGTCCTTCCGCTCCGATTCGCTGATGAACAAAAAAATATACGGAGAAAGGATAGGCACATCCACCCATTTCTTCCGGTCACTCCAATAATGCAGTTGACGCTGTATCGGAACATAGAATCGGACATTCAACCGATCCAGTAAGGCAGCGGCTTTCCTGTAATAGCTGGACTTAGCAATGGCCACATGCCATTTATTGCGGCTTTTATCAGGACTATCCATGCTGATAGAATAATAAATTGTAAATTATGTTAAACGATAAACTATCTTTTGCTACCAATCTGAGCTATCATCAGATTCTACGGAAGGTTCACAGCGTTTCAATCCAGATGATTAAAACAAATACGCAGAATGAGGGGTTCTTGAAATCAGAGGATAAACCTAGAGAATACTTTTTAGAAAACCAATACCCAATTAGTGGTATTTTATAAATTATCGCAACTTTACCATTTACCATTATCATACCAAAGGGACCACTCCCCATAAAAAATGTTTTATGAAAGCCCTGCTGCTCCTGTTCATCCTTTATTCGTTCTCTACGCCGCTGTCCGCACAAAAAAATAAAAAACCGGTTCCGGTCATCCTCGATACGGATCTTGGACCCGATTATGATGATGTGGGAGCCGTTGCCATATTACATGCCCTCGCTGATAAAGGAGAGGCAAGACCGCTCGCGATCATGGCGAGCAATAAGAATGAATTCGTTGCGCCCTGTATAAATATCCTGAATAGCTGGTTCGGAAGACCGGACCTGCCTATCGGGGCTCCCAAAGGCGCCGGCGCGCCCAGCCGTGGCGCCACACAGCATTGGCCGGAAATGCTCGTAAAGAAATATCCACACACGATAAAAACAACCGCCGAAGTTCCGGATGCCGTTCAACTCTACCGGAAAATTCTTGCGGCAGAACCCGATCACAGCGTCACGATCATCAGCATTGGCTTTCTCACCAATCTTGCCAATCTGCTCGCTTCCGCCCCCGACAACTATTCCGGTCTCTCCGGCAGGGATCTCGTCAGTAAAAAAGTAACCTCCCTCGTATCCATGGCCGGCAGATTCCCTGAAGGCAGGGAATACAACATCTATATAGATTCCACAGCCTCGGAAAAAGTATTCATGCACTGGCCCACGCCCGTCTTCTTCAGCGGCTGGGAAGTAGGACAGCAGATCATCACCGGGCGGCAGCTGGTGGCCAACGAAAATTTGCGGGGCCCCGTAAAAGATGTATTCGCATGGTGTATAGGATTTTCCGGCGCTGATCTCAACGGACGCATGAGCTGGGATGAGACGGCAGTTCTCATGGGCGTAATGGGCGCCAGACCCTGGTTCGGTTTACACCGGGGCCACATCCTCTTTAATGGCGGCGCTGATAAATGGGACGACGACCCCTCCGCCAACCAGGCCTACCTCACCATGACCATGCCCGCTGAAGAAATACGGGCGGCAATCGAGGCGCTGATGATGCATCCGGGTAAGCAATAATACGACCGGCATTCCCTCCATTCGCACCGGCCGCTGCCAGTAGTTGCTTGATAATCAACACCCCCCACAGGCCATATTATCACTCGTTCCACAGCGCCTGGAATGTGGATAAAACCCCGTACCCACCCCTTGCAATTCTGAATGCCGCCGAGTATCTTGTGTTTCAGTTGATCCTCTTCCAGAGTCTATATGCCCTTGAAATACCATGATATAATCCATTGTATTTCATTTTCAAAAAAAGACTCTATGTTACACGCAAAAGAACTCCGCTTCGGCAACAAAGTACAAACACAACACGGCGAAATCATTACAGTGCAGCAGATCCTGGGCAACACCCTTATCTACGACACCCAGATCAAAGTAAGCAGGGAAATGGCCGCGGTCAACAGATCCTACAAGACCGCCTACACCACCCAGGTCATCGAAATAGTAAAAGAAGCCGAATTCCACGAACTGGACCCCATCAGACTGACGTCAAAAGTCCTCGAGAAATGCGGCTTCAGGAATTACTTAAGAGATGAATGGATCCTGAAGGTGAACGGCAGCCATATAGATTTTGTATTTAATGCGGAAGGACTGCGACTGAAACACCCCGCCCCCTCCTGGATCGGCATCATATACCTTCACCAGCTGCAAAATTTCCTATTTGCCATTACGGGGCATGAATTACAGACGGAGCTCTGAGGCTAACGGCCTTGCAGGTATGATATTATTTATCTAGTTTTGTAGCAACCCTCTTGCCACAAACTCAACCATGAAAAGATTCCTTACGGTTGTACCTGTCCTGCTGCTCCTGTTTCATTCTTCCCTGTTTGCTCAGGCCCCTGTTATCCAATGGCAAAAAACGCTGGGCAGCACCAACGGTGATTACCCCAATTCCATCGTTCCTACCTCCGACGGAGGATATATCGTGGCCGGTTATACGGAAGGCGCTGACGCTGACGTCATGGGCTATCACGGCAATATTATTCTCGGCGATCTCTGGGTAATAAAAATGGATGCCTCAGGCGCCGTTCAATGGCAGAGGACCCTCGGAGGTACCTACTCGGAAGTATATGCCGACATCCACCAGACGCCCGACGGGGGATATATCATTGCGGGATCTTCCGCATCGGTGGATTGCGGATTCGTCGGCAACCATGGCGGCCTCGATATCTGGCTGATCAAATTGAAGCCCAACGGCGACACCGAATGGCAGAAATTGCTGGGGGGCAGCCAGAATGAATATGCTATTTCCCTCAGCCCCACTGCCGATGGCGGATACATGATCGGCGGCCAAACCAATTCTCCGGATGGAGGTGATGTCACGGGCCACCACGGTGGTGTCAGCACCTTCGACTGGTGGGTGATAAAAGTCGATGCTACCGGTAATCTGATCTGGCAAAAAACCCTCGGGGGCAGCGCGGATGACCAATGCTTTGCGGTCAAAGCCACTCCCGACGGTGGTTGCATTGCCGTCGGCAATACCGCATCTTCGGACGGTGATGTCGTAGGTAATCATGGCGGAGTTTTTGACGTCTGGGTGGTAAAATTCAGCAGCACCGGCGTCGTGGAATGGAAGAAGGCTATGGGCGGTTCGGGTAGTGACCAGGCATGGAGCGTGCAGCTTACTACCGACGGCGCATATATCCTGGCGGGAGTGTCCAGCTCCAATGACGGAGACGTTTCCGGCAACCACCAGCAGGTGGGCGCTTTCTCGGATTTCTGGGTCGTCAAGTTCAGCACCACCGGCAACATCATCTGGCAAAAATGTTATGGCGGCAGATTCAATGAAACCGCTTATTATATCCAGAATACGCCCGACGGAGGGTACGTGGTAACGGGCTCGGCCGAATCACCGGACGGTGACCTCACCTGCAATGCCGGTCTCACCGATGCCTGGGTGATCAAAATTGACGCTACAGGCAATCTCCAGTGGGGTAAATCGATGGGCGGCAGCTACTACGATGAACCGCACGCGGTTCAACCTCTTCCGGACGGATCGTTCATCATCGCATCGAATACTTGCTCCGTAGAAGTACCCGGATACCATGTCCGCGGCGCTACCCAGGGTTCCTGCAGCGATTTCTGGATCATCAAGCTGTCCGCTCCGCAGGCTACTCCCCCTCCCCCGACAGTCACCATCGGACCGGCCTCCAGAATGATCTGCCATGGATCTCCCGCCACATTCACCGCCACGCTTACCAATTATTCCGGCGTAAAGGCTTCCTATCTCTGGACCCGGAACAACCTCCCGGTTGGTACCAACAGCCCGACCTACACCGCCTCGGATTTTAATAATAATGATGTAGTCGCCGTCGCCGTGACAGCCGGATCGGGGCTCTGTGAACCCGGCAGCGCCCAGGCGACCAGTTCTCTTATCGTCAATGAAGTACCAAACCCCAATCCCAACCCGGAAATAAAGATCAGCTCCAGCAGCACCTTTATATGCGCCTGCGCCCCGGTCAGCTTCAAGGCGACCGTTACCGGCGGAGGGCGCTCCCCCGTATATCAGTGGATGCTCAACGGCAGTGTGGCTGGCAACAGCGGCGATACCTGGCTCAGTGCAAGCCTCAAACCATCGGATGTGGTGACCTGTCAGTATTCGGATCTCAACGGCTGTGTCGCCAACGCACCGATCGTTTCCAATGCGATCAGCCTCAGTCCCGGAACGGGCGCCCCAGCCACGGTCAGCATCAGCGGTCCCAAAAACTTACCCTGCGCCGGCGCTTCCATAACCTTCACGGCCACCCCGGTCAACGCCGGCGCCAGTCCGACGTATCAATGGAAGGTCAATGGCAACAACGCCGGCGCCAACGACCCCAGCTTTACAAGCCTGACGCTCGCCGACGGTGACATCGTCACCTGCTCCGTCACACCGGATGCTTCCAACACCTGCGTGGCCCCCGGTGATGCCCTGTCCAATTCCATCGTCGTTGTCCTTGCCGGTCAGGCCGATCCCGGGGTCACGATAAAAATATCGCCTCCCGCCGACATCATCTGCAAAGGCAATACGGTTTCCTTTGCCGCAACGCCTTCCAACGCGGGCGCCAACCCCTCGTATCAGTGGACGGTCAACGGCCAGCCCGTGGGGACGGACGCTCCCGGCTTCAGCAGCCAGACCTTCTCCGATGGCGACGTCGTAAAATGTACCATCATGATCGATCCTACGTATACCTGCGCGCTAAGGAATACGGCCACATCCCCTCCGACGATCCTCCTCGTCCATGATCAGCCCAACCCCACCGCGGATATTACGGCTTCTGGCAACGGGGCCTGTGCCGGCACGCCGATCGCTTTCAGCGCGCTGGCAAAAGACGCTGGCGCTTCGCCTTCTTATCAATGGTTCGTCAACAGCATTCCGTCGGGAAATAAAACGCCAACTTTCAGCAGCCTCCAGTTGGCAAACAATGATGTCATCACCTGCTCGGTGACCCCAGGCGCCGGCGCCTGCTCCCTGAACCCCATCCTGTCCAACGCCATCGTTGCCTCGGTAAAGGCCAGTCCCCAGGTCACCGTTTCACCCGCCGATACGATTATTCTGTATGGCCATCAGGCCAGCCTGAATGCATCCGTTTCCGCCAACAGCACCTCGTATGAATGGACGCCCGCAGACCTGCTCCTTAATGCCGGTGCCCTGCATTCCCTTTCGGTCCCGCTCACCGACAGCATAACGTTCACCCTTACCGCCACGACCACCGACGGATGCAAAGCCAGCGCCGGCGAAAAGGTCCTGATCTACCGCTCCCTCGGCATGCCGAATGCCTTCACCCCCAATGGCGACGGGGTCAACGACGTATTCCGCATCCCCGTAAGCATCACCATGCAGTTGACAGAATTTTCGGTATTCGACCGCTGGGGCAACAAGATCTTTACCTCCCGGAACATCGGCACAGGGTGGAACGGAACGGTTGCCGGCCAGCCCGCAGAGGCCGGGGTCTATGTCTACATGATAACAGGCACCGATCTCAAAGGCCCCGTCACCGCCAAAGG
This sequence comes from Puia sp., assembly GCA_035317125.1. Taxonomy (GTDB): domain Bacteria; phylum Bacteroidota; class Bacteroidia; order Chitinophagales; family Chitinophagaceae; genus Puia. The sequence goes on from DATHHO010000002.1 coordinate 8,857, forward strand.
CACCGTTGTCCTGGTGAGATAGCCTCCCGCCTCACGCGATTGTCCTCCCTTCATCCTGTCCGGGCTTTCATCCCGCGGAAGCTCCCGCCCACCCCATCCTTAAGATTTTTTTAATCTGCGGCCTGATCGCAATATCCTATTTTGCCCTAACTTGTTCATCCTATGGATAACCGCAGAGACTTCCTGAAAAAATCGATCTTACTCTCCGGCGCCGCCGGGATTGCCAAATTTGCCCCGGCCTCTGTCCAGCGCGCCTTCTCCATCGACCCGCAGCCGGGCAGCACGTTCTGGGACGCGGAACACGTCGTGATCCTCATGCAGGAGAATCGTTCCTTCGACCATTGTTTCGGCTCCCTCCAGGGCGTACGCGGCTTCAACGATCCCCGTGCGATAACACTCCCGGACAAACAGCCCGTCTGGGCCCAGAAAAATGAGCAAGGCGAGGCCTACCCGCCTTTCCGCCTCGACATCAGAGATACAAAAGTTACCTGGATGGGCGACCTGCCGCATACCCGTGCCAGCCAGGTGGACGCCTATAATGCCGGCAAACACGATCAATGGCTGACGTCAAAGGTCTCCCGCCATAAGCAATATGCGCAGATGCCGCTCACCATGGGCTATTATAACCGGCAAGACCTGCCGTTCAACTATGCCATGGCGGATGCCTTCACGGTCTGCGATCAGAATTTTTGTTCGGCCATGACCAGCACAACGCCCAACCGCTCTTTTTTCTGGACAGGGAAGATCACCGATCCGGTGGACGGCCGCTCCAAAGCCCATATCCGGAATGACGATTACAGTTTTGCCAAACTACCCTGGACCACCTTCCCCGAGCTGCTCGAAGAGAACGATATCCTATGGAAGTTCTATCAGAATGAGCTCGACTGCGGCGGTGGCTTTAAAGGGGAGGAACGCGCATGGCTGTCCAACTTCGGCTGCAACAACCTTGAATTTTTCGCTGCCTATAATGTCAAGTTTGCCCCACATTATGTAGAGAACCTGCTCCTGCAGGTACAGACCCTTCCGGGTGAGATCGAAAAACTACAGGAGGCCACTCCGTCATCCGATGAAGAAGCGCAAAAGACAAAGGCAGCTCTCGCCAAAAAACAGGAAGTGCTGGACAATGCGACGGCCGAGCTGAAAAAATGGAGCAAGGACAGCTTCGCAAAACTCTCGGACAAACAAAAAAGGCTGTACAACAACGCCTTTGTCGTAAACACAGGCGACCCTTCTTACCGCCAGGTCACAAGCCTGAGCTATAACAACGGGACTACAAAGCGCGAAGTCATGGTGCCCGCTGGTGACGTCCTTCACCAGTTCCGTCAGGATGTAAAAGAAGGCAAGCTGCCGGCCGTGTCCTGGCTGGCCGGTCCACAGAATTTTTCCGACCATCCCTCCGCTCCCATGTACGGGGCCTGGTATATCTCGGAGGTCCTCGATATCCTCACCCAGAACCCCGAAGTCTGGAAGAAAACGATCTTTATCGTCACCTATGACGAGAATGACGGCTATTTCGATCACGTGCCGCCTTTCTCCATCCCCGACGACAACCTGCCCGGGACCGGAAAGGTCTCCCCAGGCATCGACACGGAGATCGAGCACGTCCGCATGGTGAATGAGCTGGCACAGGGCATCCCTCAGAAACAGGCCCGCGAAGCGCCGGTAGGACTGGGCTTCCGCGTTCCCATGATCATCGCATCTCCCTGGAGCCGCGGTGGAAAAGTGTGCTCCCAGCTCTTCGAACATACATCCACGTTACAGTTCCTCGAAACCTTCCTCAATAAGAAATACAACAAGAACATAAGGGTAGATAATATCAGCCAGTGGCGTCGCGCTATTTCTGGCAACCTCACCGCCGCCTTCAGTCCCTTCGATGGAAAAAAGCTGGAGCCGATCCCTTTTCTGAACAGAGACCAATACGTAGAGAACATCTACAGCGCGCAATTCAAGCCCGAACCCTCCGGCTATAAAAAGCTTTCCGACCAGCAGATCGCGGCGCTGGTCAAAGATCCGCATGCCCAAGGTGTGCTCGACGAGCAGGAGAAAGGGGTGCGACCGGCCTGCGCTCTCCCCTATGAGCTTTATGCGGATGGAAAATTTGATGCCGCAAAAAAAGAATTCGGGATCACCATGGCCGCCGGCAACAAGTTCTTCGGCAAAGCAGCTATCGGATCGCCATTCACCGTCTGCGCTCCCGGCGCTTACACGGACCACCGGGCCTCCATCCGCGATGCAGGCACAGATCAGTCTGCTTCCCTCGCATCCACAAACCGCTCTGCCTCCCCAGATCGCCCCGGCCAGGCCCCCACCGAGATCTCCCGGAACTGGTCCTTTGCCGTGAGGGCCGGTGACGCCCTCACCTATAGCTGGCCTGCCGATGCCTTCGCAAACGGCCGGTATCATCTGCGCCTCGCCGCACCCAATGGGTTTTACCGCGAGTTTGCCGGCGACAGCAACGACCCCGCGCTGGCAATATCCTGCCAGTACGAGCGCGACCCGCTCACCAGGCGGCCCACCGGCAACCTCGTGATCAACATCACGCCGGACACAATAGCTGGTTCCCAAACAGCATCCGTCGCACAACCCCCATCGGAGCTCATCCTCACCGACAACGCCTATAAAAAAAGCCCGATGACAAAGCAGCTGACAAAAGGAAAGGAGGCCAGCATCGTGCTGAACCTCACATCCAGCCACGGCTGGTATGACTTCAGCATCCGCCTCAAAGACTCGGATCATTTCGAACGACGCTACGCGGGCAGGGTCGAGACCGGCAAAGAATCCATCACCGATCCTTTCATGGGGAGAGTAGTGTAGCCGGAAAATTTATGTATTTTGCGCTCATAATACCCCCTTATGCAACCGCTTTACCTGGAAAAACAACGCTTCCCGCGCCTAAAACCGCTGATCTGCGCTTTGCTGCTCGTATCATTCCATCTCATTCATCCGGACGCCCAGGCACAATTCCAGCCGGTCTACACCGGTTCCGATCCCAACGACAATATACACGGGATGTCATTCCTCTCCTCCTCCACGGGATTCGTTGCCTTTTCCAAATCCATCGGTTTCACCCAGGACGGCGGCAAAACCTATGTCCAGCGAACCATTACCCTCAGCAATGTAAATTATAACGGCTATTCCGTCGGGCTGACATTTGGCTTCACAGCATGGGGCGTCGTGGCCTTTTCCCAGGACTCCATACTGGTCTATGGAAATTTCAGCTTCGAGCCCTCGATCCTTTTCTCCGCCGACCAGGGACAGACCTGGAAGCTGGTATTCCACCGCAACTTCAATCCGAATGTCCCCCTCAGCAATGGCGTGACGGATATGGCCTTCCCGGGGAACGGCAGCATCGGCATTGCCGTTCACAACGAAGAGATCGTCCGTACGACGGACAGGGGACAAACATGGTCCACCGCTGTAAGCGCTCCGGGCAAGCAACTGCGCAAGTTGAGCTTCCCGACGCTGGCGACAGCTTTCGTATCGGGTGGCGCGCTCGTATATAAAGGAACGTCTTCCGGCACTGCATGGTCGAACGTCACCCCTACCGGCCTCAGCTTCACCCCCGATTTCAATAATATATCTTTCACCTCCTCCACTTATGGCTATATCACGGAAAGCTCCCACTACCGCATCTACCGCACGACCAACGGTGGATCCAGCTGGCTGCAGATGAATGATGAAAGCCTCATACCCGTGCAAGGCAATGACCTGCATTTCACCAATGACAGCACCGGCTTTGTCGCCACCCATCTGTACCAGGTCGTCAGGACCACGGATTACGGCAGGACCTGGGAGCCGTGCAAGAACAGCTCTTCGTATCAGTATTTATTTTATGGTCTGAATGCCCTTTTCTTTCTCGATGGACAGACAGGCTGGGCCGGTGGTGATGGCGAATACCTGATGCAGACGACCAGCGGTGGAAGCCCCACCCTGCCCAAAGCCTATTTCAAGGTCGATACGAATCAGCTTTACCAGACGGGCACCGTGAACCTGATCAATTATTCAAGACCGGGTTATAGTTACCAGTGGTACCGCAACGACACCCTCATCGGCTCCAACTACAATCTGGCCTATACGCACAATATCTTCCAGCTGAGGGACACCATAAAGCTCATCGTCACTTATGGGTCCGATGCGGATACGATGACCCGGTTTGTAAGCTTCCATCCCCCTGTCCTCGTGCTCAGCTTCAGCCCTGCACAAGCGGCCACTGGCACGACCATTACCATCAAAGGGATCAATTTCACCGGCGCCACCCAGGTGTTTTTCGGCGGCGTCCCCGCGACTTCGTTCACCGTCACCGCCGATACGCAGATCGTCGCCACGGTCGGAACGGGCGCCAGCGGAAATATATCGCTGAACACCCCGAATGGCACGGGCAGCCTTGCTGGCTTCACCTACCTGCCTCCTCCAATGATCAATCTGCCCGTACAGGTCCCTGATACCATCCTCTGTAAATCCCAGGCCGCAGGCCTGATCATTCAGAATACCGAGGCCCAGGTACGGTACGAGTTGGTCGATGGCGCAGGTAATTCATACGGCTATGCAGATGGGAGTGGTAGCCAGATCATCCTCGTGAGCAATCCCATATCGGCCACCGGTGACTATTATATCAGGGCCACCCGTATAAACACCTCCGTTACAAAGACCTTCACCAACAAGATCCATCTGACGGTCGAACACACCCATTCCGCCTTTACGGCAGACAAGCTCAATGTAGCCGTAGGGGAACCGCTGGATTTTTATGCCCGGTCTAAGGAAGCGGCAACCTTTGCCTGGAGATTTTACCAGGACCCCAACACGCTCGCCGCTGGCCAGCAGGTCGTTCAGAATATCAGCTACTCATCCCCTGGGCAAAAGACGCTCGACCTCATCAGCATCAGCGCCAATGGCTGCGCGGATACCGTGAGTTCAAATGCCGTCTTCGTTTATGCCCCGGCGTCACCCAGCGAGGCCTGCTATGTCGCCAACATCGACGACAGCGACTCCTACAGTCTCTATCAGGCTCCCAGCGACCTCAGCCCGTCGTCCAACGATGGCTACATGATCTGCGCTTCCGGCAATCAATCGGTTTTGACAGGACGACACGGCGCCCCGAAGAACCTCTATTCAAATTCTTCATCCGTATTCACCAATTATTCCGCCGACGGTGTCCTGCGATGGGCGGATTATGTCACAACAGGCGTGATCTCTTCCAGCACGAAGGACAAGAATGGAAATATCTATCTGACAGGCATCTGCAACTCGGCCTCCTGGTTCCACTTCAACAACGGGGACTCCATGCAGATCTATGTGGCCGTTCTTGAAAAACAACCCGTCTGGTCGAAGGACAATGGGTTTGTCATCAAGCTGGATTCCAATGGCAATTATCTCTGGCATACGATCATCTATGACCCATCGGCAGTGTACCAGGGCTATCCCGTAGAAGGTGGCAAAGGGACAAAGATCAGGGTCTATGGCGATAACATCATCGTGATGGGCACCTTCCTCGCCAACCTGGCCTATGTCCGCAACGGAACACAGACACCGCTGTTTACTTTACCAAATTCGACCGATGCCAACAGCAATACCAACACCTTTATCTTAAGCCTCCATACCGATGGCACGCTAAACTGGAGCTCCTATATGCACAATGGCGCCACCAACCAGCGGTACAAGCTGGCGGATGTGGGAATGGACAGCACCGGCAATGCTTATGTCACCGGGTATTATGAGGATAACATGACCCTGCAGGACGCATCTGGTGCGGTGACGACCTTCCAGGGATATCACAATGGCAACTGGGGTAGTACGCATGGGTTTATCCTGAAATTCAACCCGCTTGGTCGCCTGCTCTGGAGCACCCATCTCGACAATGATTTTTATTTTGTCACGGCGGAATTGAATGGCATAGCCGTTGACCCTGCGGGCAATTCTTATGTGGCCGGCACATCGGGCCTGAGCGATACGAGCCAGTATTTCGTCATTTTCAACAGCGACCAGACGACACAGCACGTCAAGCTCTCGGCATTCTTCCTCGCTAAATTCAATTCCGCGGGTATCGTACAATGGGTGCAGGGGAGTGGCAACGGTCATTCGGGCAGTGGTCTTGCCGTGGCCCTAAACAATAAAGACGTTCTTGTCTCCGGTGTGCTCAGCAGCGGCGGGGCAGCAAATTATCCGCTCGCCGTCACCTCCGCGGGCGGTGGGCTGGATTCATTCCCGATAGGAGATAATGAGTTTTTCATAGCGAAATACGATATCAATGGAGTGTTGCAGCGGATAAACAGGACCGGCCCCAACGTCGGCGGCCATATCTCCGCATCTTCGCTCTTTGTCGACAGCCATCAGCGCATCGTGCTGGTGGGCTTGACCGATTACTACAACGGAGGCAACAATTCATTTAACGTCTTCGGCCAGACGCTGAAGACACGCGCCTCGAATGTCTTTTTTGGGAAATTCGATCCGTCCTTCTGTGCCGGTGACGCCACACAACCCGTCGATGCGGGCAATGACATCGCCGTGTGCCCGGGAGATTCGGTAAGCCTCGGCAATCCGGCGGACAACGGAACAGGTTACTGGACCTCCAACCCTGCCGGACTTTATTCCATGGTTCTCCATCCGGTGGTGTACCCCTTACAAAACACGACCTACTACAGAACGATCTGGAATCCATCCGGTCTCGTCAGCAGGGATTCGGTGAGGATCACCGTCAATGGCCGGCCGGCTGCGGCAGGCTCCGATACGGTCATCTGTCTCGGTATGACCGATACCCTTGGCGCGCCCCGTACAGGTGGCAATGGCAACGCAGGAGCGTCCTATACATGGACCTCAAGTCCGGCAGGCTTCAGCTCCGATCAGCCCAATCCCATCGTGGTGCCCGGTGCGACGACCACCTATTACGAACGCGTACAGCTCGTCACCGGATGCATCACCTCGGATACGGTACTGGTCACCGTTAAACCCAGTTCCCTGACGGCAATACCAGCCAGGGATACGGCAGTCTGCACCGGCTTTCCCCTTAACCTCGGTCAGCCCGATGGCGTAAATACCTGGTCATGGGTCTCACAGCCGGCCGGGTTTACATCCAGCCAACCCAATCCAACGGTGAACCCGCAGGTCAATACAATATATTATGCTGCGATCACCGATGCGATAGGATGCAGGATCAATGACACGGTGAGCGTGACCACGAAACCCATACCTGCCAGGCCTGTCATCACCCTGGATAATTCGAATACGCTGCTGTCATCTGCGCCAGCCGGTAATCAATGGTACACCGACACCACGGTCCTCATCGCAGGCGCCAGCGGGGTGAGCTATAAACCATCCGCCAATGGAATGTATTCCGTGCGCGCAACGGTCAACGGTTGCCCAAGTCCTTACTCCGTCAGGTTCAACTATGACGTCACCGCGGTGATCGGACCAGCCGGCGACAGCAATTATGTCACGATCGCGCCCAATCCGGCAAGGGATTATATCCGGTTAAAATTCCATGTCTGGGCGATAGCCAGTCTTCACCTCGAGATCATGGACCTGACCGGCCGGACCTTTATCCGCCGCGACGGCGTCCTCGATGGAGACAGGGTTTATCTCACCGGATTGACAAAAGGAGTATACGCCGTCCGGATCATGGATGACAGCGGAAAGGTCATACTGGTGCAGCAGATCCTTAAATTGTAATCATTAAATTTAACCGGTTTATATTTTTATAGCTACCTTTACATCCTAAGAAGTCTTGAGCTTGCATATCTCATCCCATGATGGGTGTTGCCGGTACCGGCACGGGAGCAAAAAGATTTTTTAGTTTTTTATTGTTCCTTCTACTCGAACAGATTAATCACCGATTCATACTTATGCACTAAGGCATCAAAATATCTCCCTTCTTTACTGGTTAAATTTCTCTGCACAGCCCAGATCAGATAGTCGATAATGCTGAGCTCCGGCATCTCCCTGCCCGGAACAATTTCAAGCGTATAGGATATGTTTTTCCTGTTATTGGATCCGTCTGTCCCAGCAACTCTGTTTACTGCTTCCTGAAACCGGGTCAATGAATTATTTCCTCGTTGTGAAAGATATAAATTATAGTGACAGTTGCTGGTATTGAGCCTTCCATTTAATAAATGATGAAGTACATGAAAATAATATTCAGCAGGATTACTGTTATGCGTTCGGGTAAATATATTTAAGTTCTTTTTTGCAATTACGATGTGATACTATTCATAAAGCCAACGACTGCCTTGCGCAATACTTTTCTATCGGTCGTTTCTATCACTCCAATAATAAGATACGGTTGAAAACCTTCAGTGCCAACCAACAGTTTTTTCCGGTTGCCGAAGAAAAAGGGGTCGCCGCTCTCATCAATGAAAAGATACTTTTTCTTTTGGGACGTATCCATAAGACAGGTTCAATCTTGAATAAAGACGCAATTTATTCTTTTTCAAGAAGGCAATGGCAGCAACTTTGATAAGCCACGGCGCATGATACCGCCCGTCTCGCCATCAGCGACAACCAGACACGAATAACTGTAAGCGGAAATTTAGAGATGTTGTATGGCAACGATCATCTTATCGGCCTCGGGCTGTTTGAAATTGGTAGTCGCCCCTTCCGTGCAGGTCAGCAAATACTGGATACCCTCTTTCCTTACGTCGATCCGCTTGATCGTATAATCTTTGAATTTAGCGATATCCCCGGTAGAGCCGCCCTTTAACGCCGACAGCCCCTTCTGAAAATATCTCAGTTGTTGCATATCGCGGAACCGGAGCCCCGTCATGATCACCTCGGCGGTAGATTGCTGATCACGGAATTGCAGGAGATAACAGGTATCAGACTCTTTTATGACCCGTTGAAGATTTATTGGCCATGTTTCCCCCGAACGAAGCTCGACAAGGTTCAGGGTAGAAGTGTTTACAATAGTAAACTGCGCCTTTGCGGCAAAAGGTAAAAACAGAGATAAAATAATAAGCTTTTTCATATCAAATTTGCTTTTCAAAGGTATCAGAATGATAAATTCCTGAGCGGTCCGCGATGCGGACCTTATTAACTTACTATAACGTGAAAAAATGGTTTGTATTATGCACTCAGCCCACGGCCCCCTGATCCCCCGGCGCCTTGCCCTGCCCATCCAGCGCCCGCACCCTAGAAGTCCCGGATCGCTTTGATTATGATATCCGCCTCCGGCTGCTGAAAATCAGTCGTTCCCCATTGGTATTTTAACAGATACCACACCCCTTCATACTTCTTATCGGCACGGCTGACGGAGTATTCTTTAAATCGGGCGATATCTCCGTTATTGCCCGTTTTCAGGGCCGATAAGGCCTTCCCAAAATATTTCAGTTGTCCCAGATCGGGAAACGGCAGGGTATCCATGACTACGCCGGTAATGACCTGCATATCCCGGAACTGCAGCGAATAGGCTGCCCCCGGTATCGAATTAGATTTCTCCAGAAGTATCGGCCAGACCCCCGAACGGATCTCTACCTGGCTGGTGGCCCCTATTTGCCCCCTGGAAACCGTATGACTGTTGGAAATGGCCCGATCACCGGCAGCCGCATCGCTGCCCGGAAGCATATATCCGTTGTAAATTCCGGTCTGCCCGGCAAAGGGAATGAGTAAGGAAAGAATGAGTCTCTTCATATGATAATTGGTCCCGCAATATAAAAGTATAATTCAATAATTGCAACACACACTCCCGTCGCAATACGGGCTAGGTGTTTATACTTAAACATCAACGCATTGAAAATGAATCCTTTAGTTTTTAATTTTTTCAGAGCAGAACTGAATGGCGAAAATAGATTTGTTAAATTGTATCAGAGCTGATTCGTAATTTTGCTTCATAGAATCGATCATAAAATTGCAGATAAAGTGGCCAAGCCAATAAAAAATACACCGGTCTTAGAAGGCAAAGATGCAATCAACTTTTTTACAAAGCTCGAGCAGAATAAGGATAAAAAAGTTGATCAGGTCCGGCTATTGGCTATACGCGAAAGCGCCAGACAGCTGCAATCGATTCTCAGGCCGCGCTAAATGGAGTTAGCCGGATTATCCCTTATTAAAGTCAATACAGCAACAGATTTTAAACCATTTGATTGTGGTGATGAGGATTTAAACGATTTTCTCTTGTCTAAATCCAAACATTATCAGATCGAGTTGTTGGCTGTAACTTATTTGCTTGAGAACGAAGAGAGGACAATTGCCTTCTTCAGTATTTTCAATGACAGCCTGCGGGTTCAGGAAAAAGAATTTGCTTCAAAAAGCGCTTTCAAAAGATTACTTTCCAGATTGGTTACGCATCCAAAAAGGCATTTAGAATACTATCCTGCCCTCAAAATTGGTAGGTTGGGAGTTTGTAATACCATTAAAAAATCGGGAGTCGGTACGGCAATTATCAATTTTATCATCAGCATAGCCATGGACCAAAATGAAAGTTGCGCCTGTAAACTGATAACAGTAGATGCCTATGACAAATCTCTGGGATTTTATGAAAAACTAGGATTTACTTATTTTACTGAAACGGATAAAGGGAAAGACACCCGACAAATGTATCTTGACCTGACGCCCATTATGAACGCCTCGTTGGAGGAGCAGTCTGGCAAAATTCACTGACTAAAACATTTCTATTGCCCCTCCATCCACCTATACCTCTCCTGATTCCGCTCCTTCTCCACACGACTCTTCACATCGATCACCATCACATCGGATACGCCAGGCTTCACAGCCGGCCACACAGGCAGTCCCTTGCCATTCGGATCGGCGGTCTTAATAAAATTCGCAAAATACGCTTCCATCGTTTCAGATACCCTGGCATCCTCGGGCTTCCATGCATAAACAGTATTGGTGGACAGATTGCCCAGCGCATATTCGATCTCCCACGAATGGCCAGCCCCCATAGACCTAACCGCCGCAGCCCCCACGGCCGCTGGCCTTGGATGCGCATAAAGATACCGGTACACCGGCTTGTGGCCGGTCTTGCTGTGCTGATCGATCCATTTCCAGGTTCCAAAAGCAATAAACCGGTCCGTCCCCAGGTCCGTAGCCGCCTGCTGCACCTCATCGGGAGTAGTAGCCTTATAAAGCTTCAGGACCTCATCCGCTTTTGCGCCATATAGTTTGCGGACGGCTTTTTCATAATTCTCCACCGTTGGTTCATCCTTTCCGAGGATGCTCCCATAATTCTGTTCGGCGGAATTCCAACCGGCCAGCAACGGAACCGCCATCTGATTACCCGTAGCAAAAATTTCCAAAGGAGACGTTGGGAAAAAATAGCCATCCACCGTCACCGGGAAATGAGCCTTTGCAGTAGCCGCTAATAACGCATCCGCCGACATCGCACGCAGACCGGCCAGTGATTTATTTCCAAGCCCCGCGGCAAAGCTCACACCTACCTGCTCTGCGTCGGCAAGGGCCATCGGTTTTCTTCCCAGCAAAGAACCGCTCTCTCCTATCGCCCCGGCAAACAAACCGGTCGACAACGGTGACGCCATCTGTGCACTGACGGAATTGGAACCGGCCGATTCGCCACCGATAGTTACCCGCTTAGGGTCTCCCCCGAATGCCGCGATATTTTGCTGTACCCAGACCAGCGCGGCATGCTGATCCATCAGACCGCAATTGCCGGAGGAATGATGCGCCGATTCTTTGGTCAGCTCCGGATGCGCCAGAAAGCCGAATATGCCGAGGCGATAGTTGATCGTAACGGTGACAACCCCGCGCATGGCCATGCTTTCTCCATCGTAACGGAACTCGGAGCCGTCTCCTGCCACAAACCCGCCTCCGAAGAAATACACAAATACCGGAAGACCTGCATCAGGAGCTTTCGCAGGAGTCCATACATTCAGGTACAGACAATCCTCGCTCACGCCGTCCGACCTGAAATTCATATCGCTGAACAAAGGCAGCTGCATCGCGCGTGGCCCGAACTTGTCCGCTTTACGGATGCCCTCCCAGTTCTGCACCGGCTGCGGCTCCCTGAAACGCAGTTCGCCCACCGGTGGCTTTGCAAAAGGGATACCTTTAAAAGTCTTCAGACCAGCGGCGCCTACGACCCCTTCCACCACCCCATTCACCGTTCTCACCTGCGCCGCAGACCAGGTGGCTTGCTGCGCTGTGGCCACATGCGCCCACAGCAGCATCGCTGAAAAACAAAAATAATTTTTCATATAGAAAGCATTTTGGGTGACCCCTGGTCACGGATACAATAAATACTTAACCCGCATCTTCTTATACTCGCTCAGCCCCGGCTCCCAGCTGGCCCGGATCTCCTCCTCGCTCTTACCCGCAATGATCTGTTCTTTGAAAGAGGTCGTGCCCGCCAGCTTATCGATACTCCCCATTTCCTTGCTTTGCTTATAATCGAAAAATTTCTCTTTATAAGGATAGGCCTTATACATCTCCATCATCCACCGGATATTGATCTTTCCTGCTTTTCGCAGCCTGGCCAGCTTATAATTCCGCAGGTCCAGCCCATAACACAGCTTGTCCATATGCAGGGGCGTTTCAGACTTCCCCGGTATGCTCACCGGCGTAAAAGAGAAATTATACTTCCCTTTGAGATCGGGATTACCCAACACGGTGAACGGCATATACGTGCCGCGACCCTGGCTGATGACCGTTCCTTCGAACAAACACAGGGATGGATACAGCAACACCGACTGCTGTGTGTTCAGGTTGGGAGAAGGGCTCACCGGCAGGACATAATCCATAGTGTGTGTATAGTTCTTTACCGGTATGATCCTCAGTTTGCATTGCATTTTATCCGGCAGCCATCCTTCGCCATTGATCATCTGCGCGAACTCACCGATGGTCATCCCATGAGTAATGGGTACCGGAAATCTACCAATCCCCGATTTAAGGGCCATATCCAGGACAGGCCCGTCGACAAAGCCATTCGGATCGGGACGGTCGAGTATAAGAAGTTCTTTTCCGTTCTCGGCACACGCTTCCATGATCTGGGCCAGTACGTTGATATTGGTATAGAACCGGCATCCGACATCCTGCAGGTCGAAGATCATGAGGTCGAGCGAATCCATATCCTCTTTCGAGGGTTTTCGTTTTTTGCCGTAAAGAGATATAATGGGTATCCCCGTCTTTGCGTCTGTTTCGTCGCCGACCTTTGCGCCGTTGCTGGCATTCCCGCGGAACCCATGCTCGGGACCGAAAAGCCTCCTGATATTAATGCCCAGCGACAGCAGGCTGTCCACCGATGATTTGTTTCCGATGACCGAGGTCTGGTTACCCAGTATACCAATCCGCTTGCCTATCAGATATGGCAGGTATACTTCGGTCTGATCCGCACCGGTCACGATCCCTCCCTTCACCGGACTGGGCGTCTTGCTCACTTCGTTCATCCGCCCCGCACTCAGAAGGAATCCTGGAAAAACTAATATATAGCTCAACAATAAATGCAGTCTCATACCTATTGTGTTAATTCAAATATCTAAGTAAAGTGGTAGATCAGCAGCAATATATTGCATATTTCGATAAAAATTTTTAAGTTTACTATGCAAATAAATCCAAACCATGAAAAACCTTTACCCCATCAGGTGGTCCATCTGCCTGTTCCTGCTCATCTCATTAAGCCATTGTAAAAAGAACGCAGATTCCAATAATTGCGCCGACATCCTGAAAGTGAAGATCACAGGAGCCAAAGCCAGTTATTATACGGGAGATACGATCTCGCTCGGCACTTCGCTGACGCCGCTGGCATTATACATCTGGAGTCAGACAAATGCCCCAAATGCGATCTCCAGTTCAGATCATGTCTTGATCTATTCCGCCAGCAAGAACGACGAAGGCTGGTATTATCTTTCCGTGAGCTATCCGGACTGCGCATCCCATTCCGACAGCGTCCATATTACGGTGACCAACAAGCCGGTAACGGCGCCTTGTACGCCAACGAATAATTCGGTGACCTTTTCGGCGATACCCAGCGTTACCTTCGGTTCCGTCACGTATGGCACGGATCCTTCCACCGGTCTCAGAAGGATCACCGGCAATCCCGGAGCAGGCTACCCCGATCTCGAAATTTATTTCAACCCATTCTGGAACGGCAAAGAGCCGGAGGACGGAGCATATTCGCTCAGCAACGAGATCACCTTTCCCGATTATAATCCTTATGCCGTTTTTATCTCAAGCAGCTATTCGGGCATTTATTTCGAGGCAGATCCCGGCACCGTTTATATTTCCCATACAGGAGGTAAGCTGGCGGCGACGTTCTGCACCCTGGGCTTTACAGGAGAGTTCGGCGGCAAAGCATATAAAACAAGCGCTTCAGGCAAGCTGACAGCACCTTAACCTCCCCTTTCCCGCAGATAGCTGGCTATGATGGCAAATTTCGTTTTCGCCACCTCATCATAGCCAGCTTCTGAGGGTATATATTCTGCCCAGCCCAGCGGCGTTCCACCATAGACCTTATCCGGGACATCGAGCCTGGCGCCGGCTTCGACCAGCAGCTTAACGGCATCAAACACGCCGGAATACACTGCCTGATGCAACGGAGTCGCATGCGAATGAAATCCATTCCCTTCAACGACATATCCGTTGGGATCGGTCCCGATGCCCAGCAGCCAGGAGATGACAGAAGACTTCCCATAGAAGGCTGCCACGGTCAGCGCCGCCAGCCGCTCAGCCTGTCCAGCCGCAGGAGCAAGCCGTTCAACATCATCCATACGGTCAAGACCAACCGCCGCGGCCAGAGTCAGCATGCCGCCCCGCCCGATAAGCCGTTCCGCGGCAGCGATATTCCCGTGGGCAAGGGCGCCCATGGCTCCGCCGGGTCTCGCGCCTTCATCGATCAGCAGGTCGATCATGGCGATCTGCACGCCGCATTCCCTCGGGATCCTTCCCGTCGCCACCAATCCAAGCGTATAATCGAGCTGTTCCTGTGCGCTGCCCGTCGCCTCCCGTTTTACGGCCCCGATCAGCAGACGCGTCACCTCCACGATATTCTCTGGTAACCGATCGGCGCGGATGGGATTATCGGCAACAAAATACAGCAGCCACGGGTCTTTGAAATAGGCCCCCGACGGATAATCCAGCCGGTCGCGCACCAACTCCGGATGCCCAACCAGCAAGCTTTCCAGCTTAGTTGTATCCCCAGCATCGATGGCCTCCACCGCTTCTCGGAACAGCGGATCTCCGATCTCGGCATTTTTCATGATATGTATGCTTTCTTTAAAGATACCAAACAGGATGGAAACTAAAATGACGCATGAAAATTTACGGACACACCGACATAACTGCACCTTTAACCGTGCCAGGAGGCGTATACCGCCAGATCATTCCGTTCTGAAACTTTCCAGCGGCCACAGAAAAAACGGCAACAAATAAAAAGAGGTTGGGCCGGCGGTGGGAATACTATGTGGCAGCCGTTGCGACGCTCCCGTATGCGGCAGTGGTTCTGCGCAGCCCTTTAAGGCTTGCTTTGCTGCATAAGGTATTGGCAGCTATTTTCAGGACCCGGGCTATGCCTCTTATACCGACACTTTCACAAACGGGGAGTTTATCTTTTCATTAGAAAAGGTCCATTATACGAAAATGATTTCTCATCTTTTCCTTGTTAGCTATAAATAGTTGCCGCATGTTCCTTTGATCCACTTGAAGTAAGCTGGGTGCTCTCGAGTGACCAGGCAAAAGCCGTCTCATCTTCGCTTCTGAAGGTCGATTATATGCGGCCAAGCAAAAGCATCATAAGATCGGTACATGAATATCAGTGGTTGGTAGTTGTCATTTCAAAACCAGCTTATTCAAATATGCAGAAAATTTTTGGGCATCCACTTCCTTTCTGAAGGATGCAATTTTTAACTTATATGGATCTTCAGTTTGGATATAGACATGATGTCTATTTTTGACATGCGAAAATATATCAGAATAATCATAATATATTTTTTAAATTTTTGAAAATGCTATTTTCCCTGGCTGTTGTAAAATGAAATTGAGCAGGTTTTCTAAAGGATTAAAATTAGTGCGATAAATTATCTTCTCCTGCAAACAAATCTTTACTCTTTTTAGGGAAAAGGCAAGGTACATAAAAAAAAATATCGAAATTAAACCGACAACAATTTTAAAGGTATTTTCAAATCGATGATCGGCTATAAAAATAAATATCGTACATATTACCATCATAGCCATCATAATAAAATAAGAAATAGCTGGAGTATCCGAGATTAGGATCGCTTCATCAGATAGGACAATCTTTGGGCTTTTTAAGTTTTCAAATTCCGCATTTAAAGAAAATTGCATTTTGGCTTTTATTAAATTTTAGGAAGGAGAGGTCTTTGTTTTATAAATAACTGAAAAGGCTAATCGAATGTATTTCCGAATTTATAATTCTTTTGAGTAGGCACTCCATTTACCCTGTAATCTCCTAGGATGGAATCCGACTCCGACAGCAGATAATTATCAGATCAGTTATTGATGCCCTGGTTACCAAACGGCAGTTGCAGCAACTTGCACAATAAAAAGCCACTTCTTACACCTCTCTCTTTATTTCACTAGAGTTGATCATAAAGCATTACTTAATACGTGTAAAGTAGTCTTGAATAAAGGCCCCATAGTTGTAAAATTCATTGAATCGGCTAGCTATATCAATCTTAAGGTTTTTAATCTCATCATCCTTTAACCTTAATTCACCTCTTATGGCCCACTTAAATAAACTGTTTTTGGGATTACTCCGATACACCCTATCGAGCAGTCTGACTCCATCTCCTTCCTTAAGTAAAGGGTCAAAATACCAGAAAGCTACCGTTAGCATCCACCCAATGATAAAATTGTAATCCGCATCATTAGCATAGGTGTTCTGATAAGTTGTAACATTTCTTATTAATATATCCCTCAAGCCTGTATTTCTCCAGGTGATCAGTCAGTTCGGCTATCACTTTACCTGCCAGGATAGAGCCAATTTCAAGCTTCTCAGCCGTTTTCCGTACCAGTTTGTCCACCTGGGTATCATTATACAAGTCCAGATTATGCCGTATGGATTGTTCCCCTTTTGAGATTTTGATCGTTACCCGCATCCCGTCCAGTGTATCAAGCCTTATGCCTCCCAGGATTTCCAGCTTTAATTCATCTGAAGTATATACAAAACAGTAGCTGTTATTGGTATCCAGTAAGTTCAAGTTATTCATAGGTTGAGATTTGTTGTTAAGGGTTAGTGGAAATAAAAAAGCATAGCGGTTAGGCTATGCTCATTGTTCTTTTAACGAAAAAATTAATCTTTTCAATTACATCACCAAAAAGTGATAATCGGAACATGACCAAATTGTCCGTACTCCTTTTTAATTCATTTCAATTCCTGCCAATTTTCCTTTCTTATCCCATACTGCTGACTAGCAGCGTCATACGCATCATCGATTGACTTATGCCAGGTATCATAGGCGTTATTATCATCTACATGGTAATAGAGAAAGTACCCTTTAGTATCATTCTCGTCTGATTCAATAATTAGCCATTTTACCCCATCATTTTGATTTTGAATCAAAGCTTTTAATTTCATAATTATGGATCTATTAATGGAATATGATAATTTGTAACAGGAACATTTAAGTTTCCTGGACTGTAAATTTCAATATGAACGTGAGGAACCCCTCCAAATTTTACTCCGTTCAGATCACTCGCTGTCATCCTAAATTGCTTCAATTTATCAACCGACCTAAAGACTCCCGGCGCTATCTCCTCGTAGCCTGGCCCCAATATTCTCTCTGCAAGGGTCAGTACATTGCCTACTGTTCTTGGTTTTGCAACCATCTGTAAAGTCTTCACAATTGCATTGCCAGCCACTGAAAGCTTACCAATAGGAATAGTTGCCGCCAAATTTGTTATTGCCCCGACAGTATTCTGTTTAACATCATAAGAATCATGACCCGTAAAAATAGTGTACCCTAGGTTAACTACCTGCGCTAACGGATTAAACCTATTTATCTCGTAAGCAATATCTGTTACAACAGTATGATCGCCTTTATTACCATTATCTGCGGTATTGCTTGAATTTGAAGAAACATCATTTATAGGCAGTGCCGCTGTACTTGCCGGAGCGGAACCAGCGCTCACATTTGGATCACCACCTTTCGTATCTGCAAGGCTAGCAGTAACGGCAGTTCGCTTTTCAGTCAAAGGATTAAAAGCATGCGTAACAGTAACAGTTGGTAATACCTGGGGATGTGTACTGTCAGAAATTGTTAATCCCAATGGATCGTTAAAGCTAATAGGATTGTCATTCGCAAATGAATACGGGCTCCAGCCCTCATTGATTTCGCCTAAGGGATCAATTTGCCAGAATCTTCCAATTTGCGGATCGTACATTCTAAAATCAGCATCATATGCCTCAAGTCCGCTCCCATCGCTAAACTCTTTGTTCTGAAGCTCATCTCCTCCATTGCCTTTATACTTATTCTCAGCGTAGTTTGTCTTCAGCGCCTTATCACTGATCCCCGCCATCGTCAGCCCGAAAGGATAATAATGATTCTCTTCGAGGAGTGGTCCCCGGGTGTGCGTCACCTGTACATTGTCAAAGAACACATCGATATTGGGCGTCTTGTTGCTGACGTAAATATACAGATATCCGCTCTTAGTTATGGGCAGATTGGTCTGGACATGTTTCTTGAACTCCTGATCCGCACCTACCTGATCGAAACCGCTGCTGATTGGCTCCAACTATTATGACTAGCCTTTCTTTAATTTTCTCTTTTTTCTCCATTGCATGAGGGTGATTGCGTCCCCACTGTAGGTATCCAAGTACCTAATTGACATATTATCTGGGTAAACGTAAAAATTATAATAAGTCTCAAATCTGAGATCATTGTCATATCCTACAGCAATCCAATAATATTTTGTGAGTTTGCTGGGTTTTTGCATGACCCGCATGGAAATTCCTTTTGTATGTTTGGTCAATGAATCAATGAACTTATTCTTTCTTTTGACTTCTTGGAGTTGAAATAATTTATCGAGTGCCTTGTTAACGAGTTCACTGTCATTAAGATTCTTATTTTGGAGGACTGCGAAGTAGGTCATTTGATTTTTCCAGAAATCTCCATTCCAATTTTCCGGTAAGGCTATTGCACTTGAAGGGATACCTTTGAAAAGGATCATACAGAAAACCAAAACTATCTGAATAACTTTATTCATTGTTATTTTAATTTTTCTAAAGAATTCAAATCATTTCGTAAACTATAGTTTTGCTCTAATAACTGAAGTAACCTACCAGTTGCTTCTCTCGTCAAGAGAGCACGTTCATAATTTGTGTAGTTTCTTTTGTCTTTAATGATATTACGAATGGAAGTGGTAGTTTGCGTTATATCACTATTTATTTTTCGTTCATAGTCTGCAACTACACTCTCAAAATTCTCTTTTAATTTCTTCCCGTAATCGATATCTGTCCCATATGGCCCATTATCTCCATTCTTAAGGCCATCAACAAAATCATCGAATGTTTTTTCTTCATGAGTTAAAGCGTCGTAAGCATTTGAAAAATTAGATTCAAGTACATGCAAATATCCTTTAAAGCCGTTTTCGACAGAACTAAAGCTAGCAAATTCATCCTTTACAGCTACTTTCACCTTTTTTATTTGTTACATATTCGTGTGTGCTCTCGGTTACCGTTCCTCCATCACCTGAACCTTTTATATTCATAGGATTGTTTCCAGGAGGGTTAAGTTTAAATCCATTTTCTACTCTTCGTTGAGCTAAGAGATATAATCCCTTAAATTTATTTTGTGCACCCGCTGAGGTTGCTGCTGCCATGGCGGACGGCCCAAAAGATTTATAAAAATCGCTTCTTGGGTCTTTTCCTTCCATTCCGTCCGGGTCAACAAATTTTCCCGGGTTATCGAAAACGTAAGCGTAAGGACTCCATTCAGAATGTTTTGTGGCCTGTGGATCAATTACCATCCAACGACCAAGCTGATTGTCGTACATCCTGGCTCCATAATCATATTCCTCTAACCCTGACCCATCACTAAATTCCTGGCTCTGTAGCTCCTTTCCATTATAGAGATATTTGTTCTGCGCATAGTTCGTTTTCAACGCTTTATCACTAATCCCCGCCATGGTCAACCCAAACGGATAGTAGTGATCCTCTTCGAGGAGCGGGCCACGCGTATGGGTCACCTGTACATTGTCAAAGAACACGTCGATATTGGGCGTCTCGTTGCTGACGTAAATATACAGATATCCGCTCTTAGTTACGGGCAGATTGGTCTGAACGTGTTTTTTGAACTCCTGGTCTGCACCCACCTGATCGAAGCCGCTGCTGGCCGACACATAGTTCATCTGGTTGTCGAACAGCACCCAGTTGACAAAGGCATGGGGTTTGGTAACCGTGATCCTGGAGCCGGTGTCCGCGAGTAGCTGGGTAACATTGGTACTGATCAGCGTACTGTTGGCCGTCAGTTGCGCCGGAGACAGGTGTCCTCCGGGTATGCCGCCTACCCCACCAATGAGTGCGGCTAAGAGATCGGTCAGCGGGTTGGCCGGATGGTCCGGATTGAGGCCGTTCGACTTGTACCAGCTGCTCGCCTTTATACTGAACTGATCGCCGGCCATTACTTTGAGCGTAATGCCCGGTCCGATCGTGTGGCCGGCTGCACCGGTTAATTTGATGACAAAGTTATTGGGATTGGTTGTCGTGTCCGTTGGATAGCCCGGTGGCAGCAAACTGCGGGTATCGGTCAGTTTGCTGTAATAGAGGTTTTCTGTAGCGCTGTCCGCGACCTCCATGGTGGCCGCCGGATACATATCGGTCTGCTGCTCATCGGTGAGCACCATCCGGGTATTGCCGAGATGGTCTTTTAGAAAGTAATCAAACGCAAAGGTCGGGGCCGGTTTTCCTCCGCTGGTATCCTGGAGCACCCGCACCCGGCCCTCTTCCTGTCCGAAGAACTGGAGCGTGTCAGCAGGGATGCCGCCTGCGGAGATGGCCTGTCGGCCCTGGTACTGGAACGCACCGATATAGGTGGTGCCGGTCTGGATATTTCCGGCGCTGTCGGCGGTGGTCTTTTTGAGTTTGGTGCCACTCGCATCATAGATATACCGGATCGTGCCCTTGGTGCCGGTGGCGGATCTCACCGTAACCTGCCAGGGCAGGTTCAGGTGATTGTAGATGATGCCGTCGGCTGTCTGGCTGCCGATGTCTTTGTTCAGGTCGCGGGTCATATTTCCGTTGCCGTCGTAATAATAATCCTGCGCGGTGCCGGTCTTGCCGGTATTGTATGGGCTAAGTGAAGAGGTCCGGAAATCGCCCATCGTGGTCAGCGGATCATTTCTTCCGTCGATCACCTTCTTCAGCTTGTTGCTGTTCGTGTTATAGGTATAGTTTAATGAGTCGATGGGATTACTGCCTCCGAGTTTCCACCCCTTTTGCCACATTGCCTTTATATTGCCATTCTCATCATACGCGGTGTTCGGGTCCGTTCCATTGCCCATCATCATGCTGAAATCTATCCCCGCCGTCTTGTCCCACGCACTGCCGCTGTACTGGTTGAAGTCGCCGGAGAGGAGACGGTTCAGGGAATCGTACCCAAATCCATAGGCCCGCTGCTGCGCGTCTCCTTTGCTGCGCCACCTGGTGCCGGAGATATTGCCGCCGAGTTGGTTGGAAGCAAAGCCCCAGTCATAGCTCAGCTCCATGCCAAACCACCGGCTGTTCCCACCGTGGGTATTGTCGTTGTTGGAATAGTCTTTATTGATGCCCTTCAGCCAGCCGCGGATATTGTAGGAATAGTCCTGCGTCTCCAGAAAGCTGTTGTCCGGCAGTTGCCCGATCTTCTTGTTCTTAAGCTGCCCCAGCTGATCATAGTCATGCTGGCTGAGCAGTCTGGTGGTCGCGGTGTTGTCATTGATCGTTTTATAGACCTGCAATATTCTGTTCGCATGGTCATAGTTCACGTTCGTCCTGATCCGGATATTGTTGACCCCCATAGCAACAGGGTCCGCATGCGAAAGATAGCTGCTCAGCACCTGACCGGTGAAATTGTACAGGTGGGGATTTTTTCAGAAGGGGTCTGGGTAGCAGGCAGCAGTGCAACGATGTGGCTTTACTTGCGACGCTCCCTTGTACGGCAATGATTCTGAGGGGCGGGGTGAGTTTTGGTTCACTTTACTGAAATTTGGTTCTGAACAAAGTTTGGTGGGGATGAGCGTTTGTTCCCTCACTGCCATGAGCCCCCAACGCCGCTGTATTTTCGTGGTCCAGATCTGGACATGATTTTGTTTCTCTTTACGGAAGGGGAAAAATCAGCAGTGGTTGGACGAAAATAAGGCGGCTTTTGCGGGCATGGCAGGCGGTCAGAGCCTGAACGGGCAGGAAGTGTACCACAGGCCGGTGAGCGTCTGTTCATCAGGTGTCGGTAGGATTGGAGGACACAACGTCTGCGGTAAATAAATTCCGTGTCCGGAGGCGGGAATTTATTTTTTTACCCCAAAACAACTTAAAGGATTGTATATCTGAATAAAGGAAAAGAAGCGCTTCCGGTTACTCCTGCTCAACACTGTGCTGGCGGCTATTTTCAGCACCCGGGCTAAGCCTCTTATACTGACGCTTTCACAAACAAGCGACTGCATCGTTTCATTGGAGGATTTGACGCAGGCCCGGTACAGATAATCTTTCTGCTGATACTTTCTGCAGATCGTACAGTAATAGCGCTGTACCCCGCTTTTCTGCCTGCCAGCGCACCGGGATTTCCGGAAGCAATATTTACATTCCATATTTAGCTGCCAATTTGATACACGAGTAATGAAGAAGCCCTGTTACCAAGGCTTATAAAGACGAAAATAAGGATATTAAGCTCCCTGAAATAACAGGGGGCCTCTTTGGAGGCCCCCTGTATTGCTTATAAATCTTATGTTTATTAAAAAAATGTTTTTTTGATACATTACCCAATTTAGCTTCCCTTCATCCCCTTTATTTTAAAGGTGTTTGAAAACAGATATTTTGACACATTGCCAAACGACAGGAATAGGAAAATATTCCCAATTATTGAAAATAGTCCAAGTTACCTATATGACCCAACGAACCATTTCTTTATCAATGACCCACTTATCGTTTCTTTTTACCAGCAAATACGTATACCCACCCCTGCCGATCAAATCTAGATCAATGATAGCCTTTTGTCCGTTGTCAAAAAAAAGTGGGAAAGACAATATATAAAATGGTTTATTCCTTTCAATAAAGGATAAACTGGATGAGTCGGCAAATTGATATGCCTTGTATATTGAGGAAGCTGAAATGAAGCTGACACCATCCAAAAGGGTATTATCAAGCTTCATCCCTTTTATTCTTGTATTCGCTTTTCTAACCTCCCTTACTTCTTGTTTTGACAATGATAGATCATGTTGGAGATTATCTAGCTTTTTTATTGAGGTCGGAGGTAAGCTATCAGAAATTCGGAATCTCAAATTAATCTTTTTCTTTAGACCCGCTAGTACGTCATGAATTTCTCCCTGTTGAGCTTGGATGTTGCTTCCAATTAACAGCAAAGTAGCAATTAAATATATATTCCTGTTTTTCATGTTTATCAATTTATTGATATCCTGGAAGGGCACTCTGATTAGAAACTTTAGTTCCGTCACCATGCCCAGTTCCATCACGTTGAATATTACTATATCCCATAACCCGCAGAATTAAATTCTCAGTCTGAATGGCATCGGCTTGTTGGGTGCCAGTTCTACCCAAAGCAAGAGACCTACCATGCCCGAACAGTTCGTGCCCTGTTGTTGCGGATTCGCCTGCAGGATTATTGCCCATTTTTTTTGTATCACTATTGTAATAATCTGTTCCACTTTTTGACTCATCTAGACCTGTGATTAAAATAGAATAGGTTCCATCATCAGTTTTCATCGTAATGCCAGATCCGCCAAAAGCAGACGCAATAGCCGCCGGAAGTTGCCCGTCATTTTTGTCAAGTACACCCTGAAGACCTCCTTTCAATGAGTTATTTACAGCATTTGAGCCATCAGTCGAAAGTTTTCCATCACTTGAAACAAATTCGATCATATGCTTATCTTTCGAATTAATGGTGTTCGCAACCGTAGTAACCAAAGCCTTATCGTCCGCGTTTAATCCTTGCAACGCACCATCGAGCGCCTTGCTATCAATGGCATTGAAGGTAGTCCCTTTTTTATTGAGCGTAAGCAGGCCCCTTACAGCAGCAAACTTATCTCCTTTGAACATACCCATTATATTCTTCTGGGCTTGTTTGGCGTCTTTCTTTGTGGCTCCAATAATCTCGCGACCATCTGGATCTGCATTGGATATAGAATTATTGTCTACATAGTTATAGGGTGAGTAGGAAAAATACTTATAAGCCAAAGGATCAAGATTCCACCATCTTCCAAGTTGCGGATCAAGTTGCCTAAAGTGTGTGTCAAACATTTCCAGCCCACTTCCATCCGAAAATTCTCTATTCTGCAATTCCGATCCCTTGTTAAACCTATATTTATTCTCAGCATATTGTTATTTGAGCGCCTTATCACTGATCCCCGCCATGGTCAGCCGAAGGATAATACCTACCAAACCCGTTTTATACCGAACCCGTTTTCCCTGGCGCTCGGATAATGTATATTCAAAGAACTTCGCAGCCTCCAAGATTCGGCGGTGATCTCGTAATGATCCTTATACTGGGTATCGATGTAGCCGCGTTTCAGCAGATCAAACAAGTGCTTTTCCTCCGGGGTATTGTACGGGAAGCCCCCTTCCAGTTCTTCGGAGAACCGTTTTGAGTAGCGTTTCACCTTGCCGAGGTTGTGGGTCTTCGGCTTATTGCTGGTATACAACAGGACAATCGCCTTATAGGTGCGCTCCGTAGTCCGTATTAACACTATAACGGCCTTTTTATTTCAAACGAAGCGTTAAGCCTGTGATCTTTTCTATCCTATCATTAAAATTATTTTGATGTTCTTTCGTGTAGAAACTGTCAAGTCCGTTATAGCTGGACACTGTAAAATCTTGGTAAGGTATATTCATATTCCTATATGAGCCGCTTGTGCCATCGCCAAAAATTCCTTTTTCATTCTTATCATTAACTACCCATCTGGTAGAGTCACGCTTGTAATGCTCAAGTTCAAAAATTTCCAAAGAGATTCTTTTACCATTGCTGTCTACTAAAAAATATTTTCTGTTAATAAATCCATCATTGTTTTTAAACTGGCTTAAAAGTATGCCGCTTGAGGGTATTTCGTAAACTCTTCTTCCGTCCTCATATTTAATGGGCTTGCCTATTTGAGGCACATAAATCGTGTCCTTTCCATATTCATTTTTGTATTTAACAGGGATTCCATTTTGATTAAAAAGTATATTGACTTTACCTGAAAAAGAAGAAGGAATAAGATAGGTTTCGGGTTCAGCTTTTGAATAGCAGGAACTTAGCATTTGCATACAAGCAATTAAATATATTCTAAACATTATTCTCATTTTATTATGATTAGGCTTGGGAATACTGTCAGCTATTGTCCTGATCCTGTTTAATACGGTATTGGCTGCTATCTTTAATATTCTGGCTATGCCTCGTATCCCGATGCTCTCGCAGACCAGTTGCGCTATTACCGGATTTATTTTCGCCTTGCAGGCATTTTTCCGGTATACAGCCTGTTGATATTTTTCACAAGGTTTGCAATAAAGCTTCTGAGCCCCATTCTTCTGCTTCCCGGCTTTTTGACAAATTTGATTACAGTATTGGCAGGTCATAGCACCAGATATTTTGATACACGAGGTGCAAAAGAAGCGCTTTTTATCCTATATTTTCCTGCAACCCGGATAAATTCAAGAAATTTATAAAGGGGAAGAGAGGGCCATGACCCTCACTTCCCCTTTATTCTAAAGCTGTTTGGAAAACAAGATATTTTGATACACCACCCTTTTGGGTACACCACCTCACAACCAACCTTACTTAATACGTGTAAAGTAGTCTTGAATAAAGGCCCCATAGTTATAAAATTCATCATATCGGCTAGCTATATCAATTTTGAGGTTTTTAATCTCATCGTCCTTCAATCTTAATTCACCTCTTAAGGCCCACTTAAATAAACTGTTTTTGGGATTACTCCGATATGCCTTATCCAGCAGTCTGGCTCCATCTTCTTCCTTAAGTAAAGGGGCAAAATACCAGAAAGCTACCGTTAGCATCCACCCAATGATAAAATTGTAATCCGCATCATTTGCATAGGTGTTCTGATAACTTGTAACATTCCTTCTTAATATATCCTTTATGTCGGACTCGGAAAAACTTTCACAAAAGATACCTTCGACTAATATATACCATGCTATAAAAGTTTCCTCTATCAGCAATTCCTTATCAAGTCTATTTTGCATGAGCCTTGCTTCCATATTAATAACCTTATCGTTAAAATCATCTATCTCCATCATTTATGTATTTTACTTGATAAAGGCTGTACTTATTCGAGGAATTCCTTCAACCACAGCCCCTCTAATTGTTACATTTTGTCCATAAATATTAACCACTTTTTCAAAAGCGCCAGAAGCTGGCAAATTTCCGGCTTGTCCCAAAGATAAGTATAACCGCCTTATGATATTTGCCTCGCTTCCTGCTTGTGGTAATAACAAACCAAGTTTGTGTTTTGCATCTAGAATATGAGTTAGATCATTCGGAATAGAAAAAGTCTTAGCAATTCCCTGCCTCACTTCAGCCAAACCAATGTCTGCTGTTACATTTAATATAGTTGATGATAATCGTCCAACAGGAATACTTCCTTACAGGTCTTGCACTGATATTTCTGGGTTTCTTCGTATCAGCCTTTTCGGATACAAAGGCCTGAGCAATAATTACATTTCATATTTGAAGGTGATAATCGGAACACAAGGGGTTTAACAACTCAACAGGGGAGCCAGTCTTGAAAGATACACCTTAAATCCAGTCCAGTTCATTAAGTAATTTTCCTGCCCAATAATTATCGGGTCCGTTGGAATCAATACACTTACAAATATAATAAATACGAAAAGTGATAATCGGAACACAACCTTAGGCTATGCTGTGTATGTGAAAGCTGTTTGGAAAACCAGATATTTTGATGCACTACCTTATTCTAGATAGATATTTTCAAATATGCTTTGTCGATTTTTCCTCCAGTCTCTTCCATCCACTTGAGCGTTTTTGATGAAAAAAGAATATGACGCTGATCGCCTAATTTCATTAAAAATTCCTTTTTAAATGTTCTGAATATCTTATCAACCCATAACTTAAAATCGTCATTTTTTTTAACGACTTCTCCATTACTGACAAAATAGCTGGTAGTGCAATAAAATCTTCCACGATCTAGAGTTTTAGTATCCGTTGGGTGAAAACCGCCTCTATTAAATTCTAATAAATAACTTTTATAGCTGTCAACAATATATGATTTTTTAAAATTATCATACTCCATCACAATTTTAGGATAAAAATCATCACAACTTAGATATATTTTGTCTGACATTTTCCCTCTATATGGGAAAGAATCCAATACCATATTGTTAATACCAGGCCCAGAAATCTTGATATATTTAATGTTGTTTTTATTAAAAAAGGAATAAATATTCTCTAAATCCTCGGGAACTATAAAAAAATTTAACTGCTTAGAATTCATAAAAGTAATTATCTATAAACCATTATTGCCTTGTCTTATATGCCTCAAAAATAACATCCATTCCTGTAGCTTTGTTAAGGTCATCCATAGCTTTTTGCTCATGGGATACAGGTGATCCATTCTTACTCTTTACACCTACCTGAACCCATTTTTTTTCATTTGTAGTTGTATTAACACCTTCAACATCAACATATCGCGTTTCTTTATTTCCCCCAGGCGTTGGAACCCAAACTTCATTATTTATTTCATCAAAACCTTCAGATTTTAAATTTTCTCCTGTCTGAAGGATCTAGAATGTACTTTATCAAGATTTTCTTTTTAGACATGGTATAGATGATTTAAGAAAGAAACAAAATCATCTCCCATTTTGATCGGTTCATCATCCATCAACATTCCAATAAATTGAAAGGCAACAATCTCACTTTCCTTTTTCTTAAACGCATATGCCGTACCTCCTCCATCAGAACCGAATATAAAATAGCCAGGCGCATAAGCATCAACTTCATACTTACTATTCCATGGTACTAGATTTTCAATGCTCCACAAGCTTAGGTAGCTATTTTTTCCGATAAACCCCTCGCCTCCGTTACTTATTTGCAAATATTCAAAATAGTCTTGTGGTAATTTAAAATCTAGCTTGGAAATCAGATCCTTTAATAAAGGATTATTTGCGCCAAGTTCCCTTTTTAATGTTTTAATTAAATCAGTCAATTCAGGAGTCATAACTCTTAATATGTTAATTAATTTTATTATCCCCAAACATTATCTTGTTCCAAAAGCTGGTATATGAGGCTCTACTGGCCATTCCCACCATTCTCTTTGACGCTAATCACAGTTTTCTCCGACTTTCTAATCTCCTCCTCGGTCCATGAACGCCATGTATCTATGCCTCGACTAATATATTCCAAAATGTGCCTTTCAAGAATCTCAAAAACGAGGTCTTTTGCTACTATTTCTCTTTTATAATATCTGACACCATCTTCATCTAAAGTCTTAATTAGCCCAACGTTGAACTTAACGATACCCGGTTTATCTAAAAACAAGATTGCTAAATCCCCCTGAAAAGGCCCGCTATCGGCAAATAAAAAACTTAATGCCAAATAATCAACAGCATCTGTTCTATCGGAACTGAGGAGGTCGTCACAGAAAACGCTTAAAATTTTAGTCTTTAGCTTTGATAGTTTATCATAAACAAAATTGAATTCCTCATCGGAGATGTTTTTATATACATTATAAAGCATAATATCGTTTAAATCGATTCATTCTTTAATTTGAAAACACCCCATGATGGGAAATAGTTGAAATATTGTCCCCGCAATCCACCGCCATTTCATTGTAGCAGGGAGTTACAGGATCCCAACTAGTAGCCGGTTACAAAGTTGATTGTATCATACTTACACTACCGATTTACCTTAGTGACAGGCATTTTACCAGCAGAATTTGGGATACGTTTGTAATTTGAATCATACATGTTTATGATTTTATTTATATAAGAAAACATCGAATCAACATTTACTTTATTTCTTGCAGAGTAGTTGATAACTTCTTTGAGTGTTTCATCTATCTGTCTAATATCAAATATCCGAAATTGAGAAGACTCCTTGATCAGAATATGCTCCACAGAATGACTTTGGAAAACTCCAATTCTATAGATACCATTCTTACTATAACTTATTGCCTTATTTCCTATCACCTCCATAGCGTACACAGCATCAGGACTACTTTTTGCTTCATCTTCTGTTAATACGTGATGTTTTACCATGAAGGCTGAAATCGATGACTTTATCCTTGTAATCAATGTATCAGCATCCACCTTCTGGCCTTTGGCATCAAAAAAAATACATAAAAGGAACAGGCATGTAATGAATTTAAGATTCATTTGTCTAATTTTTGTTTTTTGAGATCATTTGTCTGATCGATTATAGCATTGGAAACTTTTGTGAGCTCCGCCTCATAACCTCCCCGCAGTAAGAGTATTCTGAAAAATAAGAAAGTATTGCGGTTTGGGTATCCAAAGATAATTAGTGACCTTGATGTCAATTACAATATTAAGTTATCTTGTCAAATGAAATTCCCCCTCTTTCAACCAAGTTTAGTGTTTGACTGTTGGATAATGTTGGCTCTTGTCTGACAAACTGGTTATACCCAACTGATTTGAAAGTTATCGTTCCCTGTTGTGTTTCAATTTCCCAATGATATTCAATTTCACGTTTAATATAGTCTGCATTAATTGGGCGTTGAGGAGTATGTTTAATTATACCCTCAATTTCTAATTTAAAAGGCTCTGTAATTTCGATATCCAACTTTAATTCATGCACATTTTCGAAAATTAATGTGCAAGGTGAAACCAAAAACTCGTAGTCGTTAGTTTCTGCTTTAGGTTGAATCCATCCAAAAATGTAGTCAATATCCAAGCTCAATTCATAATTAGCGCCAAACGACATTGCATGAATGTTACAATCATGCCAATTCATGTTCCCGAAGTCTTGTTCTGTTAAGATAGCTTTCCCAAGATTAATATTATCCATTTTTTAAGGATTTTGTGGTGGTAGGTTTGTTGGTGGCGGTGGCGGTGGCGGTACATTCTTGTTTAAATCAGTTTTAGGTATATCTTCAGGCTTTGCAGGCGTGACCTTACCACCTTCGTGCGTATGAGGAGTAGGAACACCATTATGAGCCTTTCCCTTAGTATCGGTTCTTTTTACTTCTTGAAAGCCTGAAGGATTTCTGTCATTTTTTTTATAGGTGGTAGATCCTTTGCTGTCACTCACAGTATGATCTCCCGTTGCATTTTTATCAGGTTTCCTATTATTTGATCCCCTGCCTTGACCTGAACCTTGATTGCTAGTAGCATTAGCGCTTGACTGGGCAGGTGGTGTGAGCGGCGACGCAACAGGAGCAGGTATGGTATGATTGTCTTTCCATAAATCGTAGACTAATGCTCCCACTGAAACTATCGTTCCAATAGCAGTCCAGCCTACAGCCACTGCATCTGTAACAACATTTCTTTCTCCCCCTCCAGCCTGAATTATTGCCTGATCAGTCTGTCCTATAAATCCCCATACCTCCTGAGCTGTTTTGCAGCATGCCGTCGCTCCTTCTTCTCCTTCTTCTCCTTTCGGATCATTGTACCGTGCCGGGTCATCATTCATGGCGCTATATGGAGACACATTCTCATAACCCTGATCTATCTTCGGATCTACCTGCCACCATCTGCCTAACTGTGGATCGAGGCTGCGCAACGGCGTTTCATATAACTCCAAACCGCTTCCATCCGAAAACTCTTTATTCTGCAACTCCGATCCCTTATTATACCGGTACTTATTCTCCGCATACCCTGTCTTCAACGCCCTATCACTGATCCCCGCCATGGTCAGCCCGAACGGATAATAATGGTTTTCTTCCAGTACGGGTCCCTGCCGGTGCTGCACCGAAAGATTGTCAAAGAACACGTCCCACCCCTGCGTCTCGTTGCTCACCCAAATATACAGATATCCGCTCTTATTCAGCAGCAACGGAGAACCGGGGGCAATCGTATTCAGCGTCCCTGCCGGATGGATGGAACTGGCTGCCTGCACCGATCCGCTCAGGCTGCTGACATAACTGAACTGGTTATCCAGAAAGATCCAGTTCAGGTAGGCCTTGGGGTAGCCGGTGACCGTCGTTTCATTAGCGCCGAGGAAACTTGTCAGCCCGGTGTATACGCTGCTGCTGCCTGCCGTCAGGTTGGACACCAGCCCGTGTGCCCCGCTGGTCACGTTCACCAGCCCGCCGGCCAGGGAGTTCAGCACATCGCTGAAGGAGCTGTTGTTGGTGGTTCCGCTGCCGCTGTTATAATAAGACTGAACACCCATTTTCACGGTATCCCCGCTCATGACCTTCAGCAGCAGGGAGGGGCCTGTTTTCTGACCCGTGCTTCCGTTGTAATCCACCTTTGCAACATTGTCATTGGGATTGGTCACCGTCAGATCGGACGGATAGCCCGGAACAGATGCCCGTGGATAAGCTGTAGCCGCGATATTGGCGAACAGCTGGGACTCATTTGCCCGGTAGGCCGTTTCCATGGAGGCGAGGTAGTTGGTCGTGTCCTTCTGCTGGGTCAGCAGCATCCGGGTATTGCCCAGATGATCTTTTTCAAAGAAGTCGTATTCAAACTTATACGCACTGTAGCCGGTGGTATATTTATGGAAAGCCCAGCGGGCCCGTCCCTCTTCATGGGCCATGAACTGCAGGGTGTCCACCCCGCCCCCGGGATTGGTAAGGGTATCGGTCTGCTGGTAAACAAACCCGCCCAGATACAGCGTGGTGGTGGAATGAAGGGAGGTGCTGTCTGCCGTTACTTTCTTCAGCTTGTTGCCTCCGGCATCGTAGGTATAGACGATGTTGCCTTTGCCGTTCATGTGCACCTGCTGGGGCAGGTTCAGGTAATTATAGCTGAGCTGGTCTATTGCCTTGTTGTTGTCAGTATTCATATTGCCATTGCCGTCATAGCTGTAATCCGTAGCTGCCTTGGTTGTCGGGTTGTAATGAAAATCCCCTAGTTTGGTGTTCTGATCATTGACCGCATCGGTGACCTGGCTGAGCTTATTGCTGCTGGACTGGTAAGTGTACGTCAGCTGATCGATTGCTCCTGAACCGCCCACCTTGAAGCCATTCTGGTTCATGGACAGAATATTCCCGTTGGCATCGTAGCTGAGATTGCTGACACTGAAATCCAGAAAGCTGTTGTCCCAGGCGCTGCCGCTGCTGTTCTGTACGAATGCCGCACCGTTAAGCCGGTTCACATTGTCGTAGGTGAAGTCATATTTACGACCGATGCCATCGCCCGCGCTTTTCCAGATGGTACCGGCAATATTCCCGTTATAGGCTGCCTGCGCATAGCTGGTGGTGGAGGCGATGGAGGATGTCTTATCATAGCCGAGTTCCATCCCGAAATAATGACTGGCCGTGCCTCCCACATAATTTTTATTTATACCGGTGAGCCAGCCACGGATATTGTAGTCATAGACCAGACTGTCGATATTATTGCCCAGGTACTTGACCCGCAGCTGGCCCAGCTCATTGTACTGCATGCTGTCGATCAGCTGATCGCTGGCTGCGCCATCGATATTTTTCCAGATGCTTTTCAAACGGAATGCCGGATCATAGTTCATTTTGGTGAGTACCGCATGCGTCTGCACGGTATTGGGCGCCGTACCGTTCTTCCGGTGGTTCAGCAGGCTGCGTAATGGCTTGCCGCTGAAATCGTATTGGGTGGTGGCCGTATCGATCCCACCTGTGTAATTAATGCTTTTCGACTGGATAACCCTGCCCTGGTCATCGTAAAAATTTACAGCATACAGGTACTGGCTGGTTGTGCCTATCACCTTGGTCATGGATCCGGTGGGCATGCCACGGGTTACCGGGAACGGGGTGATGGGCACCGCGTAGGTTGGGGATGTATTATAGCCGGTGATAAAATACGTGCTGCTGGAAGTGTAAGTTGTCGCCATCGAGGACCCCAGCGAAGGAGCAGCGATGCTTATCCAATCATAATTGTCATAATATGTCTGTGTCAGCAGTTCATTCGAGTAGGACGCGGGATTGGGGTAATAAATACTGGAAGCAGCCTGCACCAGGTGATAAGCCAAATTATTATAATTTGTGGGGTCGGTGATCAGGCCTGAAGAGTCCGGCCGGTTCTGGTTGTCATACCTTGTAAACATCCATTTGTGCTGAATACGCAAGGCGGAATCCTGGGTCATGGCCAGCCGGTCCCGGGCATCATAGACCATCCATACCTCTCCCGCACCCGGAACTTTTTTTATGATCATACGGTTGCGGTAATCATATTCGTACCGGAAGCATAATTCATTTGCGATATTGCTCCCACCGGTAAGGGAAAAATTCCAGCTATGGGCCAGGAGCCATTCGACCGCAGTTGGCTGCATGACAAAACGCAGATTATTCAGGTAATCATATACATAATACGTATTCAGCCAGCCGACATGCGCTGACCCCGGTGTACCAGACAACTGAATTTTTTTCAATACTACGTGGCCAAGCATATCCTTGTATTCAATGACCTGATGACTTGCTTCATCCGCAGAAACATTTTTATACAACTGACCGGGAGCATAGACACCTGCGCTGACAGGAATACTGCGAGCAGGCGTTGCAATGGTCCATACCTGAACACTGTCTGCAGACGTATTAACCATAGATTGCAGCGTTGTACCCCTGTTTGATCCAGCCCAGCTGATGCCCGCCGGGTTGGCATTCAGTATCCTGCTTAGCGGAGAGGCTTCAAAATTCTGATTTTGAAAATAATATTGCTCGCCGGGGAACTGAGCAGTGTTGAATGCGTTCTGATCGACCAATGCATACGGCTTAAAATTACCGTCGCTGGCCGATGCCGCATAAGGAATATATTTAACAGGTTCCCTGCCAAACGGATCGTACATATTTACGGAAACGATATCATGTTGGAGTGGGCTTCCTTGCCTCTCGACCGATTGAATGGGCCTGCCTATCCCGTCAAAGTAGGTTGTCATCTGCTGCACATCGACAGGACTGGTCAGTAAACCGGCTGCAGTCGTGTCGGTGATGTTTGGCTTGGAAAGGGTACGTATCCTGATATAGTTAAGGACGGCTGTCGCCGTACCGATGATGACCTGGGAGCTGGCTGAATAAGTCGTATCCGTTCCACATATCGTTCTAAGCCTGTAATAAGCGGCCGTGCTGAGGTTGCCGGTGCCATAGCTCAGGTTAGTAGCCCCGCTTATATCCGACCAGGCGCTGTTATCGGGCGAGCTTTGCCATTGGTAGCTGTAGCTTCCGCTGCACGCCCCTCCCGAAGAGGGGTTGCAAACTATCGTTCCCGGGCTCGTACCTGTTGGAATGGTGACGGAGGCGGGCGTGATAGTTCCGGAGAACAGCGCCGGATTGACGATAACCTGGACCGGATTGGAGGTTACACTGACGGCGTTGCTGGTTGTGACTACTTCATAGTATGTCGTGGAGGTGAGCGGTTGAGGTGTGTATGTGTTGCCACCAGCTCCCGATATCGGAGAATAGGTGCCATTTATGGACGAGCAGGATTGCCACTGGTAAGTATAGCTTCCATTTCCACCTGTTGTTCCCGATACGCTGAGGGAGGCCGGGGATGTGTTGTAGTGGATGGTCTGGCTGGCCGGGCTGATGGTTCCTGACCACAATTGCGGGTATACCGTTACCCCGCCTGGGACCGAGTAGGTGATCACCCCATTGCTGGTGACCTCCACCTGATAATACTCTGTGACAGTCAATGGCGGGGGAGTATAGGTGGATGCCGTGGCTCCGGGTATAACACCGAACCCCGTCAGGCCCGATGAGTTCGCCCACCGGTACGTATAGGCGCCATTGCCACCCGAAACACCCGTGCTCGATAAGGTGGCCGGTACCGTATTGTTATTGATGGATTGGCTGGCAGGGCTTACACTTCCGGGCTGTAATTGTGGATAGACATAGACGACGGCCGTATTGCCCACAATGGCGCCGTTGCTGTTGACCAGTTGCAGATAGGAACAGCCGTTCGTAAGGTAGCCTGGAGAATAGCTCGAAGAAGTGGCGCCACTGATCGCTGTCCACGTAACCTCTCCGAATGCCATAGCACACCATTGAAACGTATAGCTGCCGTTGCCCCCGGACGGAGCAGAGGCCGTCAATGTCCCCGGCACCGTATTGTAATTGATGGATTGAGAGCTGGGGCTGATCGTCCCGGCTACTGTCAGGGGATACACCGTCACCTGAGCCGTGTTCGTAGTATAGGAGTTTTGTGTATTGCAGGTCGTCAGACGCTTAAACCAGGTGTTAACCGTAAGCGCACCGGGCTGATAATTCTGTCCTGTTGCCGTGGCGATCGGATAGAATGTTATATTGTCGGTGGAGGAATACCAGAGATAGGTATATCCGCCGGAACAGCTTCCACCAGTGGCCGCAGAAGCATTGATCTGGTAAGGCCCCCAGTTATAGTTAATAGTGGCCTGGGTCGGATTGCTGATGGTGCCGCCAACGAGGGCCGGAGGCTGACTGACCGTGACCGTCTTGGAAGCACTTGTCCCTATCGCTGTTATGGTAGCGCTCGAACAGCCAATTTGGTTAAAGAAAATCGTAACGCTGGTAGAGGTACTGCTCTGGATCGTACCGCAATCGGTGCTCCAGTCAATGGCCGAACAGGACCCGGAAAGGGTAAATGTATAGGTGTTCCCGTAAATGACCGGATTGGTGCCACTCAGGATGCATGGCAGAGGCGGATGATCCTTTTCTGCTTGCAGAGGGGTAATGCCAGTTGCAAGGATTGCCAGGAATAAAGAAAGAATGATTGTCTTTGCCAGGCGTTCTGTATTTTTTCTGAAGGAAGATATCCGCATTGCTTGGGGGATTAGGGAAGTCATGATCAGGTTTAGGTATTCTTATTGCCCGGACGCTTGTTTTTGCGGGGTCACATTAACCACTGCGGCTGCGCTGGCAGCCGTCAGCCCATTGCTGGAAACAATCACCCGGAACCAGGTGGTGGTTTCCTGGCCTCCGGGATTATAGGCCGGTGTTCTGACACCTTCAAGCAAGCTCCATTTAATGTTGTCTGTCGAACTGTACCACTGGTATTCATAATTGCCATTCCCTCCCACTACTCCGGAACTGTTCAGTATGGGTGGAACGCTGTCGTATCCGATGATCTGGGAAGCAGGCAATACAGTTCCCGGGTCCAGCGGTGGCAATACGCTCACTACTGCTGGAGCACTGTACAACGTGTCGCCGTTACTGATCACACCCACCCGGAAAAAAGTTGTCGCATTCAACTTGTCCGGGGTATAAGACGCAGAAGAATTCCCGGTGATCGAAACTGGTAAAGTAAACGTATTGCTGTTGGAACGCTGCCACAGATAAGAATAATTGCCGCGGCCTTCACCGATTCCTGAAAGTACAATGGCGGCGGGCATAGTGCTGGCATTTACGGACTGGGTGGCTGGATTAAGTGTGGCAGTCGATACTGAGGGGTACACAGTCACCGTAAAGGTAGCGGTCGTTACCGGGGAAAGAGTGGCCGGACAACCGGACTGCCGTTTATACCAGGTAGTCGTTTTTAGCGGACCGGGTTGATAATCCTTCCCGATTGCCCCGATAACAGGAGAGAAATTTTGATTGTCTGTAGAGACCATCCATTGATATTTGTAGGAACCACCACAGATTCCCCCAGATGCAGGCGGCGCGAGGAGCAGGTGAGGTGCTCTGTTATAATTCACGGTCTGTGCAGCATCTGAGACAGCACCTGTCGATAATGTCTGGGCGACTAATACGGTCACTTTTTTGGTTGCAACAGTTTTCCCGCCAGTCAGGGCGGTGATGGTCATAACTGAACAATTGGTCAGCGCAAAATCCACTGTAATCTTCCCGGGATCCTGGCCCGCGATATTGCCGCAGCTCACCGTCCACGTTGTGGCCTTACAGGAAGAGTCCAGTTTATAGCTGGCCATCGATCCTGCATGCACCGTATCTGCGCCCGAAACGACGCAGGAAGGGGACGGCTTTGCGGTCTGGCCCAGCACACATTCTGTACCACCAATAAATAGCAGCGCTAAAAGGCACGAAGTCACCAGACCTGGTGTAACGTCTTTGACTCGTTTTACAACTGAATGTTTCATATTCTTCTTTTCGTTGGCAGGTTGAAAGATTAAGTGCAAAGTTTTTACTGGGTCATATAATGATATTCCATGGTTTTCAGGATATTCCCATCTTGATCCTTTATCACTCTTAATCTCCCCAAACCATCATAAGAATAATAGCTGACCCGGTTGTCCGCGTCGCACTGGCTGGTCATACCGAGCAGGGGAGAATAAGTGTAGGTAGTCATCTGGGCATCAGAAGGATAAAGCCGCACTTCATCGATTGAGCCGGTGCCGCTTATGATAAGTGTAGAAGACGTGCTAAGGATCTTGTGCTCATAGTAGGTCCATGACCCGATCTGCTTTCCGGTCAGGTATCCGGAGACGGCCGTGCCGCCGCTGATAGAGTAAACACCATTTGCGCTCCAGTAGGAAATAATATAGATCTTTCCCGTTGTAAGTCCAGGCTTGTTCAGGGTGGCTGACGTGGTCAGATTATAATAAGCAGAACCGGTAGGAGGAAAGGGTGCAGATGTAGCTTTGGTGATCGTGCCCGTATAGGCATTCCAGTTCCCTGTCCCATCCGCCTCAAAGCTGGTATAGGCAACGTCCGCCTGTGCAGCGTTGACTGCCTCCGCAACAGGATATGCATTGTTGTAATTCCATACGTAAGAATGGCTGACATCCGATGCTCTTGAATCCTGTAATGTATTTCCCGCATTATCGTAAGCATTGACCTGAATTCGCTTTTCCATTGGAAAACCGGAAATCTGACTTTCTATACTGTCGGGAAGGACCATATTATTCGGCCACACTTTATAGTCATATCTGGTTAAATCGACCGGGCTGGAATTTCTAAAGGTTTGGGTCTGGATAAGCGTTGTCAGATTATGCCTGCTTTTCAAGCTATCGATCGCAGCTATCTCTCCACCGCTGAGATTAGTGATTGAATCTACCTCTTCGGGATAGCGGTTAATGGTCAACAAGGAACCGCCATCGCTGGTATTGCTCGTTATCCTTGTTGGTTGAAGATGATCCAGATTATCATAAGAAAATTGTTTTGTGCTGGTTACATATTTTAACGTGTCCATCATATCGTAATCAAGAACAGTCTGATTGCTGGCCAAAACCGAGCCAGCATAAAGAGGATAATCAAAATAATAAAACATCGGATAAAAACAGCCAATAACCATACTCAGACTATCCATTGCTGGAATACCCTGATAACTTCGTGTAAACCCAATTTTGAGACCTCTCCCTTGTTGGGGCATTGGGTTGATATAGCTTGTATATGTCCGCTTAACAGGCCAATATTTGCCCGCCTTATTGGAATAGTGTTCCTCAGAAAGTAGTTGCCCACCTTGCCATCCAGTATTTAATATGTAAAATGCATCAATATAAGACTGGGCAGCAGGCATGACGGTATTTGAGTAAGCACTATAATTAAAGACGGTTTTGCCCAAATTATTGTTTGATAAATCCACTTGATATTTTGTCACCTGAGGATAAGACACCGGTGCGCCGGTCAATGTAAACACATCATATTTTGATGACCCGGCAAAAATCATTCTCTGCGTTATTGCGCCAGGCGCGCAGTTCACATCCCCAGCCGAATAAGCAAAATTGGCGACATATGAATTTGAGTTCAATAAATTTACTGGCCCTGACAGGGTGCCATACCCACACTCGTTCAATCCATACCTGTACTGTTCACCTTTCAGAAATCTATTGTCAAAACCATAATCATCAACTTGCCTTATTCTAAGTCCTCCTCCATATGCGCTTTTAATACTCGTGTCCGTTTGCTGCCAGGTAACGCTTATATTTGAGAATACGTGCCCATCATCATACGCGCCAGCTGTAAGGCGGTAGGTATCTCCCTGTATTAAATTAACCACTATAGTGGAAGAAAGACCATTTGCTGCGTCGGTAGTTGATGTTGATGAATTTTGGCCAAGGGTTAAATCATTCATACTAACAGACGGACGCGTGATCACGTCGCCATAGTTGAATCGGGAAATATTTAAAGTCACTTGCGCTGGACCTGAAATAGGTGCGACGAAGGTTGTCGTGTCGTTTTGACCCATTTGTCCAGTAGCCCTGGCAGATTTAGTAATGGTTTGGGTTGAAGTCCCATTCGTAAAATAGCTGTTGGGCTCATACGTAAAATTGCTGTACCCGCCCGTTGGATAATATATTCTTTTTAATATCCCAGCTTGAATAGAATCGGGATTTACCGTTCTGTCAGCGGCCCCTACCGTATATGTCAAGCCAGAAAAACTGAGTGTTTGCGTTGGGATCATCGAGGCGTTAAATAACTTACCGTTGTAATAGCCAAACAGATCTTTTGCGTTACTGTTAATCCATGGTAGCATTGTGCTATCGTAAACAAATTTGTAATTACCCCCGTAAGAGTTATCGTTTCCGGAGATATTGACACTATCCAACCGAAGTCTAAATGGGGAAGGAAAAGTAGAGGGTTGGTTAGGCAGGGATGTCTGGTAATAATCGTAATTTAATTTTATTTTTTTTAACTTCCCATATTGCTGAGTGGCGTAATCATATTGAGAGACTATTACCGAATCTAATTTTACTGTGGCCTGATCTGATCTCGTGGCAGAGCTGAAGAAGTTTATTTTCCCATTTTTATAATCAATTTCTTGCAGTCGCAATGGATATGATCTACTGTACGGTTCTCCGGTAATTGCGCCACAACAATTTTCTTGTCCTGATGAAGTATATTGAAGTATCGCCATATTATTAAAATAGGCCGTGTACCAGGATGGTCCAATTGTTTCCAAATAGGCCCATGAGTCCTGCTCCAATAAATTATCCGTGAAATAAGTAAAACTTATGGAATCAGACTTATCAAAAGACACGATTTTGGAAAGATACCAGCTGGAAGTATAGGTCGAGCCAGGGGAACCATGATAATCGCCGCTTTGTGCATTATTTTCCAACGCGCCAAAATAATAGGAATTACCTTTTTCATCTAATACAGAAAAAGTTTTTGTAGCCGCAATATATTGAAATTTCAATGGTTGTTGATAGTTGATGATGATTGGATCTTTATTTTCTCCAAAAATAAACTTGCCGGAATAATTTTGAAAATTGTAAAAGAAAAAATCCGGGTCCGCATCCTGTGTATGGTACATGTATGCCTGGAAAAAAGCCCATGAATTGTTAGCTGTTACATTATTTGCTAACGGAACGGTGGTATTATAATATCCTCTCGTTGCAAAATCGTCAAGCCCCCTTATCGACCTTGTAATAACGCCGCCTGCGTTTAAAGACCACTCCAGGCCCACCCAGCTGGCCATCTCGTCTACTTTGATTCCCGAAGCGCTGTAATTCAGCGTTACCGGTAAGGTCAACCGGGGAGTCTTGATCTCGTATAATGGTACAGAAATATTCGCATTCCCCGTATTGAGGCTTACCGGTATATCACCATATTTGCCCAATGCGGCTGCATCCGGAGGGGGAGGAATGACCTGTGGAAGATTTATGACTGATGTCTGACCATATGCAATAGTCCCTGTTATTAAGATCAAACCTATTATTCCAGTTAATGCTAGTCTCATTTATTTGATTTTTTTTAATTAAAATCCGTATCCGATCCTGAACAAAATCGGTTGCGTCCTCGGAATCTGCTGATAGCTCAGAAAATCCCACAGCAATTGCAGCTTTGTCTTTTTGAACACCCGGCTCTTCATCGAAACCGTCTTGCTCACCCCGATCAACCCGCTCTGTGTCCAGTCATTCAGGTGTCGGACCTGCTGGAGAGAGGTGAATGGTGTTGTATAATTATATTCAAGCCCACCGGTGGCCGAAAAGCTGGCTTTGATCTTTATATCCAGGAAGGATCTTATCCCGGCGCCCTGGCTGGTGAGCGCGATATGATTGAACCCGGTTCCCCAGCCCAGCTTGTAGCTGGCCCCTATGCCGATCACATTGGATTGGTTGAGCTTGTATCCGAGGGAGAGCCCGATATCGGAATAAGTAGGGAAATAATTGGTCGCATTGGTCGTCTGAAGGTTTACGCCATATTCGATTCGTTTCCAGAACGTCTTTGTTTTCTGAGGGTTGGGTTTGAAACCGGGCATGTCCATATCCCCGCTGCTGCTGCCGCCGAGACTGCTGAGCTTGTCCCGCATTTTGTTGATGTCCGCCTGCGCTGTCTGAAGACTTTGCTGGATCGCAGCCGTGCCGTTGGGCCCTCCCTGCCCCACCTGACTCTGGATCATGGCCAGCAACTGGTCCCTGGTCTGTAAACCCGCCAGCCCATCGGATGTGCCATAATTATCCGGGACACTGAAGAGCCCGGACAGGAAGGAATTATTATGCATAAAACTGCTGAATGCGGGGAGTTTGGCCAGCAGGCCAAGGGCGGTTTTCATCATTCTGTCGGGGTCGTTCAGCATCTGCCGGTACTGCCTGACCTGGTCCGCATAGTAGTAGGCCTGCTTGTTATAACCCTGGAGAGCCCCGGTGATCCCGGAAGGAAGCTGGGTATACTGGCTGAGATATTGCTGAAGCTGCGCCTTTCTGTCCTGAACGAATTGTTTGATCAGATCGGCATCCTGTAACCTGGACTGAAGCTGGGTCATCCGGGCCAGCGTCGCCTGAATATCCGCCGGTGAAAATTTGGATGAAGAAAGCAGCTGTGGGTTTTTGTTGAGAAATGCCAGTGTTGTCTGCAAAGAATCGGCATACGGTAAGTATTCCGGACCCATGGAGTGAATCACCGAGCCACTGTCATTTTTAAGCTTCCGGGCCAGCAGGGTATATTGGTCTCCGGCCGAAGTATTGAAAAGCCTGGCAGCACCTGCACTGTCCATCCCGGATAATTTCCTTTTGATCTTTGCCTCACGCCGGGCCATCTTATCCAGATACTTTTCCGTCTGCCGGGTAAGCTGTTTGTCGAGGTCT
Organism: Puia sp.; assembly: GCA_035317125.1. Lineage (GTDB taxonomy): Bacteria > Bacteroidota > Bacteroidia > Chitinophagales > Chitinophagaceae > Puia. The sequence continues at coordinate 50,952 of DATHHO010000002.1, forward strand.
GCCGTCCGGCTCTGAAGCCGGCTGAAGAATTTAGAAGGGAAGTTTATAACCTTGTCGGCAAGTCCCGGCTGATCCTGCGCGTGGCTGGTAACGGGAAAGGCATAGACAAACAGCAACACTCCGATAAGAGCATATCGCATAAACAGTCCGGTTAGGTGGTTAGGAGTATATTAGTAGGGGTCGGGGATTATGTGTCCAATGTATACTATTAACAAGAACTAAAATTCAGGCTAAGATTAAATTCTTACAAAGAAAAGAAAATACCGTATAAACACGGTAACATTAATAGGTATTACTACTACAATATCAAGGTTTCATTTAATATGGGCATGTTACTGACATTGCTGCTGAATCCTGCCTCCATGCAGACGCTTCTTAGTTGCCTTTACATTTCCCCTCCCCTCCGGAAAAATCGCTTAACCCGGTTTATTGCCTGGTAATACGTGCATAATGGTCCCTGAACTCATTAAAACCAGCTCCAAAAAGAGTCGGGCCACCGACCGACATAAACATAAAAAAATCATTCGCGTCCTTCCGGAAACGAAGGCATTTTGATTTGCTGCAAATTGAAGCTATATTTATTGATAATCGGCATCGGATAAACATCATCAAGACAAACATCCATCAATGAATAACTTTCTCAGATACGGTCGCCTGTTCTTTGCGCTTGGCATCATAGCCTTAGGTGTGGTCTGCCTCATCGTGGGCGACTTTATAGTAGGCCGCCCGCCGGAATGGCCCGCTCAGGTTGCCGGCAAGCTGGCCTGGGCCTATATTGCAGGAACGCTCTTCATCATCCTCGGGCTTGCCATCATCCTGCGCAAAATGGCGGGGGCCGCCGCGCTTACCATCGGCGCCATCATCCTGATCTACTCATTTTTGTTCCGGTATCTGCCGAACATGATCGGCCAATCGTTTGAGGCCATCCTCTGGACCCTCAATGGCTACAAGACCCTGGCCCTCGCCGGCGGCGCATTCATCGTTGCCGCTTCATTCTTCGGGGAGAACAACCGCGGAATTTCCTTCCGGCAACCCGGCAGTCCACTTGCCGCCAACAAAGGGCTCGTAATGACGGGTATTATTTTCCTCAGCCTGTTCCTCATCATGTGCGGATGCTCGCATTTTAAATACGCAGAGTTTGTGTTCGGCCTTATCCCCGCATACATCCCTTTTCATGTCTTCTGGACCTATTTCACTGCCGTGGCCTTGCTGGCCGCTGGCATAGGGCTCCTGCTCCCACGCACAAGGAAATTAGCGGCGGCGCTATCCGGCGTCATGGTCTTCGCCTGGTTTATTCTGCTGCATATACCCCGGTTCGTCACGACGCCCAATGATCCCAGCGACCGCATGGGCCTGTTCGAATCCCTCGCCATCAGCGGTATCCTGCTGGTGCTGGCCGGTATCACTCCCTCCAACCCCCACATCGATCCCGCAAAACATAATTAAAGAGATATGGGTCGGCGTTTCAATATAAAAAACATTTTTCGCCATCTTTGGCAAAACAGGCTTTATTCATTGATAAATGTCATTGGATTATCGATAGGAATAAGTTGCGTCCTGCTAGCCGTTCTTTACTGGAGAGACGAAAGGAGTTTCGATACATTCCATAAGAACATCCCGAACCTTTATCGCATTACGACCACGCTGACCGAAAATAGAGAGGGGAGGCCGCAGGAAACGGGTGGCACCGGACAGGTGCAGGGTCCTGCATTCAAAGCCGGAGTTCCCGAACTAATGGATTTTACAAGGGTTTTGGGAGGAGGCGTTTCCGGAGATGTGATCGCAAACGATAAAGCATTACACCTGAAATTACTGTTTGTAGACAACAGCTTTCTTACTGTTTTTTCATTTCCCATATTACGTGGAGATCCGAAAATGGCATTGGAGGATATCGGTTCGGTCGTTATTACCGAAACTACGGCGATGAGGTATTTTAACAGCACAGATGTTGTAGGCAAGCAACTTCAGATGGATGCCGACCCTTCTGCAAAGCGATTTGGCAAGCCATTGCGGATAACAGGCATCGTAAAGGACCCGCCGTTGAATTCCTCCTTTCAGTTCGACGCGCTGTTTCCACTAAAATTCATGCAGCTTTCTTTCAGGGATGATAATTGGCTCAATGCATATCTTGGCACATATATAGTCCTTCGCCCCGATGCGGATCTGAAAGCGGTTACTCAAAAATTTTCGGACATATTTGCTTTTAATGCAAAACAACAGCTTGCCGACAATATAAAAAGCTATGGCTTCGACCCCCACGTTCGCTATGGTCTGCAACCGATGACCGATATACATTTAGACCCGCTTGGGAAAAATATTGGTAACGCAGAAGCCGGTGTCGCCAATGGGAGTAATCCAGTGTATTCTTATTTGTTTATGGGCATTGCCGCATTTATTTTATTGATGGCAGGCATTAATTTTGTCAACATCAGTTTAGCAGGCTCCCTGAAGCGAGCAAAAGAAGTTGGGGTAAGGAAAATAGTGGGTGGCAGCCGGTTCCAGATCATCCGACAGTTTTTAGGCGAATCGGCGGTACTGTGTTTTTTAGCCTTCCTACTTGCACTTATCATAACGGGTATTTCATTACCTGTATTCAACAGCTTAACGGACAAAAAGATTTTATTTCAGAATAGTTTTGATACATCCCTGTTATGTTATTTTATACTTATTCTGGTGGTCATCATTTTATTGGCCGGTTTTTATCCTGCTAAGGTCTTATCAAATTTCAAGCCTTCCGAAGTTCTCTACAACAGGCATAAATTGTCGGGTCGCAATTTATCTGGACGCGGTCTGGTCGTTGTCCAGTTCGCATTAGCCGTATTCCTGCTGATCGCTACGCTTGTTTACTATGGTCAGATGGATTATATAAGAACAAAAGATCTGGGTTATAATCCAGGCCAGGTAATGCTTACCTCAATAGAAGGCGCCACAGAACTGAAGCCGGTCCGCGATTATTTTCGCAATGAACTAAGAACTGAACCTTCGATAGAGACCGTATCCTTCGGTGGGGATCGCAGTGGTATGTCGGAAGTAAAACTAAAGGATCGGTCTGTTCAGGCCGTACATAAAGTCGTCGATGAAAATTATCTCCAGGCATTGGGGATACCCCTCAGGAAAGGCCGTAATTTTTTACCTGCTTATCCAACGGACAAGAACCGTTCTGTGATCGTAAATGAAGCTTTCGTAAAGGCAGCAGGTCTTGAAAATCCAATTGGTACACAGGTGAGGACAGATGAATATTTCGACAAAGAGGTCAAAACAATCGTAGGGGTTGTAAAAGATTTCCATTTTGGCTCGTTGAGGGTGCCCATTCAGCCAATGGTCATGCTTATGAGTGATTGGTATGGTCCTGAGATCTGGATTAAAGTTGAAAAGCTGAAACAAAAAGAGGCAATGGCGGCGTTACAAAAAGTGTACAGAAAGGTCCTTCCAAAAGCAGTCTACCAATATAATTTCCTCGATGAGCTCAATGCAAAAGAGTATGTTCAGGAAGAGCATTGGCAACAAGTTATACGCATCGCTACCATTCTTTCTATTGCAATATGCGCTTTAGGACTATTCGGCCTTGCCCATTTGTCAACGAAACAGCGGATCAAAGAAATAGGTGTAAGAAAAGTGCTGGGAGCCTCTGTCCGACAAATTGTTGTGCTTCTCACAGGTGATTTTTTAAAATTGGTTATCATAGCTTTTGTGATTTCGGCTCCAATAGCATGGCTTGTCATGAACAAATGGTTGCAGGAGTTTGCTTATCGTATCTCCATGGGGGCTGGTGTTTTTTTATTGGCAGGGCTGATGGCTGTTACCATAGCGTTCATGGCCGTCAGCATCCAGTCGATAGTAGCGGCTATTGCCAATCCTGTGAAAAGTTTAAGATCGGAATGATCATCTGCCCCCCAGCGCCCTGTCCCCGAAATATCCTTTATTGTATCCGCCCAGTTGAAAAAACGACTTCTTCGGCATCAGTGGCAGCCCTTTGATCCCCGTCTCGTTGCTTTCCAGCACCCTCATCACCCCATAGGCAGCCAGATCCAGATCATAAGCCGGGTCTTCGTTGTAGAGATAATTGTAGCTGGCGAACGTATATACAAATGCGGCGAAGACATCTTCCCTGTCGAAGAGTTCCAGCAGTTCCAGAAGATAGTTCGATTGTACGGTCTCATCCCGCACATATTTTCCCTTCAACGCGGGCCTGGCCTGTTTCCAGTCGACGATCGCCCAGCCCATCGCCCCCTTATCGTCGGCGCCATGGAAAGTGCAGCAACCAAATTCCGTTATGCTCAGCAGCTTCCCCGGCTTTTTATAATGCTGCAGGTCTTTCTCATAGGTCTGTTTATTGTAGGAAGCGCGGTAGAGGTCCACACCGACAATATCGAAAAGGTCCCAGTTCACTTTTTCCCAGGGTCCAGAGGCATAGGTCACCTGCCCATGGAACCGCATCCTGATTTCCCGCATCGCTCTCAAAAGAAAATCATTCAGCCGGTCATTATATCTGCGCCTCATCCCCAGCATATTCATAAGGACGCCAGGCAGGCCAAACATTCTCTTCATCCTGTCCATCCCTGTCTCCCCCTTGACAAAGCCGCTGGTAAACAAGGTCAGTTCGCATTCCGCCACGAATATAATGTCAGGATACTGCCTCCGCAGCCTTTCCGCCGCATTCGCGCCCTGTATAATATGCTGTAGGGTGATATCCTGGTTTTTATACCTCAGCGAAGGGGAGAACCACACCGTCAAACCCGTGGCCAGAGCGATCTCCGCCGCCGTGACGATCCTCCCGATATCATCTCCGCTGATCCTTATCGCATTACAATGCAATTCATGCCTGATCAGTTCTATCTCCCGTCTGACAATATTTACGCTGAATACTTCCCGCGTCAACCCTCCCGTTGTCGTCTTTGTTCCCGTGTCGTAGTTGATGCCAAGATATCTCATCCTTCCTTTTTAAAATATCATACAATTTACTGGCCAGTTCATTCCCCTTCCTGAATATCCACTCACTTCCCTTCCTGACTATCCACGTCTTCCCCCATACTCGTCCGCTTCCCTTCCTCGCTATCCACGTCTTCCTATATATCCACGCGCTTCCCTTCCTGATCATCCTCATCATCCTGCATACCGTTTCATTGCCCCTCCCGGTCATCCACACGTTCCATACCTGTCCATCGTTTCCGGTCCCGGCCGCATCCGTTCATTCCCCCTCCATACCCGCGACATCCTTCTTATAATCCTGGAAAGCCTCTTCGACATCAGTCACCAACTCGAAGAAAGTGATCTTCGGATCTCCGGTATGCTTCCGCAGGATCCCATAGATCTACGCCGAAAGCACCGTCCACAACTTTGATTTATCATCCTGGACCTTGAATGCAGCCAATACGATCTTTTCAAAATTCAGGATATCCTGCTCTGTGGGGTTATCCGGCAACCCTTCGATGGCAAGCTCCGTAGCCAGCACCTTCGGCAACAGGATATCGAGGTCGGCAATGATCTCCTGTGGCAGATTCTTGACATTCGGGAAGATCCCCGATACCAGATCCGCGATCGCAGCGACGGTTCCGCCCTTCAGCGCAGCCTGCAACGCTTCCGTAATGGCGATGGCGATCTTCGCGCCGTCAGTCCTGATACTCTTAAAGGCTTTCGACATCCATGCGCCGATCTTTGAAAAAATAGACATAAAATTATTATTTAATCTGCAAAATAAATCCGCCTCTCATCATTCTCACCGGCGTTTACTGAACGGCGTCATTTCTCCGATTTCCGGACTCTCATACTCCTGCCCCAACCCCCATGACCGTTAAAAAGAAAAATACCGCCGTTAGATCAATGCCGCTTGCATAAGCGACCGGTTTTTCTATTTTGTCATCCTAAATCCATTTCTATGCAATTACACAGCAGGCATTCTATTGCCCTACCCTTCATTTTTATTTTTATGATCTATTCCTGTAAAAAAGACGCGCACCCACCCACGGACCCTCCCGGTCCCCCGGCCCCAAAAGTCAAGACCATTATCGCCGGTAACGACATAAGGACTTACACCTATGACAGCAAAGGACGGGTCAGCCAGATCGTCCTCGACCACTATGGCAGGTATGATTACGCGTATACGGATACCAGCGTCGGGATCAGCTTTTACGACACCACCCAGGTCTTCACGGGCAAAGAAGTGTACAAGCTAAATACCAAAGGGCTGGCGACAAGCAGCAGCAATACATACCTCACCAGCGATCTGAACCTCTACACCTACACGTCAGCCGGTCAGCTCCTGACATTTACCACGATCAGGACACTGAGCAATCAACCTGCCATTCGCTGGGATTATACCTACTTCTACACCAATAATAACCTGGACAGCGTAAAATTCTCCCTGGACGATGGCAGCTCGGTCACCACCGGTGCCAAATACTACTATGATGCATACTTTACCGACGTGACCAACACCCTCGGTAACGTAAATTATGGCCAGGCCTTTCTCGGTCTCAGCAGCAAGAACCCTGTAAAGCTCGCAAGGGACATTGGGCACGACAACACGGGCGATTATCCCCAGACCAGCTACAACTATGAATACGATACACAGAACAGAATAACAAAATCACAGGAGATCTGGGGCACTTCCTCCTTCACCCCGGTCGCTTATACCTGGTATTGAGGGTCACATAAGAGAGATCAGCACCCTGCCCACCCAGGCAGGGTGTTTTATTTTCAGCCGTTAATGATGCAAACCGGACCATTAACTAATGGCCCCCTACCGTCAGTTAGTTGATGATCTGACCAATCAGGTAAATCCATTTATTTGTATTGCGCATACTCCCGGCTCATACCAACTCAGGCATGCGCATCCCTCAGGGCAAGACTAACAACAGCATTCAACCAACTGGCTTTAAAAAAATAATATGACCCATCATCCTCGCCGCCGTGAACATTCACCAACATCGTCTTCCGCAGAAAAACATAAGGCCCTTGCGACCGATCCCCCGACGACGCTCGTGGTGGGCACGCTGGCCGGTACGGGCCAGTCGGGATCTAATGAAGGGTTGTCCGCAACTTTCAATGTTCCCGCAGGGGTAGCCATCGACGCTGCTGGAAATGTTTATGTGGCCGATAAGAGTAACCATCTGATCCGTATGATCACCACCAGTGGCGTAACCAGCCTTTTTGCGGGGAATGGAGCTCCTGGATTTAACGATGGCGCCAGTGCTGCTGCACAATTCTTTTATCCCGCTGGCGTAGCGGTGGACACCTCCGGGAATGTGTATGTCGCGGATTCCGGCAACCAGCGCATCCGGAAAATCACGACGTCTGGACAGGTCAGTACGCTGGCAGGAAGTGGTCTGCAAGGCTTTGCCGAGGGACCCGGCTCGAGCGCCCGGTTCAACTCCCCGGGCGGCATAGCGGTGGATACGATAGGAAATATCTATGTGGCGGACACGAATAACCATCGTATCCGAAAGATTTCACCGTCGGGTCTGGTGAGCACGCTGGCTGGCAATGGTATGGAAGGTTTTGCCAATGGCCCGGGCATCTTTGCCCAATTCAGCAGTCCCTCGGGCGTTGCCGTAGATCTTTCAGGGACGCTGTATGTAGCCGATGGGAATAATCACCGCATCCGCATGATCACCCTGGCCGAGGGCGTTACCACCCTGGCTGGATCGGGAATCATGGGGTTTGCCGAAGGAGCAGGCGCCCAGGCTAGTTTCAATACACCGGCTGGAGTAGCCGTAGATGCAACTGGTAATGTTTACGTGGCAGACAGGAGTAACTTCAGGATACGCACCATCACCCCTTCAGGGACCGTAAGCACCCTGGCCGGCAACGGCGCAGCGCAGTGGATGGACGGACCACCCCAGACAGCAGCATTCAACCTGCCCTGCGGCATTGCCGTAAACGCTGCCGGCAACTTCATAATAGCCGATACCGCCAACAACCGGATCCGCACGATCGCTCCGCCCGTCCAGAATGTAACCACCTATGCAGGTAACGGTGTCTCGGGAATGATCGACAGCGGCCTCTTTGCCGCTGAGTTTGCCGCCCCCACTGATATCACGTTCACCAGTTCGGGAGAATTGCTGGTAACGGACTCGTCTAACCACCGGATCCGGAAGATCTCCATCGGGGGCGGACAGGTAACTACCGTGGCAGGGTCCGGCAATGGCCTGCTGAGCGGAGGGTATCTCGAAGGACCCGCCCTTTCTGCTCAGTTCAAATCGCCCGCCGGCTGTGCCATGGATGCCGCAGGAAATATATACGTTGCGGACAACGGTAACGAGCGGATCCGTAAGATCACTCCGGCACGGATCGTCAGCACCCTGGCGGGTAATGGGAATTCGAACTTCGCGGATGGGCCGGGGACTTCCGCCATGTTCCGTCAGCCGACTGCCATTATAATAGATAGTGCTGGAAACTTAATTGTTACGGACGCCGGTAACCACCGGATCCGTATGGTCACTCCGGCCGGTGTGGTCAGCACCCTGGCGGGCTCTGGAATAATAGGAACTGCCGACGGCGCCGCCGCGTCCGCACAGTTTCAGTTCCCCAATGGCATTGCCATGGATGCTGCCGGAAATATATATATAGCGGACAACTGGAACCACCGGATCCGCAGGCTCACGCCCGCCGGCGTGGTGAGCACGATAGCAGGCAGCATCGCCGGATTTGCCGATGGGACCGGTACTTCGGCCATGTTCAACCATCCCACTGGCCTCAAGATCGATGCTTCCGGCAACCTGTATGTAGCAGACCAGGTCAATCACCGCATCCGTAAGATCACACCTGCTGGCATAGTGACCACTGTAGCGGGCGCTGGCATTGCCGGGTACTTCGATGGAAAAGCGCCCTACGCACAATTCAATTTTCCAGCTGGCCTGGCCTTCGACACCGTCAATGGATTCATTTATGTGGCAGATCTCTGGAACAACCGTATCCGGAAAATTCAGTAAGCGGTCACGGCAACACGACAACATTCGCAGAACATAACAACATTGAAGCAACACAACAATATTCGCAGAACATAACGACAATGCAGCAACACGACAACATTCGCAGAACATAACGGCCGTCGCAGATCATAACAACATTCGCAGCAACATACGACATCGGCGCATATCGGCATTAACAGATCAATCCGCAAATAATCAATGGAAAACAAAAGCTCATATCCCTTTTCAGATGGCCCATCTTCAAAGGAAAATCCAGGGAAAAAAGAATCTGGCTACAGCACCCTATCCGCACCCCAGATAACATTGCCCAAAGGCGGGGGAGCCATAAAATCCATTGACGATAAATTTTCCGTCAACGCCGCCAATGGCACCGCAGGATACAGCATTCCCTTTCCACTTTCCCCTTCCCGGAATGCATTTACACCGTCATTGACGTTAAACTATAATTCCGGCAGCGGAAACGGCGTTTTCGGCCTGGGCTGGAACGCTGCGTCATCTGCCATTTCCAGAAAGACCGCGCAGCAGCTTCCACAATATAACGACGCCGGCGAATCCGATATCTTCATCTTCGCCGGTGCCGAAGATCTTGTACCTGCATTACACCAGGACACTGCCGGTAACTGGATAAAAGACAGCAGCACCACGGACGGGATCACCATCACCCGCTATCGCCCCAGGATCGATGGCGCATTCTCGCGTATCGAAAAAATAACGGAGCCGGACGGCAACGTTTACTGGAAAGTCACCAACGGCAATAATGCCGTATCCGTTTTCGGCAGGAGCAGATCGGCGCAGATCGCCGATCCCGCCAACCCCGGCCACATCTTCAAATGGCTTTTCGAATTCAGCTATGACGATAAAGGCAATTGCTTCCAGCTAGGATATAAAAAAGAAGATAAGATAAACGTGCCGGAGCTGTCGCACGAAAGGAACCGGCTGAATGATTTTTCGCCATGCGCCAACACCTATCTGAAAAGGATAAAATACGCTAATAAATCTCACTTCGATCCCTCGGCGATCGACAGCGTCGTCAGCACCAGCGGACAAACCTGGGAAAATTTCCTGGCCGGTATAGACTACCTGCTCGAGCTTGTGCTCGACTATGGCGAGCATGACTCGGCCGATCCCCAGCCCAACGACGACAAAGGCTGGCCGTGCCGGACAGATCCTTTTTCGGATTATCGCGCCGGCTTTGAGATCAGGACCTGGCGGCTTTGCCGGCGGGCACTCATGTTTCACCATTTCCCCGAATTGGGCCCCCAGCCCTGCATGGTCCGTTCGATGGACCTGGAATACAACGCCGGCACTGCCTTTACCTTTCTCACCTCCATCTCACAGAAAGGCTATATCCGGAAGCCTGACGGCTCCCGCACGCAGAAAGCTTTTCCGCCCGTCGAATTCACCTACGAACAACTGGGCTGGAATACGGAAATAAAAACCCTCCCCAGAGAAAGCCTCGACAACCTGCCTACCGGTATCGATGACAATGCCTGGCAGTGGATCGATCTCTACAATGAAGGTATTTCCGGCATCCTGACCGAACGGGCAGGCGCATGGTACTACAAAGGCAATTCCGGTGATGGCCAGCTGGACGGAATGCGGCTAGTGGCCTCCAGTCCTTCCCTGAAAGGGCTGTCGCCTGCCGGTCTCCATTTTCAGGACATAGAGGCCAGAGGCCAGAAATTCCTGGTGAGCAACCAACTGGATGGTTATTACGAGCTCGGTGATGACAACGAATGGCAGCCTTTCCGGAACTTCGGTTCGTTACCCAATATCGATCTCCTCGATCCCAACCTGAAATTCCTCGACCTGAACGGGGATGGCATGGCCGATATCCTCATATCCGAGGAAGAGGTATTCACCTGGTACGCATCGAAAGGGAAAGACGGCTTCGAATCTTATAAAAGGACCACAAAGCCCTTCGATGAGGAAAAAGGGCCCGCCATTGTTTTTGCCGACAGCACCCAGTCCGTCGTGCTGGCGGACATGAGCGGCGACGGCCTGATGGATATTGTGCGCATCCGCTACAGCGAGGTGTCCTACTGGCCCAATCTTGGCTATGGGAGGTTCGGCGCCAGAGTCAGCATGAGCAATGCTCCCGTATTGGACAGCCCCGAGAATTTCCATCCCCAGTTCATAAAGCTGGCGGACCTCGACGGATCTGGGACCACCGACATGATCTATCTCGGACGCAATTCGTTTAAAATTTATTTCAACCAGGCCGGCAACGGCTGGACGGATAACAACATCGTCAATGCGGTAAACCCGCTTCCTTTCCCCCCAACGGATGCCCACTCCTTTGTCTCCGTTATCGATCTCATGGGCAACGGCACCGGCTGCATTGTATGGTCGTCTCCTCTGCCGCGATATGCCAGCGACCCGCTTCGTTATATCGATCTGATGGGCGGCAGGAAGCCGCATATCCTGACCGCTTACCGCAACAACATGGGCAAGGAGGTAAATATCCGGTATAAGCCTTCCACTTTCTTCTACCTGGCAGACAAAAAGGCCGGCACTCCCTGGGTGACGAAATTACCCTTCGTGGTACAATGCGTCGGTCAGGTTGAAATGATCGATCAGGTCCGCAAGTCGAGGTTAACCAACCAGTACACGTATCATCACGGATATTTTGATCATGCCGAACGCGAATTCCGCGGCTTCGGCCGGGTCGATCAGACAGATACCGAAGATTTTGAGAATTATAAAAAACAGGCCGACCCGGGCGGAGCTGTCCAACTGGTGGATGAGGAAATTCATCAGCCTCCGATCCTCACCCGGACCTGGTATCATACCGGGGCCTTCCTGGACAAAGAGAAAATGTTCAGCCAGTTTGCCCACGAATATTATCAGAACGCCGCAATACCCGAAAAAGAGCTCACCGACCCACCCCTGCCACCCACCCTGACCGTAGACGAATGGCGGGAAGCGCTGCGGGCCTGCAAGGGTTTGCCGCTCCGTGTAGAGATCTTTTCCCCCGACGGCAGTGAACTGGCCATGCATCCCTACAGCACTTCACACCAAAGTTGCCTCATCCGTCTGCTACAGCCCAGGGTTCAGAACCCATACGCGGTCTTTGCCGTCCAGGAGAGCGAATCCCTTACCTACACCTATGAACGCGATCCTTCCGACCCCCGCGTTTCGCATAATATGACCATTAAGGCAGATGAATTTGGCAATGTGCTGGCAGCCGCGACCATCGCTTATGGAAGAAAGATCGCCGATGCAAGCCTGACAGCCGGGGAACAAGCGGAACAGAGCAGCACACACATTATCTTTTCAGACAAAGGCTTTACAAACAAAGTCGATACCCCGGTGGACTATCACCTGCCGGCAGGCCATGAGGAAAAAACATACGAACTCACCGGTACGACCCCCGGCGCATCGGGATATTTTTCCATCGATGAAATAAATACAGCCTTCGGACAGTCGGCGGATATTGCTTACCTGACGCTTCCGGCAAAAGGGCAGTTGCAGAAAAGACTGATCGAACACGTACGTATTCTCTTTCTGAAGAATGACATGACCGGGCCGCTTGACCTGGGCATATTGGAATCCCGGGCATTGCCTTCCCAATCGTTCAAGTTATCGATGACCCCGGAGCTGAGAGATTTTATTTTTGGCGACAAGATAAATGATGACCTCCTCATCCATGAAGGCAGATATGCGCATTTCAATGATGGCAACTACTGGATAGCGTCCGGTACCCATACCTTCGACCCGGCTAATTTTTATCAGATCACGAAAATGTCCGATCCCTTTGGGTTCAGCGCGCGCATCCAATACGATCCCACTTATCGCTTTTTTGTCCAGAGCACAGTGGATGAGCTGGACAATAAGGCAGAGCTGCTCGGATTTAACTACCGGACCCTGATGCCCTGGCTGATCATGGATATCAATAACAACCGGGGTGGTATCCGCTCCGATGAGCTCGGTATGGTAGTGGGAGGCTTTGTAATGGGGAAAGAAGAAGAGGATATGGGAGACCTGCTTGATATCACGACGGCAGAGGCCTCGCCCGCCGATCAGCCTACCCATAAACTGGAATATGACCTGTTCAGTTACGTCAACACGGGAAGCCCCAACTTCATAAGGACCGATTCCCGCGAAACACATTATTTCCCAAACGTTCAGCCGGATAAGGATACCGCCTGGCGTACGGCCTATAGCTACATGGATGGAGAGGGGCAGGTGATCATGCAAAAACAGCAGGCGGAGCCAGGCATTGCCCTGATGGAAAACGAAGACGGCACCGTCACCGAAACAGACACCACGCCTAACCTGCGCTGGGTTGGCAACGGCCGCACCATCCTCAACAACAAAGGCAAGCCGGTCAAACAGTACGAACCTTATTTCAGCACGACCCCGGATTATGAGGACTCCAGGTCCCTTGTGGAACGCGGCGTAACACCCATTATCCGGTACGATCCGGCCGGGCGCGTCATCCGCACCGACCTGCCCGGCGGATGCTTCACCAAACTGGAATTCAGCTCCTGGGCGCAGCATTCCTTTGACCAGAACGACACCGTGCTGGACAGCCAGTGGTATAAAGACAGGATCATTGCTCCTGTTCCCTCCATAGCTACTCCCGAAGAAGTAGCTGCGGCAAAAAAGGCGGTCGCCCATGCCAATACCCCCACCAGCATCGTCCTCGATTCCCTGGGCAAGGGCTTTCTGCACATGGCAGATAACGGTCCTGATGGAAAATACAAAACAACTTCCCGGTCCGATATAGAGGGCAATCTGCTGGACGTGACGGATGCTGCCGGGAATATCGTTATGCAGTTCAGATACGACATGCTGGGCGCGCAGGTATACCATCTGGGTATGGACGGGGGCATGCGTTGGGTGATCAACGATGTAATGGGCAAGCCCATGCGCAGCTTTGACAGCCGCGATCAGGTGTTCCGCTACGAATATGATCAGCTTCACCGGCCGGTAAAAATATTTATGCGCCGGGATCAGGATCCGGAGATCAACACCGAAAAGATCGTCTACGGGGAGTCGCTTGCCGATGCAGCAGCGAAGAACCTGCGCGGCCGGACCTACCAGCATTATGATGGCGCCGGCATCACCACTTCCTTACTGGTCGATTTCAAAGGGAATATCGTCCAGTCTTCAAGACAGCTGGTAAAAGGCTACAAGGACAATGCCGACTGGAACCAGCTCACCGATGCCGGTCTCGAAGCGACCCCGTTCACCACCACCACCGTCTTCGATGCGCTCGACCGGAAGACGCAGGTGCAGTCTCCCGATGCCAGCATTACCCGGATGCTGTACAATGAGGCAGGAGCCCTCAATGAATTATTGGTAAGTATAAAAGGGTCCGCGGAAAAATCATTTATAAAGGATATCGGCTATGATGCAAAAGGACGCCGGGAAAGCATCCTGTATGGCAATGACAGAAAGACGGATTATGAATACGACCTGAAGACATCCAGGTTAGCCCACCTCGGCACCAGCAGTCCGGACAAGCCTGGAGATCTGCAGGATCTCCGGTATACTTATGACCCTGTTGGAAATATCAGCTTTATAAAAGACGCGGCACAACCCGACATATTTTTTAATAACGCGCAGATCAAGGCAGAAAACGACTTTACCTACGATGCCATTTACAGACTTACCTCCGCAATGGGCCGTGAGCACTCCGGTCAGAATACGGTGAATGAAACAGCCGGAAATAACAATGTCCGGAATTTTCCATTTGAAAATGTGGCCAGTTCCGGCGATACACAGGCGCTTCGTAATTACACGCAGAAATATATCTATGACGGAGTGGGAAATATCCTTCAGCTTCAGCATGTGTGCGGGGCAGGCAGCTACACCCGGACCTGCCGGTATAACAACAATGATACGGACCGTCAGGCCCTGGGCATCGCCGCGGACAGCGTAAAGAACAACCAGTTGCTGTCTACTTCTGTAGGCGCCGCCATCACGCGGTATCAGTACGATGCCCATGGCAATATGCTCAACCAGCCACATCTGCAGGCGATGCAATGGAATTACAAGGACCAGTTGCAACGGGCCGACCTCGGCGGCGGCGGCACGGCTTTCTATGTATATGATGGGAATGGACAACGCGCCCGTAAGGTGATCGAACACCTCGACGGCACAAGGACGGAGCGGATCTATCTTAAGGGGTTTGAGCTTTACCGGGAAATAAACAGCGCCGGCGCAGTACAGGAAGAAACGGAGACCCTCCATATCATGGACGACACCCGTCGCATAGCGCTGGTCGAGACAAAGACCATAAAAGATGGCCAACAACTCGTCTCCGCCGATCAGGATCAGCTGATCCGTTACCAACACGGGAATCATCAGGGCTCTTCCTCCCTCGAGCTGGACGGGGATGGCGCCCTTATCTCTTATGAGGAATATCATCCTTATGGCACCACCTCTTATACCGCTGCTGGCAAGGATCTGCGGGCAGCAGCCAAACGTTACCGTTATACGGGGATGGAAAGGGATGAGGAAACTGGCATGGCATACCATGGCGCGCGGTATTACCTCCCCTGGCTGGGCAGATGGTTGAGCGCCGATCCCATCGGGACCAAAGG
>DATHHO010000003.1:0-55730 GCA_035317125.1 Puia sp.
AGACCGGTGGATGGGCCTCCCCTTTGAACATCGATGATGAGCAGGGGGATCTCCAGCATAACAGCCAGCCCCATGGCTTCTGCCTTCAGCGCCATGCCGGGCCCGGATGTCGTGGTAATGCCGAGGGACCCGCCGTAGGCGGCACCGATAGCCGCGGTGATCCCGGCGATCTCGTCCTCGGCCTGGAAAGTGCGTATACCAAAAGATTTATACTTGCTCAGCTCATGCAGGATATCCGATGCGGGGGTAATGGGATAGGATCCCAGAAATATCGGGAGACCGCTTTTTTGCGAAGCGGCGATCAGCCCATAGGCCAGCGCCTGATTGCCCATGATGGAGCGGTATACGCCCGGGGACATCTTTGCCTTCTCGACCCGGTAGGTCGTGGTGAAGGTTTCCGTGGTATCGCCGAAATTATACCCTGCCTGCAGGGCTTTGGCATTGCTTTCGAAGATCTCCGGCTTTTTTCCGAATTTATCTTTCAGGAATTTGAGGGTGTTCTCCATGTCCCTGTTGTACATCCAGTACAGAAAGCCGAGCACGAACATATTCTTGGCCCTGTCTTTTTCCTTCGTGCCCATGGTGATGTCTTTCAACGCCTCCCGGGTCATTTTGGTAATGTCTATTTTTATGACCTCATAGTTGTCGAGGCTGTTGTCTTCGAGGGGATTGATGCCATCGGGATAGTTGGCCAGACGCAGGTTCTTGCTGTCAAAGCCTTCCACATTGGCTATGATCTTACCGCCTTTTTTCAGGCCTTTGAGATTCGCTTTGAGGGCAGCGGCATTCATGGCGACGAGCACATCGCAATCGTCACCTGGCGTAAATACCTTGTCACTGGAAAAACGCAGCTGGTAGCCGCTTACTCCGGGCAGGGTACCCTGCGGTGCGCGGATCTCGGCGGGGAAATCGGGGAAAGTGGCGAGATCGATCCCTAACATCGCCGTATTATTGGTGAACTGGCTTCCCGTCAATTGCATACCATCGCCCGAGTCTCCGGCGAACTTTATGACTACATCCTGTAGTACCTCTTCTTTTCTGTTCATATGGCAAAATTAGCACAAGATAAGGATTGATCATGGATTTTTACTCATATCGTAAAGCTTCTATGGGATCGAGCCGGGAAGCTTTCTGAGCGGGGTAATAACCGAAAAAGACGCCGGTCACGGCGCAGACCAGGAAGGATAATATGATGGAATATTCGGTGATGAGGGTCGGCCAGGACAGAAAATAGGTGACCAGCCTGGAAGCGGTGATGCCCAGGGCTACCCCGATCAACCCCCCGGTAATGCTGATCAGGATGGCCTCCGTCAGGAACTGCAGCAGGATGTCCTTTCCCCGCGCTCCGATAGACATCCGCAACCCTATTTCCCGGGTACGTTCCGTCACGGATACATACATGATATTCATGATGCCTATCCCGCCCACCAGCAGGGAGATGCCGGCAATGGCCGCCAGCAGTATCGTCAGCAACTGGCTGGTGGAGCTGAAGGTATTGATCAGCTCCTGCATGGTCCTCACGGCAAAATCATCGTCATCCGTGGGCTTCAGGCGGTGGGACGCCCGCATGATCGTCGAGATCTCGGCGGCTGCAGCATCGTTGGAGGCCGCATCGGTCGCCGAAGTATAGATATTCTGTAAATAGATGGTGGACAGGATCCTTTTCTGCACGGTGGTAAAGGGGGCGATGATGACATCGTCCTGGTCCTGACCGAATGCGCTCTCCCCTTTTGCAGACAGGGTGCCTATGACCAGGAAGGGGATCTTGCCAAACCGGATATACTTGCCGATCGGGTTATCGCCATTCGGGAAGAGGTTGGTCACCACCGTCTGTCCCAGCAGACAGACCTTGCTTGCAGCAACGATGTCCTTTTCCTGGAAGGGTACGCCGTCCTTCAGCGGCCATTGACGGATGATGTCGAGGTACTGCGTGCTCACGCCCTGTATGGAGGTAGGCCAGTTGTTATTTCCATTGATGGCCTGCCCCCGGGCCGAGGCAAGGGGGGAGACTGCGCTCAGATGCTGGGCCTGCTTCTGCAATGTTTTCACGTCGTCGAGGGTAAGGGTCTGGACGCTGGTGGCATCCAGGCGGGCGCCAGCCGCGATATTGCTGTTGGGGCGGATAATGATCATATTGGACCCCATGCCGGATAATTGTTGCTGGATGCTTTGCTTGGATCCCTGCCCGATGGCGACCATGGAAATTACGGAAGCCACGCCGATGATGATGCCCAGCATAGTCAGAAAGGCCCTGAGCTTATTACGCTGCAAGGCTTTTAATGCGATCCGTAGAAGGTTGATCATGCTCATGGTATTAATTTTATCAGCGGTCTCGCCAAGATCGCCTGGAAGGTTTAATAATCGTCAGTGGTCGGTATAGAAGCCAGCACTTCTTTTGCCGAACGCTTGTTCTCGTTGATGCTGTCTTTCATCACCTTTCCGTCCCGCAGGGTAATGGTCCGGTTGCTGAACGAGGCGATGTCCGGCTCATGGGTAACGAATACGATCGTTTTTCCCTGGTTCTGGTTCAGGTCCTGCAACAGGGCCATGATGCTATACGAAGACCTGGAATCGAGGTTGCCGGTGGCCTCGTCAGCCAGGATCATAACCGGCTCATTAACAAGGGCGCGCGCGATAGCCACCCGTTGCTGCTGTCCTCCCGACAGTTGGTTGGGCGTATGGTCCAGCCTGTCCGCCAGCTGGACGGATTCGAGTGCCCTTACGGCCCTTTCCCTGCGGTCTTTGGCGCTTATATCGGGATTGTACATCAGGGGCAGCTCTACATTTTCAAGGGCAGAGGTCCGGGGAAGCAGATTATACGACTGGAATACAAATCCTATTTTAAGGTTGCGCAGGCGGGCCAGCTCGTTCCGGGACAGCTTGCGGACGTCCACTCCGTCCAGCAGATAGGTGCCGTCCGTGGGTTTGTCGAGGCATCCAAGCGTGTTCAGCAGGGTCGTTTTGCCGGAACCGCTGCTGCCCATAATGGTCAGGAACTCCCCGGCACTTACATCGAAGGATACGCCTTTCAATGCTTTTACCAGTTCGACGCCCATTCTGAATTCGCGTTTGATATCCTTTAGTTCCAGGATCTTGTTGCTCATCGTATTTGTGATTTAACATAACCGCCATGGCCCGGGCGCAGTCTGTTCGCCGTTGCTATCTCCCGCCACCTGCGGGCCTGCCACCGCCACCCGTTCCGCCACCGCCCGTTCCGCCGCCCGGTCTGCCGCCACCACCGCGTCTTGGGGGCATGAAAGGACTTCTTGCAGCACCGGATCCGCTGGCCGCAGCTCCTGCGACGGGTATTTCAACGCCCGTCACCACTTCATCATCGACGGTCAGTCCACTGAGCACCTGGACCTGCGTATCGTCATTCAGGCCCGTCTTTATCCTTTTGCGTACAAGGCTGTCGCCAACCTTTACCCACACATGACCCACAGTCGTTTTGGTCAGGCTGCTGTCGATGGTCCTGCCACCGCTGTCCCTCGATCGTCTGGAGCCGTTTGTGCTGTCCTTTGACCGGCCGGTATGCTGTCCCCGGCCTGCACCATCGGCAGATGCCGTTCTGCCCGCAGGACCGGCGGCGCCACCTGCTCCGCCGCCTTTTCTGGAATTCCCCCCGGCAGCAGTTTCCAGCTGATCGGCCGGTATCTTGAATTGTTTGGCCATCGAGGCATCCGGTTTGAAGGTCAGGGCCTTGGCGGGTATCAGCAGCGCATTTTCTTCCTCTTTGGTATAAATGAAAATATTCGCCGTCATGCCCGGCTTTAGCTTCAGGTCCTCATTTGGGGCGGTGATGATCGTAGTATAGGTAACAACGTTGGCGGAGACGACGGGCTCCAGCCTGATCTGGTTGACCGTTCCGGTAAAGGTGATATCCGGGTAGGCATCCACGGTGAAGCTCACCCGCAATCCCTCTTTTACTTCCCCGATGTCCGCTTCCGACACCGCAGCCTGTACCTGCATGCGGGAAATATCCTTTGCTATGATGAACAGGGTCGGTGTATTGAAACTGGCGGCTACCGTCTGGCCCATGCTGATATTGCGGGTGAGCACGACTCCGTCTACGGGAGAATAGATGTTGGTATAGGAAAGATTCTTATTGGCGGCATCCAGCTGGGCCTGTACGCTTTGCACATTGGATTTTGCCGTGAGGTAGAGGTTCTGGGCGTTCTCAAAATCGGCCTTGCTGATGGCCCCGGTATTAAAAAGCAGGGTCTGCCGGTCGAAATTACTTTTTTGATAGACCAGGGTGCTTTTGGAAACTTCCAGGTTGGCGCTGTACTGATCGACCTGCGCCTGGAAAAGGGCTTTGTCGAGTTCCGCGATCAATTGTCCTTTTCTTACTTTGGCGTTGAAGTCGGTATAGATGTTCTTGATGGTCCCGGACACCTGCGATCCGATGGTCACCGTATCCACGGGCTCGATGATACCGGTCGCCGTAACGCTTTTTGAAATATAGCCGTACGCGGGTTTATCCGTTTGCAGCACGACGGGCTTTTCTTCTTTCCGGAAGCCGAAAAACCAGATGGCCGCTCCTGCCAGCAGCACCAAACAAATAATCGTGATAATCCTTTTCCTGGTCATATAAAATGGCATTTATAATTTGATGGCTATGCCCATATAGAAATCATATATCTTGACGCTGAGCGCCGCATTGTACTTGGCCTGTATATAAGCCTGGAAGGACTGCGTGTACAGGGTCTTTTGCTGGAGGAAGTTTACCTGGTCCGAGGCACCCACCTTCAACTCTTCACCCGCGATGCGGTAGCTTTCCCCGGTGGCCTTCATTTCTTCCACCGCCGCATCGTACTGACCCTGGGCGTTCAGAACATTTATATACGCCTGCTCGATGGCCTGCGCCAATACGGTCTGTGTGTTCTTCAGGTTAAGTCTGGACTGATCGATCTGGATCCTGGCGTTCTCGACATTGGTCCTGGCGATCCGGTTCGTGAAGATGGGGATGGTCAACGTGAGACCTATCCGCTGAAAGAAATTATCATCGGCCTGCCGGAAGAAATCGATGGATTCGTTATTGGAATAACCGCTGGACAAAGATCCCGATGCAATAAGGGAAGGCAGGAAGCCTGCCCTGGCCTTCGCCAGCTCTAATTGGGCAATATTTACCCCTATTTGCCCATTTTTTATTTCCGGCCTGTTCTGAAGGGCGCTGCTTTCTACCTGGTCCAGGGAAGGGATAGCTTCCGTGGAAATGATGGTATCGGGTGCGACGATCTCAAAGCTGTCCGGAATGGGAAGCTGGAGCAATTGTTTGAGCGTGAGCTTATTTTGCCTTTCGGTATTCTGTGCTGTCACCAGGGTGTATTTGTCATTGGCCAGTTGGGCCTGCAGAGAGATAAGCGCGTTCCGGGCAATGCTGCCGGCCTCGTATTGTTTCTTTCCCTGATCCACCTGCGCCGTCGTCGTATTGAGCAGATCTTTTATATAGACGATGTTTTCTCTGGCCAGCAGGATATTCAGGTATGCCTGGGTGATCTGCAGGGTGATATCGTTCTCGCTCTGTATGATATTGAGGTTGGCGGACTGGATCTGCAGGCGCTTCTCCCTGACATCGTTTTGCAGGAGTCCGCCATTGTAAAGCATTATAGAGGATCCGAGGGAATACGAGGTGGCAAAGCTGGACTGTGTCTGGAAGCCACCGATCACCGAATTGGCGTTCTTGCTATGTGTATAATTCGGGGTTACCGTACCGGTAAGATTGGGAATCCTGGCGGCCTTTGACAGCAGGAATTCCTGTTCGCTGATCCTTTCCGAAAGCCGGAGGCTGTTGATCTGGATATTGTTCTTTTTGGCGTAATCCAGACAGGTCTGCAGGTCCCATCGGGATGGGAGGGCCGTGCTATCCTGCGCCCAGCAAGCGGTCCGGCCAAAAAGGGCCAGGCAGAGAGCGCTGCATAGGATGATCCTTATTACCATATTTATGAAAATTGGGTTTTATGCTATAATAGAGATACAAAGGGTAACGACGGAATTTTCAGGTCAGCGGCAGGCTTGCCAGACTGTGGTGTTTAAGACAGGATTGCAAAGGACAGGCCAAAATATTGGTGTGCCCGCATATTCCCGGTCCGTACATGCGGACGCCGGGACATTCATTTCTGTAAAATAAATGTTTATTATCAGATTGGCAAAATTCAGTGTACGACGCTCCGATCCTCCCGGGTCCGCCTATTTCAGGGCAGGGAGAACGAGATCATTGAGCGCGCTCTTTTCAGCGACCTTTTTTTCGACATCTTCCGATTTGCGGGGGGCAAGGCGCGAGAGCAGTTCATAATCCGTTGTTCCGATACGCACGTCGTCTTCGATACGCACGCCGATATCCCACCATTTTTTGTCGCAGGGACTGCCGGCGGGAATATAAATTCCAGGCTCAACGGTGATCACCATATTTTCTTTCAGGGACTGGCCATAGTTGCCGGCATCATGGACATCCAGCCCGAGGAAATGCGAGCAGCCATGAGGATAATAGAGAGAAACATCTTTTTTGTCTTTGATGATGCCCAGGCTGATCAGTCCGTTGGCCAGCACTTCGGTCGCCTTTTTATTCAGGTTTCCGAAAGGCGTGCCTTCGTGGCAAAGCAAGAAGATCTCTTCCTGGGCCTTGTAAACCAGGTCGTAAATGGCCTTCTGATCTGGGGTGAATTTGCCGGTGGCCGGAAAGGTACGGGTGACATCGGCGGAATAACCGTGGTATTCTGCGCCCACATCCATCAGCACGAGATCGTTGCCCACATGGGTCTTTGAATTTTCTTCGTAATGGAGGATGCAGCCGTTGGCGCCCGCACCGACGATGGAAGGATAGCCGACATATTCCGCTCCCAGTTTCTTATGGACATATTCCTGGATACCCTGGAGCTCACCTTCGGACATGCCCGGCTGGACTGCCTTCATGGTCTCGGCATGGGCGATGCTGGAAATGGCCACTGTCTTTCTCATCAGGTCCATTTCTTCCGGCGTTTTTATTTCGCGGAGCGAATACACGGCCTGTGTGTATGCGGCTGTGCTTAATTTTTGTGACGATAATTTTTGGGCATAAGCTACCAGCCCGACGGAATCCTTTACATCGAGAAATGCCCGGATCGACTCGTTCTTGCTGAATTTTTCGCTGCCAGCCATTCTTTTATTTAAATAAGCCTTGATCTGCGGAAGATAGCGCACGGTCGCCGTTTGTACGATCTGGCTCAATATTTCTTCGACCTCCGCATCGTAATTATCCGGTATGTCCGCTTTCTTTCTGAATGTTTGCAGGAGATCATAGAGGTCGGCGGAGTCGGAGGCGTCGTCGGCGATATCGGTGGGAAGGCCCGCAAATAATATATGGCTGAAAGAAGAAAGCCCGGTGGGATAATCTTTAAAGTCGCTGCCATTGAAAACGTGATCGAAGCCCAGTTCGGACTTTACTTTTTCGACGCCCATGCGGCGGCCCGTCCATTGTTCCGCCGAGGGATCCCTTTTCTGGATAAAGAACAACTCCTTATAGCTGCCGCCCGGCCCCGTTTGTGTTTCTTTAAAGATCAGCAGCACGGCATTGGGCTCTTTGTAGCCGGAAAAATAATACAGATCGGGATTGGGATGATAGGGGTAGGTGACGTCATTGGAGAACGTGCGGGCGGGAAATGCGAAAATGACGGCCACGGAATTAGCCGGCATCGCCTTCCGGAGCGCTTCCCTGCGGCCTGCATGAAATTCTTTGGTCAGATAATCTGAAGGAAGGCCTTCCTGGGAATAAGCAGCGAGGGCCACCACTAAGCAGACGGTCAGGTAACAGAATTTTATCATTGCAGGATTTTTATGACTGAATAATGAGTTAAAATAAGATTTTGGGAACAGGGCCATATACCATTCATCAAATAGACCACAGCATACCCCCTTAAGGGGGATAGGGGGAAAAGGATTTTATTCCATCGGGAAGTCTGGATGAACTGATCGGAAGGAGAGGAATGAATCGTGCAGATACGGAGGGCGAGCAGCAGTTCGGGCAAGGGAATTCAGGAGGCTTTACGGTCCCTTATCGCCCTAGGTATTTTTATTTCCGGGTTTCTTGCCAATAACATTGTGGCTTTGCTTTCAGTCTCCTGCATAGCGAGCCATTTTACCATCAACTTTTTAAAAGCCTTTGCCTTTTCCGCTTTTTCCTTGGTATAGTCTATCATAATCAGAGATCCTTGGATCGAAATTAGGACAGGCCCGCATATGGATATCGTCCGCTGCCGCATTGATTATTCAAACTAATGGTATTATTTAGGTTTGACGGGTGCGAGCCTCTAGCGCTTTTTGTAGTTATTTATCCAGCGACGCGATTTGTGGTTTTTAAGCGTGCAGAAATTAACGCCCGCAGGTGGTCCATCTTTTGCATATACCCGTGGTAATTGATAATTTATAATGCCCGAAGGACCTTCCATTGTCATAGTAAAAGAATTGGTTCAGTCTTTTAAAGGAAAGAAGATCCTGCAAGCCAGCGGAAATGCAAAGATCGATATGGGTCCGCTGGACAATCAGAAGGTTACGGACTTTAAGAGCTGGGGCAAGCATTTCCTCATCTGCCTGCCGGAGCTGACCCTGCGCATACACTTTCTCATGTTCGGCAGCTACAGCATCGATGAACAGACAAAGCCAAATCCGCGCCTGCACCTGAAGTTTCGTAACGGCGATCTGTATTTTTATACCTGTTCCGTAAAGGTTGTCGAAGGCGATCCCGATGAAGTATACGACTGGACCGGCGATGTCATGAATGAGGAATGGGATGCGGCAAGGGCGAGGAAAAAACTGAAGGCTATCCCGGAGACTATGGTATGTGATGCCTTACTGGACCAGAATATTTTTGCCGGGGTCGGAAATATTATCAAGAACGAAGTCTTGTTCCGTATAAAGGTCCACCCGGAAAGCCGGATCGGCAAGCTGCCTCCCCGCAAGCTGACCGAGCTGATAAAAGAAGCGAGGAATTATAGTTTTGATTTCCTGAAATGGAAGAAAGCGTTCGAGCTGAAGAAACACTGGCTGGTGTATGCGAAAAAAACCTGCCCGGGATCCGATGAGCCGGTCATAAAAGTGGCTCGTCTTGGGAAGACCCAGCGAAGGACCTTTTATTGCAGGGACAGTCAGGTGCTGTATGAGTAAAGTTTGCGATTGACCCGCCGGCCCTGATCCGTTGCCGCAGGAGCTACATATTATAGGCCCCGAAATAAGCGGCGCCAAGCAGGGCCACTTTATCATTGAGCACGACGTATACAGGTACTTTCTCTGAAAGCAGGTGCATGCGCCCGCTGTTGTCGAAATTTTTATCCCAGCTCCCTGTTTGCAGAAGGGGAAGGATCTTGGGCGGGATGCCTCCTGCTATATAAAGCCCGCCGGTGGCCATGAGCTTCAGCACCAGGCTGGACGCTTCCGTAGCCAGGAAGCGTACGAAAAGATCCATGACTTCTGCGCAGACGGGGTCTTCCTTTTTTATGGCTGCCTCACTGATCACCGCCGCCGGATCTTCCTGCTGCATCCGTTGGGTCAGCCAGTCGGGGACGGACTCTTTCCGCGCTTCGGTGAGAAAATGATAAAGGGTCTTTATGCCCATTCCGGATATTACTCTTTCCCAGCTCACATGACCGAATTGTTGCTGCAGGTAACGAAAGAGCTCGATATCCGTTTCGTTACGCGGTGAAAAATCGCTATGGCCGCCTTCGGTGGCGAAAGGATGATAATGCTCGCCGTCCCAATACAGACCAGCTTCCCCAAGACCGGTGCCGGGCGCGATGATCGCAATATTGCCTTTAGCCCCTGCCTCACCCGGCGCAAGGGTCGCCAGCTCATTTTTTTCCAGACCAGCCAGCCCGTATGCCGTCGCTTCGAGGTCATTGATGAAACAAACGGGTATTTTCAGATCCTTGCTTAGTTCGGTGCTGTCGAGCTGCCAGCTCAGATTGGTGAGACTGCTCTTCCCGTTCAGGACGGGTCCCGCTACGGCGGTACAGATCCGGTCCGGCAGCTCCTGCCCGGAAAAATCGGCAATGATCTCTTTCAGAGATGGATAATCGCGGGAGACATATCTTTTTTCTTTCAGCAGTTCGAGGCTGCCGCCATCCGAGCGGTAAAGGGCCATATTGGTCTTGGTCCCTCCTGCATCACCTGCCAGGATCGTTGCGGATGGCCCTGCGGCCTGAATATCTTTCTTAAATGCTATAGGTATCATCGGTATCCTTGCCATAGGGTCGCAAAGTTACATGTTGCGGCGATATTGACCACCGACTTCATACAGCGCGTGCGTGATCTCGCCAAGGCTGCAATATTTTACGGTCTCCATCAATTCCGCGAACAAATTGCCGTTACTGACTGCTGCCGCCTTTAGCCGGACCAGCATCTCTGCGCTTCTGGCAGCATTCCTTTTCTGGAAGGTAAGGAGGTTGCCGATCTGTTGTTCCTTCTCCTCCGTCGTGCTCCGGATCACTTCGTTCGGAAGTATGGTTGGGGAGCCTTTTTTACTGAGGAAGGTATTGACGCCGACGATGGGCAGCTCACCGCTGTGTTTGAGGCTTTCGTAATAAAGGCTTTCTTCCTGGATCTTATTCCGCTGGTACATGCGTTCCATAGCTCCCAGCACGCCGCCTCTTTCCGTGAGCCGGTCGAATTCGGCCATTACGGCGTCTTCCACCAGGTCGGTAAGCTCTTCGATTGCAAAACTGCCCTGGATGAAATTTTCGGTCCGGGCGCTGCCCAGCTCGCGGTTGATGATCAGCTGAATCGCCATGGCCCTGCGCACGCTCTCTTCTGTTGGCGTAGTAATGGCCTCGTCATAAGCGTTCGTATGGAGGGAATTGCAGTTATCATAAATAGCGTATAATGCCTGGAGCGTTGTCCGGATGTCGTTGAAGTCGATCTCCTGCGCATGCAGGCTGCGGCCGCTGGTCTGAATATGATATTTCAGTTTCTGCGAACGGCTGTTGCCATGATACCGGTGCTTGATGGCCTTGGCCCAGATCCTGCGGGCCACCCTGCCTATAACGCTGTACTCGGGGTCCATGCCATTGCTGAAAAAGAAGGACAGATTGGGCGCAAAATCATCTATGGACATCCCCCTGCTCAGATAATACTCCACATAAGTGAAGCCATTGGACAGGGTGAATGCCAGTTGGGTAATGGGGTTCGCGCCAGCCTCGGCGATATGGTATCCGCTGATGGATACGCTGTAAAAATTTCGTATTTCGCGGTCGATGAAATAAGCCTGTACGTCGCCCATGAGCTTGAGCGCGAACTCCGTGCTGAAGATGCAGGTGTTCTGCGCCTGGTCTTCCTTCAGGATATCTGCCTGTACCGTACCCCTTACTTGCGACAGCGCTGCCGCCCTGATCTTTTCATAGACGGCTGAAGGGAGAACTTCATCGCCGCTTATCCCCAGCAGCTTGAGCCCCAGACCCGTATTTCCATGGGGCAGGTCCCCGCGTGCTCCTCCGCCCGTTGCATCCGGTTCCCCCACAGACGAAGAAGGATCAAGATAGACGGGCCTTTTATCCTTCCCATATTTTTTGGCGATGGCTTCATTTACCGCAGGCCAGAGGCCGTGCTTCTCTATATACACTTCGCATTGCTGATCGATGGCGGCATTCAGGAAAAAGGCCAGCAGCATCGGCGCAGGCCCATTGATGGTCATGCTCACCGATGTTTTGGGATCGCACAGGTCGAATCCGCTGTAGAGCTTTTTAGCGTCATCCACCGTGGCGATGCTCACACCCGCATTGCCGACCTTGCCATAAATATCCGGACGATGGGCCGGGTCTTCGCCGTACAGGGTCACGGAGTCGAAGGCCGTGCTCAGGCGTTTGGCCGGCTGATCCGATGAGACATAATGGAACCGTTTGTTGGTGCGTTCGGGTCCACCTTCTCCCGCGAACATACGGGTGGGATCTTCCTCGGCCCTTTTCAGCGGGAACGAACCAGCGGTGAAGGGGTATTTGCCAGGGAAGTTTTCCTGCAGCCTCCATCTTAAAATATCACCCCAGTCCCTGAACCTCGGAACGGCCACCCTGGGGATCATGGTATGAGAAAGCGATTCGATATATAAAGGTTGCTGAATGATCTTTCCCCGGACATCGTATTCGAAGAACTCGGCACGGTAAAGCGATTTTGTCGCCTCCCATTCGCCGATCAGTTTTTTGCAGACAGGCAACAGCTGTTTTTCAAGCTTATCTTTTTGCCCTTCCAGCTGCTGCCTTCCCTGGAAATCGGCGGGCAGGTCCTTCAGCACTCCGTCCAGCTGATAGAGTTTGGAAGCAATGCCAGCCTGCTGGTCCGTTTTTTCATTATACTCCCTTATGCTACCGCTGATCTCGGACAGGTATCTGATGCGGGAGGGGGGAATGATCTGCGCCCGGGTGGTCGTATCGCTGCTGTGGGCATGCAATACGATCTCGCCAAAACGGATGCCCGTTTTCTTATCGAGGGCCGTCATCAGCAGCCCGAACAATTCGTTGATGCCCGCGTCATTGAATTGCGCAGCGATCGTGCCGACAATGGGCAGCTCTCCGTCCTTTGCGTTCCACAGGCCGTGGTTGCGTTTGTATTGCTTGCGCACATCATGCAGGGCGTCGAGTGCCCCTGCCTTGTCGAATTTATTGAGTGCGATCACGTCGGCATAATCTAGCATATTGATCTTCTCCAGCTGCGAGGCTGCCCCGTACTCGGGGGTCATAACGTACAGGCTCAGATCAGTATAATCCAGGATCGAGGCATCGCTTTGACCGGTACCGGCGGATTCGAGCAGGATGAGGTCGTAGCCAGCTTCTTTACAGATGTCTATCGCCTCCTGCACATGCCCGCTCAGGGCCCGGTCGCTGTCCCGGGTGGCGAGGCTCCGCATATAAGACCGCACGCCGGAGATGGAGTTCATGCGTATCCGGTCTCCGAGCAGGGCGCCACCGGTTTTTTTCTTGGAAGGGTCCACGGAGATCACCGCAATTGTTTTGTCCTGGAAATTGTTCAGGTACCGTCTTACGATCTCATCCGTCACGGAAGATTTCCCCGCGCCGCCCGTACCCGTGATGCCGAGCACGGGGATCCGCTGCGCGGCAACCGGAGCCTTTCCCGCCCCGGGCACCTTTTTTTCTGGCGCCGGTTTCGTCGTGCGCCTGACAGCGGCTGGTATGCCCGTGTTTCCAGCCGCCACCCCGTTCTCCGCATTGGATATAGCCCTGGCTATCTTCCGGATGTCCTTCCATTCGCCCAGCTTCTGCTCGCCTTTGAAATTTTCCGGATTGCCGTTCAGGGGAAAATCGCAGCTTTTGATCAGGTCGTCGATCATCCCTTCCAGCCCCATTTTCCTCCCATCGTCGGGAGAGTAGATACGCGTGATGCCATAATCGTGGAGCTCGCTGACCTCCCTGGGCAGGATGGTCCCACCTCCACCCCCGAATATTTTGATATGACCGCAGCCGTTCTCGTCGAGCAGGTCCTTCATGTATTTAAAGAATTCCATATGCCCTCCCTGGTAAGAAGTGATGGCAATGCCCTGTACATCTTCTTCGATAGCGCATTCCACGATCTCGGCCACCGAGCGGTTATGCCCCAGATGGATGATCTCCGCCCCCCTGGACTGCAGGATGCGGCGCATGATGTTTATAGCGGCGTCATGGCCATCGAACAGGGCGGCAGCCGTCACGATCCGGATCGTATTTACAGGAGTACTCATAGTGTTAAACATTTGGAAAACAAGCAAATTTAACTCAAAAAACTAATGAGTGTTAGTATAGACCCAGGGGAAATCCTGGAAAAAAAATTGCTGATAATTGAGAAAATTTACTAATTTGGACCCGGTGAAAAGGTTTGCTGCTATATTGCTTATGGGGATCCTGCTGTTTAACTGGTGTGGTTACCGGCTAATGAGCTCCTGGCTCGAAGGTCGCGCCGACAGCCAGCTGGAAAGCAGCCTGGACGCCAATAACTACGACGAATCCCAGCTCGTTTCCATCAAAGTCCCCTCCACTCATCTTTCTTATTACAACAGCTCCCAACAGTTTGAACGGGTAGACGGCCAGATCGAATTCGGGGGAGTAAGATATAATTATGTCAAGCGCCGCATATTTAATGATTCGGTAGAATTGCTCTGTATCCCGAACCATGCCTCCATGCAGTTGCAGACCGCCAGGAACGAATTCTTCAAGCTGGTGAACGACCTCCAGGTCAACGGGCAGAGCAAAAAAGCGGGTTCCCATTCCGATTTTTCAAAGAGCCCATCCTCCGTCGAGTATTATGCCACCGACCACACGTATGTCATTGGTAATCTATATTTTACTTCATTGCCATTGGTTGACCATCAGGCGACCACACTTCCTTCCTCTTATTTTCTGACAGCAGAACAGCCTCCGGACCTTATTTCCGGCCAGTGCTGATTTCCCGCTGAGATCTGCAGCCTGCCCATTTAGTGGTACTGGAAGAATAAGGGATTCTTCCCATCGGCGCAACGCAAACAGCGGCCCTGATGCTTTCCGGCTTAGTAAAATCAATGTATGTACAAATTTTTGGTTATTGCCTGTATGGTGACGGGTCTTGTAGCCTGCAACACGAAGAAGGATTACGATGCTGTCTTCAGGGACCCCAACCTGTACAGCGCTACAGTTTACCAGTTGAATACGGTGGTCATGGGAAACAATTTCTCTCCGATAGTCGGGTCCCGGAACTATCTGTATTCCAATGTAGCCGCATACGAGGTGATCGCAGCAGGTTACCCTGACCAGTACAGTTCCCTGGCGGGACAGGTAAGAGGATTGAAGGCCATACCCAAACCCCTTGCCGGTCAACCAGTGGATTTCGAGTTCGCGGCGCTGCTGGCTTTCTGTAAACTGGGGGAAGCCGTGACCTTCCCGGCGGGCAGCATGAAGGAGTATGTAGACAGTCTGAAAAAAATGGCCGGAGACCACGGCATGCCTTCCGCTACTTTTGATAACTCCATCGCCTTTGCCGACAGCGTTTCATCGGCCATCATGAAATGGAGCAAGAAGGACAACTACCTGGAGACCCGCGGCGCTCCGGAATATACCGTCATGGATTCCCCGGGCCGCTGGGTACCTACCCCTCCGGCTTATGCCTCGGCCATGGAGCCGCACTGGACCACTATCCGTACGGTGGTCATGGACAGTTCAACTCAGTTCCAGGCGCCCCGACCCTACAAATTCAATGTTACGGACAAGAACAGCGATTATTATAAAGAATTGATCAGCATCAAAACCACCGTTGACAGCCTGACGGAAGAACAAGCACATATTGCGGATTTCTGGGACGACAATCCGTTCAAGCTGAACGTATCCGGCCACCTGATGTTCGGCACCAAAAAATTTTCTCCACCGGGACACTGGATGAGCATCGTAGGCATTGCCGCAAAAAAAGCAAATGCCGATTTCCCGACCACGGTCTGTGCCTACGCAAAAACGGCGATCGCTCTTTTCGATGCCTTTATCGAATGCTGGGATGCCAAATACCGGTACAATACGGTGAGGCCCGAAACGGTGATCAACAAATATATCGACGCCAACTGGCGCCCGCATCTGCAGACGCCTCCTTTCCCGGAGTACACCTGTGGTCATTCCACCTGTTCGGCTGCCGCAGCAGAGGCGCTGACCAGCGTATTCGGCGATAATTTCTCATATACCGACACCACGGAAAAAGAGTTCGGTATAAAGAGCCGCTCCTTCAAATCTTTCCGGGAGGCAGCCAAAGAGAACAACTGGGCGAGATTCTATGGGGGGATCCATTTCCATCATTCCTGCATCGTCAGCACGGAAGCGGGCAAAAAAGTGGGTGCGCTCGTGGCAGAACGCTTAAAAATGAAAAAGAACCGATGACTATAAACATTTATTATAAAACACCAAAGCAACAAAAAATGAGAAAGTTATTATTATCCATTTTAGCCATTGTATTATTCGCCTGTCAGGAAGAAGCCCGCGCACAGGGTTGTGTAGCCATCCGCAGCACCGGAGGTTTTTCCAATGCAGGCAAGGGTCATCTGGACACGACCAGCAAATGGCAGCTCAGCGCCAACAACCGGTATTTCAAATCATTCCGGCATTTTATTGGAACGGATGAGCAGAAACAGCGCCAGAAGCTGGGCAATGAGGTGATCAACCACCAGTATACCCTTGACCTGGCCATCACCCGAACCCTCAACTCAAGATGGTCCATTATGATGGATATGCCCATCGAGGGCAATTCCCGGTCATCCCTGTACGAACATAACAATCTGGGCCGCTTCGTCACGCATTCATTCGGAGTGGGCGATATCCGCTTTGCCGTTTACAGCTGGCTGGTAGACCCGATAAAATCCCCCCGCGGAAACATCCAGGTCGGTCTTGGGATCAAGCTGCCGACCGGCAGTTATAATTACCTTGATTATTTTCGCCTTACCGACAGCACCAAAAGGCTGGGCGCAATGGATCAGTCCGTACAACTCGGCGATGGCGGCACCGGCATCACGCTGGAGTTGAATGCCTTTTACAACCTGTCCAGTAACTTCAGCGTATATGGGAACTTCTATTATCTCAGCAATCCCAGAGAGGTCAACGGGACATCCACTTCCCGTGGTGGAACACCCTCCGCCTCAACCGTCAAGAATGGCAGTGACGTAATGAGCGTACCCGACCAGCTTATGGCAAGGGCCGGGGTAAACATCATGGCCAACCGTTTCGTTTTTTCGGCAGGAGTTCGTGACGAATGCCTGCCCGTTCATGACCTTGTGGGTGGCAGCAATGGCTTCCGCAGACCGGGTTATATCATTTCCGCCGAGCCTGGCGTAACCTACAATCTGAAAAAGACCTCTATATACGCTTATGTCCCTTTCGCGCTGGTGCGTAACCGTACGCAGAGCGTCCCGGACAAGATCACAACCCAGCTGACCGGGGTTGCGACCCATGGAGATGCCGCTTTTGCCGATTACGCAATCAATATCGGGGCGACTTTCCGGTTTTAAATGATCTGTGGACAACCAAAATTTATGCTTATGAACGTTAAGAATTTTTTCAAACCCGTCCTGCCTGCCGTCGTCATGCTGTTACTGTTGCCTGCATCGCGGCTCCAGGCGCAGACAGATGAGGACGCTATCATGATGCCGAAAAATAATTTATGTCTGGGAGGCATGTATAGCTACAACAGCTGGAAGAACTACTGGGAAGGAACGTTCAAGAGGAACAACCAGAATATTGGAACGGTATCGACCCAGATGTTCAGCCTTATGGGAACATATGGGATCAGCAGCAAGCTGAACGTTATTGTGGGCGCCCCATACGTTTCGACCCATGCATCGGCCGGCACCCTGCATGGTATGCACGGCGTACAGGATCTTTCCCTCTGGGTAAAATGGCTGGCCGTGGAGCAGAACATAGGAAGCGGCACCTTGTCCCTATACGCAGTAGGCGGGGGTTCGCTCCCGCTGACGAATTATATCGCGGATTTTCTGCCTTTGTCCATCGGACTGCACAGCAGGACGCTTTCCGGTAGGATCATTGCCGATTACCAGACCGGTAACTTTTTTGCGACGGCTTCGGGCACCTATACCTTGCGCGACAATATAAAGATCGACAGGACCTCTTACTATACCACCTCGGAGCATCTGACCAATGAAGTGGAGATGCCGGATATGGGCGCCTTGAATTTCAGGGCCGGCTACCGTGGCGAACGTGGGGTCGCCGAAGTGGTGTACTCCAGGATGTACACGCTGGGAGGATTCGATATCCGCAAGAATGATATGCCCTTTCCCAGCAATAAAATGAACGCGTCCATGCTGGGCGTCCATTTCAAATATAATTTCAAGGCGGTGAATGGGCTGTCGCTGATAGGCGGCGGAGATTATACGCTTACGGGCAGGAATGTAGGACAGGCAACGGCTTTCGATGGCGGCGTATTCTATATCCTTGATTTTTCCCACAAGGCGAAAAAGGCAAAAAAGACTTCCAAACAAGAAGGTAAAAAATAAATGATATGAGGAACAAAATATTTTTTTCATCGCTTCTCGTTACCCTGATCGCCTGCAACAAGAGTGTTTCGGACAGAACATCCGACCTCCCGGCGCTTAATCCAGCCAGTCTGGACCTCAATGCAGGAAGCTGGAAGCCCGTACTGATCCCGCGACCGGATACTTTTGCCGTGGCGGCGCCTGCGGCGACGAGCTCGCCTGCCTATCAGGCCGACTTGTTTGAGATCAAGGCGTACCAGAAGAGCCTGAGCGGGGGAGATATGGACAAAATAAAATACTGGAGCGCCGGCGGGGTGCTGAGATGGAATGAGATCATGCGGAGCCTGGTCGCAAAATATAACCTGCCCCCTTACCAGAATGCCGACGGAACTTATCCCGCTCCCAATTCGGCTAACCCCTTTGCCTATCCGCTGTTCCCGTTCTCTAACCCTCCTTATGCAGGCAGGGCTTATGCGTACGTGAGCGCAGCCCAATACGATGCCCTGGTGGCCTGCTGGTATTTTAAGAAATTGTACAACAGATCGGCGCCTTATGTGGTGGATTCTTCCGTCAAGGCGCTGGTGCCCAGAACGGCACTGCCCTCTTATCCATCCGAAGCGGCGGTATTGGCTGGTGTCACGGCTGAAATGATGAAATTATTGTTCCCCGATGAGATCGCCTCCATCCAGCAGAAACTGCAGGAGCATGAATTGAGCGCCATTCAGTCCGGCTCGGCCACCAGGGCCGAGATCACGGCAGGCGAGGCCCTTGGCCGGCAGGTAGCGATCTTGTTCACGGCAAGAGGAAGGGCCGATAATGCCGGCAAGGCGATCGGCACCCCTACCGACTGGGCTGGTTTCGTAACGCAGACCCAGGCCGCAGGCCAGACCCCATGGTTCAGCCTTGACGCGCCCAAGCGTCCGCCCATGCTGCCCTTGTTCGGAAAAGTAAAGGCTTTCTTATTCGACAGCGCCACAGCGGTGTCCCTTCGTCCCGGCCCTCCGCCACTGACCGGCAGCGATCAGATGAAGGCGGAGACGATAGAGGCGCATAATTTCATAACAAACGCCAGCCGCGAGCATTTACGGGTCGTACAGTTCTGGGCGGATGGTGTGGGCACCTATACCCCGGGCGGTCATTGGGACGCTATTGCCGCGGAAGACTTTGTAAAGAAAAATTTCAGCGAAGTGAGATGGGCGAGGAATATGGCCTTGCTGAACATGGCCATTATGGATGCCGGCATCGTGTGCTGGGATACCAAGTATCATTATTTCAACCCCCGGCCGACCCAGTTGGATCCGGCCATCAAGACCCTGACGGGCATCCCGAACTTCCCGGCTTATATTTCCGGGCATTCGACGTTCAGCGGAGCAGCGGCTACTGTCCTGGGACATATCGTGCCTGAGAGAGCCGGGGCTTATACAGCTATGGCGCAGGAGGCTTCCAATTCGAGAATGTGGGGTGGGATCCATTACCGGACCGATTGTGCGGTGGGACTTACGGTGGGCCAGAGCATAGGAAATTACGCAATTCAACGAGCCACGAAAGATGGCGCAGAATAAACTTGTTTTTATTGGATCATAAGCAAAAGCAAAACAAACGCCGCGATTCCTCGCGGTGTTTTTTTAAAGCCATACCCGAATTTAGTAAATTTGCCCTACATTAGGTGCATATGAAAAAATTTACATTCGTTGGTCTGCTTTTCCTTTCTTCCTTGTTGTCGTTTGGACAACCTC
Organism: Puia sp.; assembly: GCA_035317125.1. GTDB lineage: Bacteria > Bacteroidota > Bacteroidia > Chitinophagales > Chitinophagaceae > Puia. The sequence continues at coordinate 19,678 of DATHHO010000003.1, forward strand.
TCCAGACAGCCACGCCACCCGACAAGATCTATGGAAAATTATTTGTCGACGTGCAGATGAGCAAGGTGTTTGTGGATGGAAAAACTTTTGTGGATTGTCTTCCCAAACGGAAGCCGGCGGAGATCCTTGCCGATTACGAAACGATGAAAGGAGCTGCCGGCTTTGACCTGAAGAAATTCGTGGACGATAATTTCGAGGTACCCGCCAATCCGCTCAATAATTACAAGACCAACAGCAGCGAAGATGTAGTCACCCATATCAAAAACCTCTGGGCTGTTCTCAAAAGGAACCCCGATAAGCCCATTGAAGGCAGTTCCCTGCTGGCCCTTCCTTATCCTTATATCGTTCCTGGCGGCAGGTTCCGCGAAGTCTATTACTGGGATTCCTATTTCACCATGCTGGGTCTCAAAGAGAGCGGTGAGGTGGAGATGATCGATAATATGGTGAAGAACTTTGCCTATCTGATCGAGACATACGGTCATATCCCGAATGGGAACAGGAGCTATTACCTGGGCCGTTCGCAGCCGCCTTTCTTTTCCGTGATGGTAGAGCTGCTGGCCGAGATAAAAGGGGACAGCGTATATCAGGAATTCCTCCCGGCGATGGAGAAAGAATATCAGTTCTGGATGGATGGCAGCGATAAGCTGAAGCCCGGACAATCCTTCCGGAGGGTGGTGAAATTAAGGAATGGAGATGTGCTCAACCGTTATTACGACGACGCCACGGTGCCGCGGCAGGAGAGCTGGCGGGAAGATTTCCTTACTGCCGAAAGATCGGGCAGGAATAAGATCGAGATGTACAAACATCTGCGTGCTTGTGCTGAGAGCGGGATCGATTTCAGCAGCCGCTGGTTTGCAGATCAAAAAACGCTCAGGACGGTCCGGACTACGGATATATTGCCCGTCGATCTGAATGCCTTGCTCTATCATCTGGAGATGTCCATCTCGAAGGCTAAGCTGATGGACAAGCAAGACAGCACCTCGAATATTTACCGCAGGAAGGCTATAAAAAGAGGGGAGATGATCGATAAGTATTTCTGGAATAAGACCGTCACGTATTATACCGATTTTGATTTCAGGACGCTGAAGAAAAGCAATCACATCAACCCTGCCGGAATGTATCCTTTCTGCTTTGTCAATGAGCATCCGGATTATATGAGCTTCCTTGGCAAAAAGGTCGCTGCCGTCATCCGACAGAAGTTATTGAAGCCGGGTGGGGTCGTCACCACGGAGTTTGCAACAGGCGAACAATGGGATGCGCCAAATGGCTGGGCCCCTCTGGAGTGGATGACGATCTGGGGTCTTGACCGCTGCGGCCAGAAGGACCTTGCCGCTGATATAGCCGGGCGCTGGGTCAAGCTGAATGAGAAAGTATATAAGGAGACGGGCAAGCTGATGGAAAAATACAATGTGGCGGATATCAATAAGGACGCCGGCGGCGGAGAATATGCCGGTCAGGACGGGTTTGGCTGGACCAACGGGGTATTGCTGAGACTGATCAGACAATATAATCTGCCGAAGGAATAAAGTCGACTTCATACCTTTGCGCAAAATTTCCAAGATGCAAAAGACCTTTTTTGCCATTCTCGTCGTTCCCTTCTTCCTGGCTGCCTGTTCCCAGAACAATGTCACGGAAGATAACAGCTTTGGGAAATATTTCGATTCGGCGGGTGTGAAGGGTTGTTTTGGATTTTTCGACAACGGGCAGGGACATTTTACGATCTATAACCTGCCCCGCTACCGCGACAGCGCTTTCCTGCCTGCTTCTACCTTCAAGATCGTCAATTCCCTTATCGGCATCCAGACGGGCGTGGTCAGGGATGACAACGCGGTGATCCCCTGGGACCATGTGGTGAGGAGCAGGACAGCCTGCAACGGGGATCTGACCATGAAACAGGCTTTTCAGCTCTCCTGCGTGAACTGGTACCAGGAACTGGCCAGGCGCATCGGGAAGGACACCCTGAAAAAATGGATCGACTCGCTGCATTACGGGAACAGGGACATCAGCGGTCCGGTCGACTCCTTCTGGCTGAACAATCATCTGAAGGTCACGCCCGATGAAGAGCTGGGCCTGGCCAAAAAACTGTATTTCGACCAGCTGCCTTTTTTCCAGCGTACCCAGAAGATCGTCCGGGGCATGATGCTGATGGAAAATAACGCCAATTACCAGCTCAGCTATAAGACGGGCTGGGGATTTAAAGAAGACGGCCAGTCCCTGGGCTGGATGGTGGGATGGATAGAGGAGAACAAGCATGCTTACTTTTTTGTGCTCAACCTCGAATCGGCAGACCCGAATATTGACATGATGGCTGTCCGGATGAAGATCCTCAGGGGGATCCTCGGCCAGATGGGGTTTTTTGAAGGGAAGAAATAAGTCCTGGCTTTCTTTTTGCAAGTTTTAGTTTGTTATATTGCAAATGGTTGCGTAATTCTCTGAAATCCATATAAATCCGTAAAATAATTTGTTTCGTTTTCAACATATCGAATACCTGACCGGCCTCGCCATCCTACCCCTTCTCGGAGCCCTGTTCTTCCTGCTGCTCCGGTGGAAGAAGAACACGGCTGCCCGTGTAGGCGATCCTGCCCTCGTGCAGCAGCTGATCAGAAATTTTTCCCCTCTCCGTTTTCTGATAAAATTCACCCTGGCGCTCCTGGCCTTTACTGCCGTGATCCTTGGAGCATGCAACCTGCAAAAACCGGGCGCCATGGAGAATATAAGCCGCAAGGGGGTGGATGTGATGCTGGTGCTGGATGTCAGCAAGAGCATGCTGGCCAGGGACAGTAAGCCCAACCGTCTGGAGAGGGCTAAGCAGCTGCTGACCCGGCTGGTGGATAAGCTGGAAAACGATCGCCTCGGGCTGGTGGTCTTCGCCGGCAGGGCCTATATGCAGATGCCCCTGACCACCGACCACGGTGCGGCCAGGATGTATATTCAGGATGCAAGTCCCGACATCGTTCCTACCCAGGGTACGGTGATCGCCGAAGCCCTGAAAATGGCCAATACCTCTTTTAACAGTAAGGAGCGGAAATATAAATCGATCGTGCTGATATCCGATGGAGAGGACCATGATCCCGAAGCGCTTAAGGTCGCCAAAGGCCTGGCCGGCAATGGGGTCATGATCAATACGGTGGGGATCGGCTCCGTAGAAGGATCGCCGATCGTCGATCCCGTCACCAACGAGCTGAAAAAGGACGAACAGGGGAACACCGTTATTTCCAAACTCAATGAAGTGGAATTGCAGCAGCTGGCTGACGCCACCAATGGAAGATATATGCGCCTCGATAATATCGACGATGTCCTGATCACCCTTACCCAGCAGCTGGACAGCATTGAAAAAAGGTCGCTCAACGATTCGGAATTCATAGACTATACAAGTTATTTTCAGTGGTTCATGGGAGCAGCCTTGTTCTTATTGCTCCTTGAATTCTTTTTGTCCGAACGGAAGAACGAAAGGGCTCCCCGCAGGCCGCAGGTCTCCGTTCTCAATCCTCAGCTGGCTGGCCGGACTTTATTCATAGGGATCCTGATAACAGGAGCATCGTTGTCTTCACAGGCGCAGAAGGCGGATGCGCTGATCCGCAGCGGCAACCGCTATTATAAACAGAAACAGATCGATCAGTCTCAGAAGGAATATGAAAAGGCCGTACAGCAGGAGCCCGATAACCCCGCCGCAAATTATAACCTCGGCAATGCCCAGTTCAGAAGGAACAGCTACGAAGAGGCGTCGAGGTCCTATGACGCCAGCATAGCGCATGCCCAGGACAATGCCTCCCGCGAAAAAGGGTTATATAACAAGGGAGTGGCGATGATAAAACAAAAAAAGCTTCAGGAAAGCATCGACTCCTGGAAAAATGCGCTGAAGCTGGATGCTTCGGATCAGGACGCCAGGGAAAACCTGCAAAAAGCCCTGATGGAATTGAAACAACAGCAGCAACAGCAGCAAAAAGATAAGAAAGACCAGAAAGATCAGAAGGATAAAAAGGAAGACAAGAAGAAAGACCAGGATAAGCAACAGCAACAACAGCAGCAGCCAAAACCTCAGCCCAGCAGGCTCAATAAGCAGCAGGTGGAGCAATTGCTGAAGGCCCTGCAGCAAAAGGAAAATGAGGCACAGGATAAAATGAACCAGAATAAGGTAAAATCCCTCTCACAGCCGGAGAAAGACTGGTAATCCGTACTTTTGCAGCATGCAGTTATATTGTAATTCGCTAACAGCATATTCACGGCTCCGGACGCTGGAAGTAAAGGTCGGGGACCTGCTGATCGGCAATCTTCATCCGGTGCGGGTGCAGACCATGACCACCACCGATACCATGGACACCCTGGCCACGGTGGAACAGTCCATCCGCTGTATTGAGGCCGGCGCCGAGCTGGTGCGTATTACGGCCCCCAGCAGGAATGAGGCGGAGAATCTCCTTAATATTAAAAATGAGCTGAGGAAAAGAGGGTATAATACCCCGCTGATAGCGGACATCCATTTTACCCCGAATGCGGCGGAGATCGCGGCCCGTATCGTTGAAAAGGTGAGGGTGAACCCCGGCAATTATATCGATAAAAAAAAGTTCGAGTTTATCGATTACACGGACGCAGAATATAATGAAGAGATCGACCGCATCCACGAACGTTTCACACCCCTCGTAAAGATCTGCAAAGAATATGGGACGGCTATGCGTATTGGTACCAACCATGGATCGCTGAGCGACCGGATCATGAGCCGTTATGGCGATACACCGGTGGGAATGGTGGAGAGCGCCATGGAATTCCTCCGGGTGGCAAGGGATGCAAGCTATCACCAGATCATCCTCAGCATGAAATCCAGCAATCCACAGGTCATGGTGCAGGCCTATCGTCTGCTGGTCCAGAAAATGGATCAGGAATTCGGCGCCTGCTATCCCCTGCATCTGGGCGTTACGGAGGCTGGAGATGGAGAGGATGGGCGTATCAAATCTGCGATCGGTATCGGCGCCCTGCTCGAAGATGGCATCGGAGACACGATCCGCGTTTCCCTGACGGAAGATCCCGAATTCGAGATCCCGGTTTGCCGTGACCTGGTGAACAGGTATACTGCGCTGGCTTCCGCAACTGGCCCTGCCGGCGCCTTTTCCGGCAAACCAGCCAGCCCCGCTATCGCTCCCATAGAAAAAATACCCTACTCGCCATTCGCGTACAAGCGGAGGAAATCCCTGGCCGTCTCCAATATAGGCGATCACCATGTTCCCGTGGCGGTGGCGGATTTTATGGAGGCCGCAACGATAAAGCACGAAGATCTGCGTGCGATAGGCTATGGCTATGATCCTGAAAATGATAAATGGAATATCGGCGACGCGGCGGCAGACTATCTGTACACCGGAGATAAAGAGATCGGTTTTGCCTTGCCGGGAACCCTGAAGGTCATCTGCAACCATGGGACCTGGCTGAAGGCCGCCGATAAACAAAAATATTTCCCGCTTTATCAGGGGAAAGAATATCTGGATGCCCGCGAGCATTCCACCCTGCTAAATTTCGTATCTCTGGATACGGCGGCCTTTTCCGGTGCGGCGATGCCTCCGGACAAGAGCCTGTTACCCGATGCGGCCAGCGGGGAGACGGAAGAGTTGCTGCAAAGGATCCGCGAGGACGACACCGTGGTTTTATGTCTCTGGTCTTCGCAACCGCATGCTATGCCTTCAGTCCGGCGGTTCATGATGGAACTGATGAACAGGGATATAAATTGTCCGGTGATGCTGGCCGTAGAGAGCAAGGACAGCACGACCGATGAGCAACTCATCCATTTTTCCACGGAGGCGGGCGCTCTTTTTCTGGATGGGATGGGGGACGGCATCTGGCTGATGAACGATAGGCTCAACACGCATCAGTTCATTAATAATACATCCTTTTCCATATTGCAGGCCACCAGGACACGCATCTCGAAAACCGAATATATTTCTTGCCCTTCCTGCGGACGGACCCTGTTCGATCTTCAGGAGACCACCGCGAAGATCCGCGCCGTGACCCATCATCTCAAAGGGGTGAAGATCGCTATTATGGGTTGTATCGTCAATGGCCCCGGTGAAATGGCAGACGCCGACTTCGGGTACGTGGGCAGTGGCCCCGGCAAGATCACGCTCTATAAAGGAAAGGAGGTCGTGAAAAGAGGAGTGGAGAGCTCCATCGCCGTGGAAGAGCTTGTCAATTTACTAAAGGAAAGTGATGCATGGGTGGATCCCGCCAGTGTATAAAAATTTTCATACGTGAACCGAATCGACCGACTTCATGCCATTCTCACCCATCTTCAGAGTAAGAAACGGGTCACTGCCCAGGAAATGGCAGACCGGTTTAACATCAGTCTGCGCACGGTGTACCGGGATGTAAAGGCCCTCGATGAATCGGGAGTCCCCGTTATCGGAGAGGCGGGCAGCGGATATACCATCATGGAGGGCTACCGTCTCCCACCCGTCATGTTCACCCAGGAAGAAGCCAGTGCCCTGCTGCTGGGATCAAAGCTGGCAGAACAGTTTACGGACGATTCGATCAGGAGGCATTTCGGCGCCGCACTCTTTAAGATCAAAGCCGTGCTCCGGACCACCGACAAAGAGCATGTCGACAGCCTCACCGACCATATTGCCGTATATGGAAAGCGCCCTGCCGGAGGGGATGGATTGGCGCCACAATACCTGTCCCTGTTGCAGCAGGCCATCGTTGGCAAACGGGTGCTGCATCTTCAATACCAGGCAGTGGGCAATGAGGCGGCCACGGTAAGAGACGTCGAGCCCATCGGTCTTATCTATTATGGATCGAACTGGCATCTGATCGCCTGGTGCCGTCTGCGCAATGATTACCGGGATTTCAGATCGAGCCGCATCCTCCGGGCGTCCCTTACCGAAGATATCTTCAATGGCTCGTCCCACCCCTCCGTGCAGGAATATCTCAAGAAGATCATGGCGGATTCCAAATCCGAACTACAGGAGGTTGTCGTTTGTTTTGACAAAGGGAAAGCGAAATATATCGGGGAGCAGAAATATCTCTACGGTTTTGTATCAGAAGAAGATCTTGGCCTTTTCCTGCGCATGAAATTCCTGGTATCTTCCCTGACCTATTTCAGCCGCTGGTTGCTGATGTTTACCGACTCGGTCAGGATCGAGTCCCCCGATGCGCTGAAAGGGCATATGCAGGAGCTGGCGGAAAAAGCATATACGCATCATCGGTGACCGTGTCCCCCTCATGGGCAATGTTTTTTTCTCTACATTGCAGAAATATAATTATTCTGCAATGAGCTTCTCCATCAGTCATTTACAGGAAAAAGGCCTGTCCCTTGTGAGCCTGAAAGAAGAAAGTACCGGAACGGAGGCTATCCTCATGCCCGCTCATGGCGCTGCCGTGTTTGCTTTTCTTGTTCGCACGGAAAAAGGGTCTTTCAATGTGATCGATACGTATAAAGACCTGAGCGAGCTGAAAACAGAAATGGGAAGATCCTTTAAAGGGTCCAAGCTTTCGCCCTTTCCCTGCCGTATAGCCGGAGCTAAATATAGTTTTGAGAATAAGGAACATATTTTCAACGGCCTCTTCCCCGATGGGACGGCCATTCACGGGCTCCTGTTTGACAAGGAGTTTATCATAGAAGAAGCGTTGGCCGGTGAGGCATCTGCCTGCCTGACGATGGAATACCTTTATGACCGGCTGGATCCGGCTTATCCTCACCAGTATAGTTGTCGGGTAAAATATACGCTGAGGCCCGGAAATATCCTGGAAGTAGACACAACGGTCACCAACACCGGCGAAGGCACAATGCCCATCGCAGATGGATGGCATCCATATTTCCAGCTTGGTGGGAGGGTCGATGACTGGTGGCTGCAATTCGGTGCGGCGGCGATCGTGGAATTCGATGCGCAGCTCATCCCCACGGGCAGGCTGCTGAAATACGATTCCTTCAATAAAGGACGGCTGATCGGGACCGAAGAGATGGATAATTGTTTTTTGCTGGAACCTCCGGTGCTCCCAACATCCGGGACAGCAAATAAAACCGTGCCTGCCTGCGAGCTTTTTAACCGGGAGAACGGTCTCAGGGTCTCTTTCTTTCCGGGAGCGGGCTACCCCTATCTTCAATTGTACACCCCACCGGGAAGACAAAGCATTGCCGTCGAGAATCTCAGCTCGGCCCCCGACTCCTTTAATAACAAAATGGGATTGCTGTTGCTGGGTGCAGGGGATTCACAAACTTTTACCGTCAATTACAAGGTTGGCGTTGAGTAAAAAACTAACTTGCCAGCTTAAATAATGAACAGATGAAATTCTTGAAATTTGTACTGCCTTTGTGCCTCGCGTTCTGCTTTACCGGCTGCCTGGACATCGATGAAACGGTAGACCTGAAAAATGATGGCAGCGGATCGCTGACCATGAATACGGACCTGAGCCAGATGGTCGAATTATTACAGAACTACGTTGGAAAGGAAGAGCTGGCCAAGAAAGGAATGCAGAAGATGGATACGACCATTCTGATGAAGGATGTCGTGGACACCATCAGTACGCTCAGCGCCGATAAGAAGGCGTTGCTGCGTCGGGGTAGTGTGGCCATCAAACTGAATATGGATGAAAAAGTATTCCGGATCAAGATGCAGTTCCCCTTCAACAGCCAGGATGAGCTCCAGAAATTATATGGGGCCATGAGCGATGGATCGCTGGGGGCCACCCAGCTTTTCAAAGGAATGAACCCCGGGGGATCTGATGGCGGCCAGATCAATGGGCCGAGCCCGGATATCAATCAGTTCAATGGGATCTATGATTTCGTCAGCAGGGATGGAATGATGAGCAAGAAGCTGAATATGGATAAATGGAAGGCCCTGCAGGATAATCCACAGCTTGCTCAGATGAAAGAAGCGGGGAAAATGGGCATCGAGATCCTATACACCACTATACTGAAATTGCCAAGGCCCGTCAAAAAGATCGACAATCCCCTGGCTAAGCTTTCGGAAGATAAAAAAACGGTTACCATCAAGTATAATTTGGTCGATGTATTCGATCATCCCGAACAGTTCGGATACAGCATAGAATACTAGCAGTTATGCAAACAGATTTTCTTGTGATCGGTTCAGGCATTGCGGGGTTGAGTTATGCGTTGAAAGTAGCTCAGCGCCATCCTGAAAAAAAAGTGTTGGTCATTACGAAGACAAAGGTTGATGAGACCAATACCAAATATGCACAGGGCGGGATTGCAGGAGTGACGGATTTCGAAAATGACAGCTATGAAAAGCATATCCAGGATACGCTGATCGCGGGGGATGGTCTTTGCAATCCGCGGACGGTGGAGATCGTGGTGAAGGAAGGGCCCGAGCGTATACAGGAGATGATAGAATGGGGGACCCGCTTCGACAAGGACTCCGACGGGGACTTCAAGCTGGGTAAGGAAGGCGGCCATTCCGAATTCCGTATCCTGCACCATAAGGACGTAACGGGTAAAGAAATAGAACGGGCCCTGCTGGCGGCGGTGGGCAGCCAGAAGAACATACAGATCATTAAACACTGGTTCGTTCTCGACCTGATCACACAACACCATCTCGGCTATCTGGTCACCAAATCGACGCCGGATGTGGAATGTTACGGGGTCTATGCACTCGATCAGCACACCAACAAGATAGAGACGGTACTTTCCCGCATCACATTACTCGCTACGGGTGGCAATGGACAGGCCTACCGGACGACCACCAATCCCAGAATTGCGACAGGGGACGGAGTTGCCATGGCCTATCGCGCCAAAGGGCGGATAGAAAATATGGAATTCATACAGTTCCACCCCACGGCCTTGTATGAGCCGGGTGTCAGCCCTTCTTTCCTGATCACCGAGGCGGTGCGGGGCGATGGCGGCATCCTGCGGAATAATAAGGATGAGGCCTTTATGGAGAAATATGACAAAAGAAAGGATCTCGCTCCACGTGATATCGTGGCCAGGGCGCTCGACAGCGAGATGAAGAAGGCGGGTACCGAGCATGTGTACCTGGATTGCCGTCATATGGACAAGGATAAGTTCATCGAACATTTTCCGAATATTTATGAGAAATGCCGGTCGATCGGCATCGATATTACCCAGCAAATGATCCCTGTTGCCCCTGCTGCGCATTATAGCTGCGGAGGCATCAAGACGGATGAATGGGGACGCACCTCCATCAGAAACCTGTATTCCTGCGGGGAATGCGCGTCTACGGGTCTTCATGGAGCCAACCGGCTGGCCAGCAACTCCCTGCTGGAGGCCCTGGTATTCAGCCACCGTTGTTATCTGGACAGCGTACAGCAGGTAGATCAGGTACCCTTCAGGCAATCCATTCCCGGCTGGAACGCAGAAGGGACGACAGCGCCCTCCGAAATGATCCTGATCACCCAAAGCCTGAAAGAGCTGCAACTCCTGATGAGCGATTATGTCGGCATCGTCCGCACCCATACCCGTTTGCAAAGGGCCATGAAGAGACTGGACCTTCTCCATGAAGAAATAGAGGCTTTGTATGAGGCTTCGGCAGTCTCGCCTCAGCTATGCGAAGTGCGCAATCTGATCACTGTCGGTTATCTTATTGTTAAGGAAGCCCAGTTCCGCCGGGAAAGCCGGGGCCTGCATTTTAACACGGATTACCCCGAAAAGAGCCCGCTGGTGCAGAATATTGTGCTTTAAGTTGATTAGCTTTACAGGAATGACAAACACAGAATTTTCTCCAAAAGAGGTCGAGCAGATGACCCGCTCGTCTTTGCCCCAGCCAAGCACGGATATGGTCGGCAAATATTACAAGGTCCCTTTCCTGGATGCGAACGACCCCAATATGCAATTACCCGCAGAGATCCGTAAGACCGGTAAGCAAGGCGTCTATAAACTGACCGAGAAGATGGAATGGAGCTTTATAGGCATCGGGTTGATCCAGCCCGTATGATCCCGGCCAGATGCTCATCCTGCCTGCCGGCTGGCATTCGGTTCATCGTATGATCGTCAGCGTTCCTTTGATCGGGAACACCTCACCGCTGTCACATACGAGCTCGGTGAGATATACATAAGTCCCCGCCTCCACCAGCCGCCCCTTGAACGATCCATCCCATCCCGCAGACCGGTCATCAATATTGAAATTCGCACGCTCGAAGATAAGCTCTCCCCAACGGTTGAATATACGCAGGTATTTAATGGTGCGGATCCCTTTCCCTTTGATATAGAAAACATCGTTCTTTCCATCCCCATTGGGGGTAAAGCCGTTGGAGATATATACGCGGCTGTTGTCACAGATAAGCTTGAGCGATACGGTGTCCGAAGCCGTGCAACCATATTGGTTCTTCACGGTAGCCATATAGCTGATGGAAGACCTTGGCATGCTGGCAGGAGATGGGCAATCGGTACAACTGAGAAAATCCGGGGGCGACCAGTTCCATTCCGTCACGTCGCTGCTGGCCGCGGCTGACAGGTTCACTGCCGAGCCCGTAAGTACCGGTATCTCCCGGTCCGGCCCGGTGGAGACGGAGGGCAGGGGCGCTATGCGGATCTTCACTGTCGCCGTGTCCGAAAAACATTGATAGGGATCATAGCCGACTACGGTATAGGCTGCCTGTAAAGGGGGCGTTGCCACCGGATCGGCAAGCAGGCTGTTATCCAGCCCTGTAGCGTTGATCCAGGAATAGGAGGCCGCACCCTGGGCTTTTAATTGGAAGGGAAGGCCCGGGCAAGCAAACGTATCGGCAGCTACCTTGAGCCGGAAAGGTTGAGGCGAAGCTACGAGCAGGGTATGGGTTAATTCTCTTACGCAACCATAAGGCGAAACGACGGTTAAGGAGATGAGGTATCTGCCGGGTTCCCGGTAGATGAACTGGCCCGATATCGCATCGGAAGTGTCCGCCGGAACGCCTGTACCAAAATTCCATTTGTACTGCAATGCTTGCTGCAATTCATCGGAAGCGATGCTTTCTACGAACGGGTCCAGAGAGATCCCCGTAGAAATACAGACATGGCCGGGCATATTTTTTATACCGACATGCATGCTGTCGATAATGATGTGCTGTTGCAGACTGGAAGTAGCGGAGCATCCGTTGGCATCCTTCATGATGAGGGCAGGGGTATAAAGCCCTCCGGTAAGGTATTGGTGTACGGCGAAGGTATCCCTGGTCTCACCGAGCGCTCCATCTGCAAAATCCCAGGTGAAGGAGCTGGCATTCCTCACCGTTGCGCTGAGCGTCACCGTTTGCCCGGTGCAACCCGACAAAAGGTCTGCCTTCAATTGGGCATAAGGTCCGTTGACCGTTACCATCATCGCCGTAGAATCCTGCTCTTTATTGTCCCTGACGCCATACAGAACGACCTTGTAAATACCCGGCTGATCATAGGTATGGCTGGGAAGATCCTGGTCGTCTGCACTGCTGCCATCCCCGAAATCCCAGGAGATCTTGCTGGCGTTCACAGATTGGTTGACAAACCGCACGACCACCGGTGGACAACTGTTATTGTTGATATATGAGGTAGTGTAAGTAAAGGAGGTGTGGATCGTCTTTACATAGACCACCTGCCAGGCCGTGTCGGTGCAACCGGGGGCAGGGCTCTGAGCGATCAGTCTTACCGTATCCTCACCGATAAGGGGATAGCTGTGTGAAGCATAATATCCAGTGGCCTGACTGCCATCGCCGAAATCCCATTGGTATTGGGTACTGATGACGCCCGTGTTATTGGTTGTATTATTGAAGCTGATGATTGTATTCGGGGATACTGCCGTGGGCTGATAATAAAAATCCGCTTTCGGGCCGTTTGCCCGGACCTTGACCGAAGGGGCTGTTGCATAACATCCATCCCCGTCCTGCACGGAGAGATCAGGATAATAAACACCCGGGACCGTGAAGAAATGCAACATGGAACCCCCCTTGTCAGCGCTTTCCGTCTGTCCATCTCCGTAACTCCATGTCCATGTCTTTATCGGCACATCGTTCGTCCCATGAGAATTATCCTTCAGTATGATGGGCGATTTATAACAGGTATTATCGGCCCCGACGGAGTAGTCTGCCACCGGGCCTTTTATTTTCAGCGGAATAAAATTGGTGGTATCTGCGCATCCCAGCCCCGACGACAACAGGATGGCGCGCAGACTGTCTTTACCGTTGGTCAGGCCCAGGAATGTGCCGTTGTAGGTGGTCAGCCGGTAATCGATGCCCGCAGGGCTGACCGTTCCGGTGAACGGGCTCAGGTCGCCGTATTGCCAGCCGGCGAATGTATAGCCATAATTATAATAATATGAAGGGGGGAAGGGATTGAGCTCAAAGCCAGAAATGCTGACATTCAGGAAATCACTGGCGCATATTTCTTTTTGATCTGCCTTCAGTATGGGATGTTGTCTGAGCAGCACAGCGACGCCTGTAGAATCCTTCACGGTACATTGTCCGTTCGTGGTCGACAGCACCACCTTGTAAACACCGGTCTTCATGTACAGATGCTGTAGGGTAGGCTCATCGGTATTCAGGGACAGTGCAGGGCTGCCATCCCCGAAATCCCAGGCCCAGCCGATGGCTTCCTTCGAAGTCTGGGAGAAGCTTACCATGCCCCGGGTATCATCGCAGGTACCCACAGCGCCCCCTATTTTGGGAAAAGGCGGAAATACCGTGATATAGTCTTTTTTTATCATCGTATCGCTGCAGAACTCATTGGTAGCGATCAGGGTGATGGTGTATGTCCCTTTGTTATAATACCGGTTGCCGGGGCCTGGCGAAGGAAAATAGCCGGTATTGTCTCCAAGATTCCACAGCAGTTCGGAGACCGGTCCTTTGGACCTGTCTGAAAAAGATACCGGGTTGTCACCACAGATAGTCGTGCCGGGCAGAACGACAAAGTCGGCTACCGGCTTCTGGTAAAGGTGAATGGAGCTGTATTCGGCTATGCCCTCGCAACCGTTCTTCGTGGTGTAGCCGAGGTGTACGATATAGGTTCCGGGGATGCTGAAATGATGCTGGGGAGCCGGGTTCGCAGATATTCCCCCATCGCCGAAGTCCCACTTATAGCTGGTGATCGGATCGCTGTTGCTGCTTGCCGCAAAGTCCATGCTGAAGTCTCCGCACCCCGAATTGCCTTTCGGACTGGTGGAGTTCGCCCAGGAGATGAATACGGCTGGCTTATAGGTGCTGACTATTTTGCTGGTGGTGTTACTGCAGCCATCTGCGTTGGTAACGGTGAGCGGTACCGTAAATAAGCCTTCGGTCTCATAGTAATGGGATATGGACTGCAGGGAAGTCGAAGGGCCAGCGGATGACTGCGGCGCAAAGCTCCATTTCCATTGCACGGCCCCGGTGGTGGTATCCCTGAAATTAACGTTGATGGGTGCTCCGCATGCCCCGGCGGGTTCGGAGAGAAAGCCTTGCGGATAGGGCTCGTCATGGATATAGACCTGTTTCGATACGGTCTGCGGACAGGTTCCGAAGGAATTGGTCAGGATGATCGTCTGCTGTCCGGTCGTATTGAAAAGATGGCTGACCGGGCCGCCCCCATAGGTAGTAGAATTGTTGCCATCCCCGAATTGCCATTCCCCCGATGTCGCCGCCGGTATGCTGTTATCTGAAAAAACGGCTGTCGTCCCCTTGCAGATCAGCGAAGGGATGCTGAAATCAGCGGTAAAATTGGCGGCATTGATATAATCCGTTTTCGTGCCGATGTCCTGACATCCGCCCGGGCTGCTTACTGTCAGCCTGATGGAATAGATGCCTTTTTTGCTGAAGACATGGGTGGGATCTTTATCCGCAGAAGTGCTGCCATCTCCGAAATCCCAGAGGTAGCTGAGGGTGCCCCCGCCAGTGCTGGTATTCGTAAATTGGACGGCATCGGTGATCTGGCAAAGCACCGTTTTATCGGCGTGAAAGGATGCGGCTACCGGCTGTGCGATCACGACGGCCGGTTTGATAAGCGTATGGTAGCAGCCATGGCTGTTCGTTATGGTGAGACTTACATTTGCCGTCTGCACAAAGTTATAAACATGACCGATCTGGGAAAGCGCTGTCCCCTGCTGAATGGCGCCATCTCCAAAGTCCCAGAAATAATTGGCGATCTCCCCATCGCCTGCTGTTGAGCTGCTACTGAAATTCACCGGCAGGGGCTGACATCCCATGGCGGGGCTGGCAGAGAAATCCACGACGGGTTTTTTATACAGCATTACCTGCATCTTCTTCACGGAGGTCTGCAAGCCATCCCTGGCAGTGAGGGTAACGGTATACGTTTGTTCATCCAGGTAAATGGTCCCGGCATTGAACAATGTGGAAGTCTTTGTATTCCCAAAATCCCATGACCAGGTAGTGTTGGTCGAGGCGCCGGTAGTGGTATTCGTAAAGGTAATCGTAAGCGGCGAGCAACCTGCGATCCTATCGGCCGTAAAATCAGCCGTCAGTTGCGCCCTTACGATCACAGCGGGTGGGAGCAGGATGAGTAAAAGGGAGAGTGAACGGAGATATTTTCGTAAGATAAGAGGCAATGGTTTCTTTTATAAGGATTTGGGGTATCGATAGCTTCTTGTAAGATAGCGGATGAAACCGATTTTCACAACCCAGGCTGCGGATTTTTCGGCAGAACGGAATATTTCTCCGATGAACATATATTTGCTTTTATGAATACTAACGAAGTTCCCGGAATAACGAAGGCGATGATCCTGGCAGCCGGGCTCGGGACCCGCTTCAAGCCCTGGACAGACAAGCATCCCAAGGCGCTTGCGCCCGTGAACGGTAAGAGCCTGCTCCAGCGCAATATCGAATACCTGCAAAAATATGGGATCCGCGAGGTGATGGTAAATGTTCATCATTTTGCGGATCAGGTCAGAACAGCACTCTCCTCCGCTGACGGATGGGGCAGCAAGGTCACGATCAGCGATGAAACGGGAGAATTGCTGGAGACGGGGGGAGGATTGAAGAAAGCCGGTTGGTGGCTTGAAAAAGCCCCTTTCCTGATGATGAACGTGGATATCCTGACGGACCTCGATCTGTCGGCGCTGATCCGGGATCACTTTTTGCACCGGCCCCTGGCTACGCTGGCCGTCACGGGCCGTTCCACATCCCGTTATTTTCTGTTCGATGAAAAACAAGAATTATGCGGCTGGAGAAATATAAAGACGGGGGCCGAGAAAATAGCGAAGCCCGCAAATATTGCCGGTCCGGCAAATCCGGCATTGGCAGGTCCTGTGGCGGCGGGTCCGGCACCTGGCGCGGTGGCAACCGGTCCCTTGATCCAAAAAGCATTCAGCGGTATTCATGTAATCTCCCCCGGGATCTTTCCGCTGATGCACCAGGAAGGAAAGTTTTCCATGGTAGATCTCTATCTCGACCTGGCGGCCGCAGGACACACGATCAGAGGATTTGATCACAGCGATTCAAAGCTGATCGATGTAGGCAAGCCAGAGGCTGTGGCTGAGGCAGAACGGATGTTCCCCTGAATTATTTTACCATTAAATATTTGAGCTCCCGTATGAATGGTTGATATTAAAAATATCTTTGACGTGTACTATTTTTTTAAGCGATCCTTCAGACAACATAACCCGCCATGCAAAAATTAATTCTAAGCTTTTTGTTAGCAGGACTGACTTTCCAGGTTTATCCACAAACTACAGATCTAAGGAACGAGTTGATCCGGAAAAAGGTCAGGCTGCCGAATGGCTGGTCCCTTACACCGGCGGGTCATAGTTTGGCTTTGGGTGATCTCCCGCTGAATATAGCGGTCTCCACTTCCGGAAAACTCATTGCCGTCACCAATAACGGGCAAAGCACCCAGACCATCCAGTTGATCGACCGCGAAAAAGAGCAGGTGCTGGATAGTATTATTATACCTAAATCCTGGTTTGGCCTGAAGTTCAGCCGGGATGAGCATTTTTTATATGCTTCCGGGGGAAATGACAACCGCATTTTGAAATATTCGATCCGGGACAAGAAGCTTAACCTGTCGGACAGCCTTATCCTTGGAGAAAAATGGCCGGAAAAAATTTCCCCGGCTGGTCTTGATATCGATGACAAACGACAATTGCTGTATGTCGTGACAAAAGAAGATAATTCTCTGTATATTCTGGACCTTGCCGGAAAGTCGGTGTTACAGCGTATCGGGCTGGGGGGAGAGGCTTATACCTGCCTGCTCTCGCATAACAGAAAGGAGCTCTATATCACTTGCTGGGGCTGTGACAAAGTATTGATCTTTAATACGGAAAACCGTTCTTTTTCCGGCGAGATCTCCGTAGGGGATAACCCGAATGACCTTTGCCTGACGAAGAATGACCGTACTCTTTTTGTGGCAAATGCCAATGACAATTCTGTTTCGGTGATCGATGTGCAGAACAGGAAGGTGCTGGAAACGCTCAATGCAGCGTTATATAGCGATGCGCCTTCAGGCTCTACCACGAATGCGCTGGCGCTGAGCGAAAATGAAAAAACATTATATGTGGCTAATGCGGATAATAACTGTCTCGCGGTATTCGATGTGAGCCAGCCAGGGTCAGGCAGGTCAAAAGGGTTTATTCCGGTAGGCTGGTATCCTGATGCCGTGCGGGTGACCGGCAAAAAAATATGGGTGGCCAACGGGAAAGGACTTTCTTCCATGCCAAACCCTGATGGTCCCAACCCGGTGAACAGGAAAGAAGAAGTGATCTACCAGAAAGGCGATACGATTAAAAAAGCGATTCCGGTGCAATATATAGCAGGTCTGTTCAGAGGGAGCATGAGCATAATAGATGAACCCGACGAAAAAGAACTAGGTGTCTATTCTGAGCTGGTCTATCAGAATGTTCCTTATACGAAAGCCGGAGAGTTACTGGCGAAGGGCGAGCCGGGCAATCCCGTCCCTATGAAGGTTGGGAATCCTTCTCCTGTCAAGTACGTTTTTTACATCATCAAGGAGAACCGGACCTATGATCAGGTGTTGGGGGATGTAAAAGAAGGGAATGGCGATAGCAGCCTGGTCTTGTTTGGAAGAAGGATAACTCCGAACCTGCATTCGCTGGTCAATGAATTCGTATTGCTGGATAATTTTTATTGTGACGCTGAAGTCAGTGCCGATGGACATAACTGGAGCATGGGTGGCTATGCGACCGATTACCTCGAAAAGACCTGGCCCACCAGCTATGGGGGCAGGGGAGGGTCTTATGATGGGGAAGGCAACCGGGAAATTGCCAATAATAAAGGGGGCTTTATCTGGGATCACTGTCGTAAAGGGGGCGTGAGCTACAGAACCTACGGAGAATTTGCCGATGCGGGTAAAGCAAATATTCCTGCGTTGAAGGGGCACTATTGCGCCAATTATACCGGCTGGGACCTTGGAGTGAGAGATACGGTAAGGTTCAGCCAATGGAAAAGAGATTTTGATTCTCTTCTGGCAGCGGCCGCATTACCACATTTCAATACATTGCGTTTTGGCAACGATCATACGGAGGGCCTGAAAAAAGGCAAGCCCACTCCTTTTGCGCACGTTGCCGATAATGACCTGGCTGTTGGAGAATTTGTTGAATATCTCAGTAAGAGCCCGGTATGGAAGGAAAGCGTGATCTTTATCCTGGAAGATGATGCGCAGAACGGTCCCGATCATGTGGACGCACATCGCAGCCCGGCCTATATCGCCGGCGGGTTCGTGAAGCGCCATTTTGTGGATCATACGATGTATTCTACCACTTCGATGCTGCGGACGATCGAGTTGATCCTTGGTCTGCCACCCATGACGCAATATGATGCCGCCGCCACTGCAATGTGGAGATGCTTTTCCGAGACGCCGGATCTGTCGCCATTTCACGCCCTTCCTTCTGATATAGACCTTACCGAAAAAAATATGGCCTCGAATGAGATGTCGAAAAGATCTGCGGCCCTTGATTTCACCCGTGAGGATCTGGCGCCCGACAAAGAATTTAATGAGATCTTATGGAAAGGGATCAAAGGAGCAGATTCACCAACCCCTGTGCCCAGGCGGGCGGCATTTGTGAGGATAAATAAGAGCAGGAAGGATGACGATTAAGCAAGAAACCGTCACAAATACTGGTGACGGTTTCTTGTCTTTAAAAGATCAATGATGCTCGCGTTCGTGATTCCTGCGTTCTCCTCCGCGATAGGGGTGGGCATGGCGCTCGCGCTCAAAGCGTTCATGGTCAAATCTTCTTCCATTAAAGTAGCCCTTGTGCTCTCTTTCAAAAGCGGCATGATAATGCTGATAATAAAAACGATCATGATAATGTCCGCGCCAGGCAGGATAGCTATAATAGCTATACCCAGGGTAATCCCTCTCATAAATCACTGGCGTTCCGATGCCTACGTTCACGCGAACCTGCGAATAGGCGGAACCTGCTGTCAGGCTAAGGCCCAGGATCGCGGCGAGAATAAATAACTTAGATTTCATATATGTCTATTTTTGTTAGGAGATGTATCTCTATACTTTAGGCTTATGCAATAATGATACCCAGTAAAAAAGGAGCCATGAGCCCCTTTTTGCTAGTTATCTGCGGTGATCCCGGCCACGTCCGCCACGTTCGTGGTTAAGATGTTCATGTTCGAACCTTTGGTGCTCAAAACGGCCATTGCGGAAATAATTGCTATGTTCTCTTTCGAAAAAAGGACGGTAGTGTGCAAAGTAGAAACGGTCCCTGTAGTGCCCGTTCCATGCGGGGTAGTTATAATAAGCATAACCCGGGAACGCTGTTTCGTATACTACTGGGTCAGCGTAGCCATCCTGATATACGGGTGCCGGAGCGCCGTATTCATCCTGGTAGACCGGAGCAGGCGCCGGAGCGTATGCGTCCTGATACAGCACCGGGGCAGGTCTTGCTGCGATAACGACCCGGGGAGCGCGGATGCCAAACCCTACATGAGCATTTACGTATACCTGTGAGTAACCGGTCGTGGCTATCATGCTACCTGCGATGATCAGGGTAGCGGCGAGTAAAATTTTCTTCGTTTTCATGTCTGTAGATTTATTTGTTACTGGATGTTTTTCATTCGGCTTTTCAGCCTTATATATAAGAAGGATAACGAAAGGAATAATTTAACGGCCGACTGTTAAAGTTGTGATAAATGGCCATAAATGCATGAATTACAGCAAATTATGTGCTGCATGGATGGGTGGGAAAATGTGTCCGCAGTGGCGAGGAAAAGAGGCTCTTTTGAAGAAGCGGTCAGGCTTTGAAGCCGGTAGCTGAGATGCAGGTGACGGGATGCACGTCACGGTATTCAATGGAAATATTGCTGAGTCCCGCTGACGCGTATTCGCTTTTTATTTTTTCTGCGGCCTGCAGGACCGCCTCTTCCTTATCGGCCCAGCGGGGCTGGAATACCATGATCAGCTTACCACCGGTCCTCAGCATGTTGGAAAGGCGGATGAATTCCAGCTGAGGTTCTTTCCAGAAGAAATGAACATTCGATCCATAGATCGTGTGGAAGTAATGAGGTGGATAGGACAGCTCGTTCAGGTCTCCGATATGGAGCTGTAATAATTGCTGTTCGATAAATCTTTTATTTCTCTTGTACGCCTGCTGGTACATGACCAGGGAATGGTCGATGCCTGCGAGGAAGCCTACTTTCAGTTTCCGGGCTACTTCCTGCAGGGTATTGCCAGGCCCGTAGCCTACTTCCAGTATATGCTGGTAGGGCTGGATGTTCAGTTGTTCGACCGTCCAGTCGCTTCTTTGTTTGTTTTTCGCAGACATGAGGCAACCTGCCAGCTTTCCGAGCTTACCGGCAGGTTGACGAAATGTTTCATGCATTAGATTGGCTGTCATTGGTGGTGCTTTTTTCCTGGTCAAATGGCATTTTGCCGCAACGTCTTTCCCATTCCTGCTTGAATCTTTCTTTTTGGTCGGGGGGCATGTTCGTCCACTTTTGCCTCATTTTCTCTTTCCAGCGCCCCCTCGGGCCGCCCCCGCGGAAGCCGCCGAATAATATTTTAATCAGTAACAAGAGACCAAGGGCCTGCCAGAAGCTGATGACAGGGAAATGGAAAAGAACGGGTAACAAGGCGTTCCACAGCAGCATAACCACTCCTCCGAAAACAAAAGCTCCGGCGATGGCCAATGCGATAAAACCGGCGATCCTGCGAATCCAAAAACGTTTCATGATGTAGTATTTTAATGATTTATAATTTCGTCGTACAGTTCCTGTAGTTTTCCCCGCAGGTAGAGTACAGCATATCTTTTGCGCGATATGAGCGTATTGACGTTCTCGCCGGTACGTTCGGCGATCTCTTTAAAAGGCAGCCCCTCCAGTTCATTCCAGACAAAAACAGTCCTTTGTTCCTCCGGCAATTCCTGCAAAGCGTCCTCCAGCGCTTTCCAGAAAAGCGTATGGAGATATTCCGTTTCGGGTCCGGGGTTGGTGTCGGAAAGGATCCTCGAAAAGCTGAACCCATCCTCCTCATTTTCTTCTGTACTCAGCAACCCTTCGAGGGACTCCGGTTTCTTTTTCCGGTAGCGGTCGGTGATCTTGTTCCTGGCTACGGTGAACAGCCAGTTGCTTATCTGTTCTATAGGCTGGGTATCTACCGTAGTAGTGAGCTGATACCAGACATCCTGCAGTACGTCTTCGGCATCAGCCTCATTGCTCACGCGCTGGCGGATAAAGCCCATCAGCCTCTTACCGAACTGGCTGATCACCGTGGTGATATTTTTCCTGGTCGATTGACTCATTACCGGGTTTATCGTCAATAGCTCATCCATGCTAACAGGTAGACGGATGAGTAAAGGCTATATTTTAAATTTTCTGAAATATTCTTGAAAATAGGGTAAAAGATTGGAGCGGGGACAAATTGCGAAGGTTATTTACATTGATTATCAATATTTTACACTTACAGGGTCAATGTTTCTTGAATTATTACCTGTTTGGATCAGCATAAGATTTTGACCTGCCTCAAGTCGCGATGGCTATATAAATGTTTACCATTATAATTACATTTTCATTTTCTTAAGGAGAATGATCATATACAGATTTTTCATAACCAACATTATGTGGAAAACCACAAAAACGAAAAGTAGTTTTCCTCGATTTATTATTTTTATTCAACTTTATATTTCTGCTATCCTTCAAATCGCGCGTGCATGTTCATTGTCGAAATTGACACACATATCGCTCTTTTGAGCATGTTTTTTCCCCGGTAGGTCACAACGCAGGTTATCGATCCATCAGAATTTTTTTTGTTATTACCGTTTGGTGGTATTGGAAATCAATATTGAAAGACCTTATTTACATAAGAATTTTCTAATCCTGCCTTTCAAATCCTGCCCACCCATTTTAACTTGATTTCTAACCTTAAACTTATTCTAAGAGACCCCTCTCCTGAGTATGGGCATGCTATTGCCCCGATGCTCTCTGCATAATATCATTTTATCTTTTATTGATCACCCTTTTATTCTCCTTCAAAAAATAGAAATAGTTAAAATGAAAAAGCTGTTGCTAATTATCAGTTTGTCCTGTTCTTGCTATTTAGCTCGTGCACAATGGACCACATCTGCCCCGAATATTTACGATACTTGAACGGGAATGCAAGGGCCACCTCGATAGTCGTCAACACAAGTGGCGCCGACTATGTATTTGGCAAGGACTATATGTTATCGCCGTTGAAGGAATTAGATGAATTTATTAAAGAGCATCATCATCTGCTTGGTATCGCCCCGGCAGAAGAGATGCAAAAGAAAGGAATGGACCTCGGCGATAACCAGGTCCGTTTGCTGGCCAAGATAGAAGAGCTGACGTTGTATGTTATCGAGCAGCAAAAGCAAATGGAAACCCTGAACGGACAGATGATGATATTGAAAGATCAGTTGAGCCGGATCAATAAAAACAACCCCATAAAATAAAATGTAATGAAAAATTGCCTAACCGTTTTGTTCCTTTTTATCCTCCAGATGAGCAGTTATGGTCAAAACACTTTTCCTTCTAGTGGTAACGTCGGGATCGGCACGACGACCCCCGCCGCCGCCTTGAGTTTTATAGATCTCAATCTTTCGAATAGTGCTACGGGAATTACCTGGTACAATCCCGACCCTACCAGCTTTGGTATTTCCAGGACGCCAGGCACATGGGCAGGCCCCAACTATCAGCAAATGAAGGTTGGCTGGTCAACCGGTATTATCCTCGACCCTGGATTCCAATATGGCGTAAGCTATGTCAATGTTGTAGGAGGAGGGCTCAGGGTCACGGCTGGTTCCGTTCTTTTTCCAACCTTGACTGCGGACAATACTCAGAACAAGGTTGTCGTATGCAATACTACTAACGGGACCCTATTCCTCAGGGATGCTTCTACTTTAGGTGGCAGCGGATCTGGATGGGCGCTGACCGGCAACACGGCCGTTAACCCAGCAACTACTTTCTTGGGTACTACGGACAATACACCGGTGGCTTTCCGCACCAATAACGTGGAAAGAATGCGTGTCGATGTGAATGGGAATGTCCTGATCGGCAAAACATCTCAAACGAATACGGGATATGTCCTGGATGTCAATGGCAATGTGAGAGCCAATTCGGTGGTGGTCAATACCACGGGTGCCGACTTTGTCTTTGGCAGCGACTATAAGTTATCGCCACTGAAGAAATTGGAAAGATTCATTAACGAGCATCACCACCTGCCTGGTATCGCTCCGGCAGAAGAGATGCAGAAGCGGGGAGTGGACCTTGGGGATAACCAGACCCGTTTGCTGGCAAAAATTGAAGAACTCACGCTTTATGTTATCGAGCAGCAGAAGCAGATCGAAGCTTTACAAAGACAGAATCGGAAAATTGAACTGGCTAAGTATCAGGGCAAGAAGACAAAAATTAACGGACGGCATATTCGAAAATGATAGTATCGACTGAAATTCTTAGAATAATATAAGTACAATGATCAACTTCAGAAAAGTATATCTATATGTTATGGCTGTGGGAAGCCTTGATCTCGCTACTGGCCGCGTACAGGCGCAGAGTGGCGGATGGCAAAGTATTTATGCGACCAATACGAATGTTTCTCTTATCCCCCCCAGCCCCAATGCGGCAAGCTTTCAGAAATACGGACTGACGCCCGTATCTTTTAATACGGGGGTCCCAAATATCAGTATTCCTGTGTATGAGGTAAAGACAGGCGATTTGTCCATGCCGATCACCCTGAGCTATCATTATAACGGGTTGAAGCCAAAAGAAGAGGCCAGCTGGGCGGGCCTTGGCTGGAACCTGAATGTCGGAGGATGCATTACACGTATGAAAAGAGGCGCGATTGATGGAACAAGACCGGCCGGAAGAAATTATGACGATATAAATCCCTATGCCCTGGCCACCAATACGACAAATAGCGATCCGGTCAATAACCCCTATCCTTATCAGATCTTTTTGTTCAACACATTTTTCACTCAATATTACGATACCGAACCTGACATTTATATTTTTAACTTCTTCGGGCACCAGGGGAAATTTCTATTTATTAACAACAAACCTCGTTTCATTGAATACGAACGCTGGAAAGTCACCAAATTCAGTGACGATGGAGGCTTTTTTATCACCGATGAGAATGGTACGCAATACCTGTTCACTACAATTGAGCGTACTCAGGCAAAAGTACCGTCCAAGGAGGATCCTTTTAATCCATCAGGATGGATCTCCTGCTGGCAACTTACGCGGGTGATTTCGGCCGATCAGAAACATTGGATTAACTTTTACTATGCTTCGTATACTTATTCCGAACTCAATACCGTCGCTAGTCAGACCTACCGGATAGGTTATGGAGAAAGAGCCCTTAATAATACTTCAACCTGCAGTCCTGTAGAGCCGTCCACCCAATTAAACACTAATACTCCGGTCGGTAACAATATCTACGGTCAGAGTTTGAGTTCGATAACCACATCCGAACTACAGACCATCGCCTTTAAACAATCCCCGGCAGCCAGAAAAGATATTGGCAGCGATCAAAATGCCCTGAAGCAGGTCGTTGTTTATGGACAGACCGGTCATCCGGATACGGTGGTCAGGAGGCTGGCCTTCCAATACGGTTATTTCGGGGATTCGACCTCTCCTGTATACGCCCGTCTGAAATTAAGCGGTCTCTATGAGCTCAGTGCTACTGGGGATACCCTGAATAATTACAGTTTCGAATACCAGAATGAATTCGCCGGCTTTCCAGCCAAAACAACTGTTTCGGTTGATCAGTGGGGATACTGTAATAAACCTGGATATTTAGTGGGGGAAGCTTCTCTCGTACCGAATACTTCGTTTCCGACCTATTCCCTCGGAACTAAACAGACTACCATATTCCCAGTCCCTAATGGTGTGGATCCGGATGTAAGCTATGCCCAATATGGACTGATCAGCAAAATCCATTATCCCACAGGGGGATATTCCTCCTATGCCTTCGAGCAGAACAGGTACAGCTATTTAAATAATACGGCCCTCAGCAGTTCTGGAACGGTCGACACAACTTTTTTTAACCAGCTATTCTATTCTTTGCATGCGCCGCAGATCGACTCTACATCAGGGGCATTCGTAGTTAACAACACGACCACCGCCTATATTACCAACAGCAGGACCTTATGGGACTCACTGAGTTTACCTTATCACAATTTTAAGCCCATCGTCGTTCTCAAAAGAATAAATAACTTCCCCACCTGTGGCAATGATCTGTTGATTCCCCCGGTAGCATGCACATTCGATATCGTGTATTCCAGCCCTCAGCTCTATACGGATAACTCCTACACAGACTCTATAACACTTGTTCCAGGCCATTATTTGTACACAGTATATTGCGAGAGCGCCTCCTTTAATGTCGTCGCAGGATTTAAATTCTCGGTAGTACATCCGGTCTATTATACCAATACGGGCTCTCCTGCAGCGCCAGGCCTTCGGATTGCATCCATAACGGACTATACGGATACGACCACCTCTCAGTCATCCTTGCAGAGATCTTATATTTACACGGATTCTACCGGGCGATGCTCTGGAAACCTCCGGCAGCTACCCCAATATCAATCCTTCGTCACGGAGGAGTCTTCCTGTCCAAACCTGGTGTATAATATTTCCAGCGATAACAACGGAATTTATAATGCGAGTTTGCAATTCGGGTTCAACTATTCGGGGGTAAGGGAATATACGGCCCCTGCGCAGAGTAATACCTATTTCTCCGAACATTATTATGATCCGATACTGATCCTTTCCCAATATATCACGCAGGACATCTATGCCGGAGAAACCGCCGATCCGGGCCAGCTTCCGGGTGATCAGGCAGTGATTGAAAATCTAGTACTTACTGATCCTGTGGAGGTCCTGACCGTCGACTGGAATAACACCAGTTCCGGCTATAAAAAGGTAAAATCCATAAGCTCGGCGTTTAACATGGTGGAGGATACCTCCTTTGTTGGCGTTCGCCCCATCAGCCTGACGGATGCCACGTTAACTACCACCGATATCAAACGGACGGCCTGGTCCTTTGATGCGTACACGCTTCATTGTTTGTGGCGGTATCCGGTTTATAAACGGGAGACGGACTACGATACCACCGGAAACAGCTATACCGTGACTACCAATTATACCTTCGATAAGTTCAAGCGGGAACTGCGCCGAACGGACGAGACGATCAACAATGGCAAAACGATTGTGACCAAATACAAATACCCCGATGATTATGAGGATTGGACAGCCGGTGGACAAACGACCGATAACATTTACCATATGTCGCTCGCCAATGTTCTTACCCCCACAGTCGAGACACAGATCTGGCAAAAAACAGCTTCCGACTCTTCTGTGATCAAAGGTGTAGTGGATGATTACGATACAGTCACCTTCAAGCCTTCTAAAAAGTATTTTCTATTCGTCAGTTCGCCTCTTCATTCACTGGATAATGAACTGATGGCCGATCCTCCCTTATTCAGCACCCTTATCAGTGACAGCCGTTACCGGGAAAAGATCCGGTTCAGATATGACCGAATGGGCAATACTATCGAGACGGCTCTTGACAGCAATATGAATGTTCCGACGTCTTATGTCTGGGCTTATCATTACCTGTATCCGGTGGCCAAAATAGTCGGGGCGCGATTCTCTACGGTCCTGACAAAAATTGACAGTGCTGCGATCCAGGGCATTACCAACGATTCTTTGCTCCGCATGGCTTTGGCCCCACTCCGTACCATCAGCGGGGCCCAGACGACCATTTATACCTACACTCCTTTCGTAGGAATTACATCAGAGACGGATATGAACGGGAGAACAACATACTATGAGTACGACAAATTCAAAAGGGTAACCGATATCAGGGATTTTAATCATAATATCCTGAAGAATTTTTTCTACTATTTTGCCCCACCCCCGGTTGCCCCGCCCCCGCCTCCTCCTCCCACCCTTGCAACGATAACCAGCACCAACTTTATCGGGGTTACGGGTTTCACTGCGGTATATACAAATACAACCACCAGTCAGCAATACAGCTTTACCATTCCTGCGGCAGGAGGAACACTGGGAACAATACCTATCGCCACGTATAATCTGGTCATTTCAAAACCGGGGAATAGCACACAGTACGGTTTCTATGTGAATTGTGGTTCACTGGGAACGATCGGCACTTCGGCCAGCTTTAGTAATCTATCCATTAGCCCGACCAGTTGTACGAACGTAACACTTGACTCAAATGATTAAAAGAAACGGAATGAAGTACGCGCTCATAATGATTCTAAGCATTTTCTGCCTGCCTGCCGCAGCCCAGAGCAGTTTAATGGACAGTAGTATTGTCAAGCTTTCGGGGGAGAGTGTGATGCTCAGCCAATACAGCGGGAGAAAGCTTCTCGTGATTATTTTGCCGACGGCACACGCGGTATCGGATACGGTGTATATTCAGAAGTTGGCATCGGTCTGCGATCATAATAGTAACCGCCTGGTCATCATTGGGGTTCTTTCCTACGAAGATGGGTATAGAGATTCTCTGTCAGCCGTTCTCAAAACCTGGTATAGCGCTTATAGCAGACCAAATCTACTGATAACTGCTGGCATGCATACGCGGAAGAACACTGAATCCGCACAAAACCCTCTTTTTAAATGGCTGACAGATGCAGGACGGAATGGGCATTTTGACCAGGACGCTGGCGGGGTCAATCAGAAATTCCTTATCGATCAACTGGGTTACCTGTGTGGTGTGTACGATGCCCGGACGGGATTGAGTTTGCGATCTATTCAAAAAATAATGCATTGAAAACGAAAATAAAATATTCCATTGAATAAGTCACCTGCCATATCATTCAGCAAATTCATGGGCATAATATTGTTAATGCTCACGGTATTCAGCAAGAAAGCGGTGGCCCAGGATTACCCTGCCGCTTCCACCGTTCCCGCAACTGATCAACAGATGGCTCCGGCAAGAATTACGGGCAGGTCATTGCGGTTTATCGATACCAAGTATGCAGCCCTTGATAAGAGCATCGATCAGCAAACGGAAAAAGTATTAAAAAGCATGCGGCAAAAAGAAGAACAGCTGCAAAAGAAAGTACAACAAAAGGATAGTCTGAAGGCCAAAGCCCTGTTTGCAGATATGGCATCGAGGTACAGTCAGCTGGAAAATAAGCTCAGGCAACCTGTGATTGGCGCCTCCATCGACCGTAAAAGCTATGTTCCAGGTCTGGACAGTATTCAGACAGCCATCCATTTCTTGGAACAAAAGGGAATTTCTATCAAAGGTATTTCCCCGGATAAGCTTCAACAGCTTCAGGCGGTCAGTGATCGTTTGCAACAATTGCAGGGCAAATGGCAGGCTGCCGGAGCAGTTCAGCAATACATCAGCGACAGGGAAGCCTTGCTGAAAGGTCAGCTTGCTCAATATGGATTGGATAAACAGCTGTTGGGCATCAACCAGGAAGCATGGTATTATCAGCAGCGGCTGGCGGGCTATAAGGACATGATCAACAACAAGGAGAAGCTGGAACAGACCGTACTGGACGCAGCCAGGAAATTTCCCGCCTTTACAAACTTCTTTCAGCATAATAGCTGGATAGCCCAGCTGTTCCCGGTTCCGGCTAATTATGGCACCGTGCAGGCATTGGCCGGACTTCAGACCAACACCCAGATACAGGGTATGATCCGCCAATCGACCGGCGCCGCCTCTCCGGATGCGATGGCTGCTCTTCAGCAGCAGATGCAGCAGGCACGGTCGACCCTTGACCAGCTTAAGAGCCGGGCGAGCCAGTTGGGGAGTAACAGTGGCAGTGGGGATATGACGATGCCGGATTTCAATCCTGATAACCAAAAGACAAAAAGCTTTTTTTCAAGGTTAGAATATGGATTCAATATTCAGAGCGTACCTGGCAACAGCTTACTGCCCGCTATCAGCGATATTGCTGTTACCCTGGGATACCGGTTAAGCGATAAGGCAACGACAGGAATTGGTGTCGGATATAAACTAGGATGGGGGAAAGGATTTAATGATATATCCCTTAGCAATCAGGGAGCCAGTCTGAGGTCTTACGTGGATATAAAAGCCAAGAGAAGTCTCTGGATTACAGGAGGAATGGAATACAATTATCTGACAGCCTTTTCCAAACTGGCCGATCTCAAAAAGATCGATCTGTGGCAGAAGAGCGCCCTGATCGGATTAACAAAGAAATACAGCATCAGCAAAAAGAGCGGGAGTATTCAATTATTATACGATCTGTTGTATATGAAAGAAGTGCCTCTTGCCTCTCCTTTTAAATTCCGGGTAGGATATTCTTTTTAAACTAACGACCGATGAGCAGCAAAAAATACTATTTCATGGCTGGGAAACGAATTCTAGGATTATGTCTTTGTTTGACTACAGGCCTTTCGCTTTTTGCCCAAGTAATCCCCAATACCCAGACCCAGCCAGGGGCAGGAACAAGAACGGTCAATCCGAACCCACTCGCATACAGCCCAAATATCATGCTCAATTATGTAAGGACCTGGACGGCGGAAAAGCCTTTCAGTCTGGTCTCGGATATCAGTTCCGATTCCCGGACGGTGCAGGAAGTAAAGCAGGCGACCCAATATGTGGATGGGTTGGGCAGGCCGCTGCAGACAGTTGCTAAAGGCTTTAGTCCTACTGGCTTCGACCTCGTTAGCCCGGTCATCTACGATGCCTTTGGAAGGGAGGCGTACAAATACCTGCCTTATGTTTCTCCGGGGACGGATGGCAGCTTTAAGAAAAATGCGTTTAACGAGGACAGCATTTTCCTCAAAGGCTTTTATAATTCTACCAATGACCCGAATGGGGAAAAATTCTTTTACAATCAGTCCGATTTCGAGGCATCTCCACTGAACAGAGTGCTTAAAAGCTATTCCCCGGGAAACAGCTGGGTGGGAAGTGGCGCTGGCATTAGGAAACAATACCTTATCAATACGCCAGCCGATAGCGTGGTCATCTGGACGATCGGGTTTACCAGCGGCAATGTGCCGGCCAGCAGCGGATATTATGCAGCGGGCGAGCTGGGAAAAACCATTACAACGGATGAGTCCGGCAATCAGGGCATAGAATATAAGGACAAATTGGGACATATAATCTTGAAAAAAGTGCAGATAAGCACTACCGTTTATTCCGGGCACACCGGTTGGCTGTGCACCTATTACGTTTATGATGATCTGCTGAATTTACGTTTCGTTATCCAGCCGCAGGGAGTAGTCGCCTTAAAGGCAAACAGCTGGAATTTCGATGCTTCGGCATGGAGCACATCGGCCATCGCCAAAGGATTATGTTTCAGCTATGAATACGACGACAGAGCAAGAATGACTATCAAAAGGATACCTGGAGCCGGCGAAGCCTGGATGATCTATGATACCCGGGACAGAATGGTATTTACCCAGGACCCCAATCTCCGTGGCCTGAATCAGTGGCTGGGAACCTTATATGATGGACTGAACAGGCCCGTCATGACCGTGTTGCTCAATTATTCCGGTGCACAGGGGCAATTGCAGCAGTTGGTGACAGCACAAACCAGCACTGGAAGCAATTCGTATGTCCCGGATGGCGGACTGGCTGACATCGTACTGAACAGTAATCCAACGAGCGGAGACTATCTGGCTACACATAGCATCACGCTGGCAACTGGTTTTGTCAGTGGGACATTATTCAGTGCTCGTATCGGAAGTGGTGGCGGCTCTGGTGGATCTGCGGATAGCATACAGGTAATTGGAAACCCACTGCCTTCCGGCGCCACCTTTACCCCTTTAAAAGTAACTTTCTATGATAATTATAATTGGGTCAGCGCAGAGGGCAGCGGCCTGAGCGCGAGCTTTATCAGTACGTACGCATCGAACACCAGTTATTTTTATACAGCGGATAATACTACATTCCCCTATCCACAAGCCGTTGCTGCCTCGACCCTGACCACAGGATTAGCGACAGGTACTAAAACACTTGGGCTTACCAGCGGCGCCTACCTGTACGGCGTAAATTTTTATGATGATCACTATCGGGTGATACAGACACAGTCCACTAATTATTCCGGTGGCAAAGATACCCTGACCAACCAATACGGGTTTACGGGACGTATTTTAAGGACTCTGCTCGGACATAGCAAATCTGGAAGCAACCCGCAATCTTATCTTGTTCTGACAAAGACCGGCTATGACGCGGCAGGAAGGGTAACCCAGATCAATAAAAAAATAGGGATCAGCCCGGAGGTCATTGTGTCTTCCAGTCAGTATGACGAACTGGGGCAGCTTAAGCAAAAGAATCTGGGTCAGACACGGGTAACGCTCAACCAGAACACGTATACATCAACACCGCTGGACTCGCTGAAAT
Source organism: Puia sp. (assembly GCA_035317125.1). Lineage (GTDB taxonomy): Bacteria > Bacteroidota > Bacteroidia > Chitinophagales > Chitinophagaceae > Puia. The sequence continues at coordinate 51,329 of DATHHO010000003.1, forward strand.
ATGTTTATAATATCAGGGGATGGTTAAGGGGGATCAATAAAGATTATGCCAATGCTGTCGGTGGATCCAATAATTGGTTTGGCATGGAGCTGAACTATGATTTTGGATTCAACCAGACCCAGCTGAATGGGAACATCTCCGGCACAAAATGGAGGAATAACGGGGATGGCGCGCAAAGGGCATATGGGTTCAGCTATGACCCGGCCAACAGGCTTAACAGAGGAGATTTTACGCAGAATGCCGGCGGCAGCACCTGGAACACCAGCGCCAATATCGATTTCAGCGTTCGTAACCTTACGTATGACTATAACGGGAATATCCAGAGCATGTCGCAGAAGGGGGTAAAATTGAATGCGTCTGTCCTTGTCGACAGCTTATTGTATGGCTATAACAGCAACAGCAATCAACTGAACTATGTCACGGATAAGCAGAACGACACGACAGCTCATTTAGGTGATTTTACGGAGAAAAACAACAACACCTCCCAGGATTATACCTATGATGGAAATGGCAATATGACCATTGACAATAACAAAGGCATCACGGCTATAAGCTATAATTTCCTTAACCTACCCCAGCAGATAACCATCGCAGGAAAGGGGACCATTGCATATAATTATGATGCTGAGGGAACAAAATGGCAAAAAATCACGACTGATAATACCGTGACTCCGGCTAAAATAACCACCACGAGCTATTTGGGGAGTTTTATCTATCAGAATGATACGCTGCAGTTTGCCCAGCAGGAGGAAGGAAGGGCAAGACCAAAAGTGCCTGGGAAGACCGATACGGTTTACTATGATTATTTTGAAAGGGATCATCTGGGAGATACGAGGGTAGTGCTGACGGATGAACAGGAACAAAACACCTATCCTGCGGCTACCCTGGAAAATAACAGCGCCTCCCTTGCAGTGGAGAACAGCTATTACACGATCAATATGGCCGATACGTTCAGTACGAGCCGGATCAGCGGGTTTATCGGGAATGGCGCTAATGTCTATTATAATAATAATGGGAACCCGCCTTACAATAATAACCCCAGCTCCAACACTTCGGCTCAGAATATGATCATGTACCGGTTGAATGGAAGTACTGGTGATAAATCCGGATTGGGTATTACATTAAAGGTCATGAGCGGGGATATGGTGGATATCTACGGCAAGTCGTATTATCACCTGAACACGGGCCAGACCCCTACAAATTCTTTTCTGATCAGCTCGGCAATAAATAGTTTTATCGGCGCATTGGCAGGAACTCCCGCCATAGCGGGTTCCGGAAAAGGTGCGACAGCCACCGCGCTGGAAGGTTCATCGTCATTTACGGGCGAACTGACAGGCTGGCTGAATACAGGCGTGCCCAATCCCGGAGGTACGATCCCACGGGCCTATATCAACTGGATCCTGTTTGACGATCAGTTCAATGCGATATCTGCAGGCAGCGGATATGACGGGGTGAGTGCGACAACGGATCTGTTAAAATCACACCACAGAACAGTCAACATTGGCAAAAATGGATTCTTGTATGTATATTGTAGTAACGAGAGTAATGTAGATGTGTTCTTTGATAACCTGCAGGTGATCCATACCCGGGGCCCCTTGTTAGAGACGACCGATTATTATCCCTTCGGGCTGACTATGGCCGGGATATCCGACAAAGCGGTCAAAGGGAATTATGCGGAGAATAAGTTTAAGTATAATAAGAAAGAATTGCAAAATCATGAATTCAGCGATGGATCAGGTTTAGAAGAATATGATTATGGTAAACGCTTTTATGATCCACAAATTGGAAGGTGGGATGTAGCTGATCCAATGGCAGATAGCATGAGAAGATTCAGTCCTTATAATTATGGTTTTGATAATCCGATAAGATTTTTGGATCCCGATGGGATGAGACCTTTGGATAACTATTATATGGATAATGAAGGAAATCTTTTAGCGGTAGTAAGAACTAATGAAAGTACGGATCGATTTTATGAAGTGGCAAGTGATGGCAAATCGGTAACTAATGTCAAAGAATATTCAAAAGCGGAACTTCCGGGAGCAGGAAATGCTTGGAATCGAGTTAAAGATAATGACAAGGTTGGGGCAGTTCATAATGAAATTAAGCATCCTGGTCAAAAAACCGACGGGTACGGGGTCATGACAACCGATCCAATTCAAAATGTTATTAAAACGCAAGCTGGTTCCCAAAACCCAAACAAAATAATTGGAGCAACCAATTCTGGCGACGGGGTGAAGATTATCAGACAAAGCGATCCGATAAATCCAGGAGGTGCACCTGCTCAGAAAGTCTTGCCGGCTAGCTCAAATTTGCCGGCACCGAAAGGAGACCAGTCTAAAGCCCCTTTGCCGTCTGGCGCATTTCCAAAAAACGTGACAGGTCAAAACGGACAAAGGCTAACCGATTCTGATGGGAATTTCGTATCTCAGATACAGAGTACAAAAACTTAATAAACTGATAATGAAATTGATAAAAATAATAGTATGCTTTTTATTTCCACTTTGTTCCTTTTCCCAAGGAAATGACTCCTTGAAAAATAAAAAATGGATAAATTATAATAGGAAAAGAGGAATAGGTGAAACCAGCATTAAAAACTGGGAGGATAAAATTAATATTTCTAGAAGTGGCGATACGCTGGTTAGGAAATTTGCTAGAAGTATGGGTACTGGAGAGGTATTATATGAAACGAGCTATATTCATAACGAGGAAAACGGCCTTGAAATTGCTTACCATCCAAATGGGATGATAAAGGAGATTAATTATTATCTGGATGGAAGATTATGGGAAACAATTTCCCGGTCAGACTCAAATGGAAAAGCTTTAAACCCCGGCACTTTATATAATGGGAATGGGACGAGATTATTTACAGATTATCATTACCTTGACCTTAATTGTTATGAAACTTACCGGAATGGGTTGCCGGAAGGTCCATATTATGAGCAAACGGGGACTTCTATAGCAGCTAAAGGGGAATTGACCTACAAAAAAGGCGCTGTAAATTATCTGCCAGCAAAAAAAGTTACCTATATAGGAGCTTCAGGTGAAAAATTAACAGGCACCTTTGATAACAACTCATACGAGGCAGTTTTCCATGACCCTAGGGATAGTGTTGACTATAAAATCATAGCTGTTATCGATGATTCGGTAGCTCAACCCCCAGGAGAATTTAAGGAGATCTCTTTAGGTTTTTCAGATCCAGCAATTATTCCTAGAGGCAATTGGCAGCTTATTAATTTGCAAAATGGAAAAGTGTACCGATCTGTGAATTACGATGATAATGGAAACCCTGTTAAAGTAATTGCATTCAAGGAGAACGGCGAGGTGTTTTGGGAAAAGAAATATTCCCCTTGTAATAAACGGAAAGTTTCGAAAGTTAATCCAGATGGAAGTTTGTCAGGGGAGTTTTGCGAGGGCAAACTAACGAAATGATCATCTTGATAATTATATATTTAAAAAGGGTCAACCTGTTACGATGGAATTCCTTACAACTGAAGTATATTCTTATATTGAGAAACGAGAGCAAATTAAATCCTAGGTTTAAGAAAAATGCTATTCGGCATTTTTTCTTTCCGCCTTACGTACGCTTAACGAAAGGGAATAATAATCCAATAAATATCTTCTCTACCTCACCACCACCAGATCCTCCCATCTCGTACTATACCGGTCCGAGCGTTTCTCCTGCCGCATTTTCCAATCTTTGTTCATCCCCGAGGAGCCGAATTTCACGGCATCGTCCCGCATGCTGAAATTGATATTGTCGATGGTATGCATCAGGAAACGGTGCTGATTCTGTTCGGCGGGCACAAAGAGGTTGCCCTGAATGGAGGCGTCAGGCACCAGACCGCTGAGCATCACCCCTGCTTTTTTATAAGATTTTCCATTCTCAAAAAGCTGTTCTACCAGCTCCAGGGCGGGTCTGATCAATTCATGCGTCAGGGAGGTCGCGTGGTCAAGGGTAGCATAGCTGCTGATTGTGGCGCCGCGTTTGAAATCCGCCAGATGGTCCTGTTCTCTGGGCACGATGAATACGCTGACGACCCGGGCGGCGCTTTCCTGTCTTCTCAATTTTTCCGCGGCCCTTGAAATATAGGTGGCCACGGCTTCCTTGATTTCGTTCAGGTCCGTGACCGGGCGACCGAACATACGGGTGGTGGCGATCATTTTTTTATTGACAAGCTCTTCTTCCATGACGAGAGCGGGAAACCCTCTTAATTCCCGGATCAGCCTCACTCCAACGACGCCCCCCATATTGGTATGCGCCCATTCCTCCGGCATATTGCACAGCTCCCAGGCGCTGGTGATGCCCCAGTTGACGAGCTTGACGGCATAGGACCTGCCGACCCCCCAGATATCGTCTACCCTTGTCTGTTGCATGGCGATACGCTGCTCTTCCTGTGTCGTC
>DATHHO010000004.1:0-5849 GCA_035317125.1 Puia sp.
CGCCAGGAAAGCGATATATCCTATGCCAAAATAACGGGCAGCTACCATCGGAAAGATCAGGAAGAAAATGAACAGCAGAGAAATGACGGTGTAATAGAACAGCAACGCCTTCCCATTTTTCTTCAATATTACTGCGGGCAAAACTAAACAACCCAGGAACAGAAGGGTCCGGATGACGACGCCGATATTGTTGTCATCCAACCAAAAGCTGTTCCAGAAATTCTCACTGAAGACCTTTGGGATGGGAAGCCATCCTCTTATCACCGCCCAGCAGGCATTCGATATGTTTTTTGCCGTATGCCATCCTCCCGGCTCTATGGGGATCAGTTTGTCCTCCGCCGGGATCCTTCCCTGGATAAGGGTGCAGAGCACACCGCCCAGTACCAGCAGCGAGAAGAGTAAGAAAGAAAAGTTGAGCCCTCTTTTTTGCTGGAAAAGATCGAGGGAAACATACAAAAAAATACCGATCGCAGCAAAGGAAAAGAACAGATGGGTATTGCAGAGCAGCAGCAGCAGCAACCCGATCCAGACGAGGTTCTTTGCGGGCCTGCGCATCAGTACACAGCAAATGAAAAGGAGTAAGATCCCCAGGGCATAGCTTCTGCTGAGTATATCATATTCATAGAGGAAGTAATAGCCGCCAATGACCAATATTTTGCTCAGCAGGCCGAACGGGGCATAGCGCAAAAAAACAAATACGGTTGACATGGCGATGACCAGGTGCAATGCCTGCATACCGGCATAGCCGGGTGTGATATAATGAATGATCAGGAATAAAAGTGAGCACCAGAGCCTGGGATGTCCTTCATACTGCATATTATGATACAGCGCAGACAACGAATCGCTGTCCCTTGCAAATAAGAAAAATTGCGCTTCTTCCAGCGCCAGCTCGTGATAATGTAAGCCCACGACAGAGATGATAAAATAGAGGGACAACAGCAGGAGTACCGGACGTAGCGGAAGCGTTTTTATCATTGCTATATATTGCGTGAAGGCGGGAGGTTAAGATAGCAAACACATTTTATACAGGTACTGTTGGTGTCCATGTCGAGTGTTTTTCTGAATTGAACGGCTTCTGGGCTGTTCAGGATCTTGTCCAGCGGATCTTTATGAATATTACCAAGGGGTGGTAAAAAGAAACAGGGCCGCACCGTCCCATCCGCTTCCACCACGGTGGACACCCAGGGAGCATTGCATTTCTTATAAGGGAATGGATTCAGGCCATAGGAGGCCGTATAATAAGCTCCGATCTTAGAAAGTTTTTCCGGGGTTTCGGCGATAAAACGGGCGTCAAAAAACTCCTTATGATCCTGTATCAGACCCTGGATGATCTCCAGCAGCTCGGACAGCTCCTCTTTTGCCGGAAGGATCTCGTGTTGCCGGGGTTCGTCCCAGGGATCGGCGCGGTTAAACGCTTCGCTGCTGACGTCGGCCGGCAGGAAACTGATCTGATCGATGCCGATGGCCTTTGCTGCCTGGATGATCGCCAGCCAGTGCCGGAAGTTAAGCCGGTGGATGACCGTCCGGGCCGTGATCGGGAAGGACGGGTCGAGGGAGCGGATCGCCTGGATGCCTTCGCTCAATTTGCGGAAGGCGCCGGGAATATTCCGTATGGTATCGTGCAATTGTTCGTCGCCGTCAAGGGATACGATAATATCGTCCACCCATTTTACCAGGTCGACGGCATGCCTTTTCAGGGACAGGCCTGTAGAGAGTAGGGTGATACGTATGTTCTCCTTTTTCAGAATAGCGCAAAACCGGAAGAAATTGGGGTTCAGCAGGGCTTCGCCGCCGGACATAAGGACCTGCCGGGTTCCCAATCGCCGCAGGCTTTGCAGCAATCCTTCCATATCCTGTTCCGTCAGTTGCTTCAGGTTATGATTGCCTTTCCATATATCGCACATCACGCATCTGCAATTGCAGGCGCTGTGCGGCATCAGGATCGCTATGGGCAGGGTGGCGATCCGATCCGTGACGAGGGTCCGGTAGCGTTGAAAAGTATGATAGGGCGATGGTATGTGCATGGATCGACAATTACCTTTTTACCCGGATCCAGGGGAAAGGGTCCTTTCTCCCCAAAAACCTGTTCCAGAGGTCGCCGGGATTGTAGAGCAAGGTATGATGAAATGACCGGAGATCACTGATCGCATGATGAAAATAAAAGTCGGCCATTTCGGGATAGCCCAGCGAAGAATAATATAAGGAGGTCCTTCTTTTTGCCGGCTCGATCTCACCTGACCGGTAAAAATGCGAGCCGATGATATGGATCTCTCCGCCGGACTTCAGTTGGTAAAGCGCAAAATGCAGGATCTTTTTCAGGTAGGGGAAATATTGGATGGTATCGCTGAATACGATGCAGTCGAACCGCTGATCCCCCAGTATTCCGGATCTTATGTCTCCCTGAATGAAATGCAGGTTGGGGTCGCCGCTGAAGACCCTGGCCGCCTGCTGCAATTCCGTGAAATTGATATCGAGGCCGGTCACCTCGGAGTTGGGAATCTCGGCGAACTGGTGAGACAGCCAGCCATTCCCACAACCTACCTCGAGAATATCGAGGGGCTTTTTTCTGGCCGCGAGGTAGCGGAGCAGCCGGAGGCTGGAGCTTTTCCGGGCCTGCCATTCTTTATAATGGGTATGGCCGGCGGAGATATCGGGTAGTTTCATCAACTCTTCATCGGTGTAGAGCCTGTTCTCGATACCGCGGGTGACAATATATTTTTTTTCAAACAGCATATTCCCGGGCGTCGTATGGCCGGGAACCTGTATGTTGGTCAGGATGGAGGAATCTGGTAAGTCCATTTTATATACTATTTTTTAAAACCCTTGTATTTCAGGTTGCCGGTATCTCCAGATCTTATGCAATAATTTTATCTCATAAGGATATCCGTAAACATTTGTCTTATACCGCAGTCCAGCTACCCAATGGATCAGTTTCCGCTTGAATTTATTGAGGCGGATATCCGATACGGTGGGGTAATAGCCGTTCAGGACCGTTTCGAAATCCCTGATCTTGTCGATCATCTCCGGCTCCAGCCAGGGCGTAAGCGGATTCTTCCGCAGATCGAAATTTTCCCATTGCGGGCCGATCCAGTCTTCCAGCACTTCCGGGAAGCGAAAACCGGAATCCAGTGTCTTGTTGTACAGTTCGGACCCTTCCGTAGGAACCGGGCTATAGGTATAAATGATGATCTCCGTGTTGGGATTGATCTCCTTGATCTCCTTTATAAATGAAATATCCCCCTCGATCTGCTTCATCACTTTTTCAGGTGTTTCGCCGGGCATGCCCAGCACAAAGGAATATTCTGGGATGATATCAAACCGGGCCATTCTCGCTGCGAATGCACGGATCTGTGCGGCGGACTGGGTACCACCCTTATCCATTTTTTTCAGCACTTCATCATTGCCGGTCTCGGCTCCGAAAAAGATCATTTTACAGCCCGACTCGCGCATCAGCGCCAGCGTTTCATCCTTGTACTTATCGATGGTATCGATGCGCCCCTCACCCCACCAGATCATTTTTTCGGACATGATCAGACGGGAGAATTCCGCTACCCTCTTCTCCGAAACGAAGAAATTATTGTCGTGAAACTCGATAGAATCCGCTCCCCAGCGGTCTTTGAGATACTTGACGTCCTGGAACACCTGCAAGGCGGGCTTGGCCTTCCATCTCGCCTCGTAAATGGGCACCACGGCACAAAAAGAGCAGGTAAAAGGGCAACCGATGCTGGAATGATAGGCCAGGGTCTTGTTACCCAGATAGGTCTTTCCCAGATACGTTTCGAGGGTGTAGAGCTTGTCCAGCTTCTCGTAAGGGAGCGGCGGGAGTGTCGCCTGTTCGATAAGATCCTCTTTAGCGGTCTTGATGATCTTGTCCCCATTCTTATAGATGAGGTTCTTTATCAGTTCGTATGGAGCGTCCTTTTCGAGGGCCTGGATCAGCGCCGGAAAGGCATGGTCGCCGGGCCCGTTGATCACGAAATCCACCCATTCGGACCGGAGGACCACCTTATACTGGTTGGAGGCGAAATATCCTCCCCAGATCATGGTGGTAGCTGGAAATTCTTCTTTTATACGTCTTGCGAAGGGGATGGCTTGCTTTAATTGAGGGCCGGGCATTACCGTAAACCCGATGTACCGGAATTCACCGGTCAGCAGATAGTCCCGGATCTTTTTATAGGGGTCCTTTTCCCGGTTGCCGTCGACGATCACCCATTCGCAGATGCCTTCGACCGAAGCGGCGATCTGTAGAACGGAATTGGGTATTCTGTATTTCCAGGTGGCACTCCGGGGATTGAATAATAGGACTTTAGACATCTTTTTATTAACGTTAGGCATCTTTTCACAATAAACGCCCGTTTTTTAATAAAGGATGCCTCTATACAGCAAACTCAGACAGTATTTATTTCCCCGGAGGCTAAAAGAGACCGAGCCGGGTGAAGCCTATGACCAATGGTCTCAAAATTATGACAATCAACCTGGTAATCTGATGCTGGATCTTGATGAACAGGTCTGTTCGGAGCTACTGGAGCAAACCCAGGTCAGGGGGAAAGTGATCGTCGATATAGGGTGTGGAACGGGAAGGCACTGGAAAAAGATAACCGACAAAGGGCCGGCCCGGCTGATCGGCTATGATGTGTCTCCCGGTATGCTCCATATGCTGTTGCAAAAATACCCCCAGGCCGAAACGCAGCTCCTGAACGATGAACGATTGACGGATCTCGGAGATGGGGTCTGCGACCTGGTCCTTTCCACCCTGACCATCGCGCATATTCCCCGGATAGAAGCCGCTCTGAAAGAATGGTATCGTGTCCTCCGGCCGGGCGGGGAGATCATTATTACCGATTATCACCCCGAGGCCCTTTCCCGGGGAGGAAAAAGGACATTCCATAATGGCCATAAACTGGTCGCTGTCCGTAACTATATCCATCCTATCCATAAAATAAATGAAATAGCCGTAAAATTGCAGATGCAGGTGATCCGCATCCAGGAACGAAAGGTCGACGATTCCATGAGACCGTATTATGAGCAAAAAAATGCGATCCCTGTTTTCGAAAGGTTTTACGGAGTTCCCATCATTTATGGCATTCATTTAAAAAAGACCGATGCTGCTGAGTGATCTGCGCATTTTAGGAGAAGAAGGAGAAAAGGATATCCTGATCGGAAACGAGCAAATAACAGCCGTTTACGATCCGGCAAACCGACCGGCCGGTGATCAGGTAAAACGACTGGCCAGCGATCCGGCAAACCGACCAGCCAGCGATCCGGCTGTGCTTTCTTTATCCTTTCCCGGCGCAATCGCCTTTCCCGGTCTGATCAATTCGCACGACCATCTCGATTTCAATTTATTCCCCGCATCCGGTTATAAGATCTACGGCAATTATACCGAATGGGGAAGGGACATCCATGAAAAAAATGCGGCCGGGATCAGGGCCGTCTTAAAAATACCTCTTCATTTACGTACCCGGTGGGGCCTCTATAAAAATCTTTTAAACGGGTTCACGACCGTGGTAAATCACGGGGAAAAGCTGATGACCGGAGACGAGCCGGTCACCGTATTCCAGGATTATCATTGTCTCCATTCCGTGGGATTCGAAAAGAACTGGAAATGGCTGCTCAACAGGCCTTCCGGCAGGGGCTTGCCTTTTGTGGTCCATGTCGGCGAGGGGACGGATAAGGCTGCGGGGCGGGAGATCGACCGGCTCGTCCATTGGAATCTTTTTAAAAGACCCCTTATCGGCGTTCATGGCGTCGCTATGAATGAAGCGCAGGCCGCTTTTTTTAAGGCGCTGGTCTGGTGCCCCGCCTCCAATTATTTTTTACTCGGCCAAACAGCCCCTGTCGATCGTTTG
>DATHHO010000005.1:0-27508 GCA_035317125.1 Puia sp.
TCCCAGGGACGCGGCTATCTTGTCGACATTCGTGATGGGCCCGCGATGGTCCAGGTCCTTCAGCCGAACAAAGCCCGCTCCATACGGAGATGCGTTGGCATTGCTGATAAAATTCAACCCATCGATGATATAGCGGTTCTCCGCATAAGGTTCATTTTTAATGATACTGTCGATCTCCATCATGGCCTTGTGTGTCCTGTCCAGCGAGCTGCCCGGAGGCGTGTTCACCGCATACAACAGGAAGCCCTGGTCTTCGACAGGGATGAAACCCGTAGGCGTTTGCCTCACCAGCAGGAACGCGCCCAGCGAAATAATGATCAGCGCCGTAACCGCGATCCATTTCCGCCGGATAAGGAATTGTATGCTTTGCTGGTATCTGTTGGTCGTGGCCGTAAACCCCGCGTTAAAACCGGCAAAGAAGCGGCCCGCAAAACCTTTTTTAACCCCGTGAGCTCCGCCTTTTGTCTCATCCGGCCTTTTCAGGAACAGGGCACATAGCGCAGGGCTCAGGGTCAGCGCATTGACCGCGGAGATCAGGATGGCGATAGCCAGCGTAAAGGCGAACTGTTTGTAAAACACGCCTGCCGGTCCCTGCATAAAACCAACGGGTACGAATACCGCGGCCATGACCATGGTGATGGATATGATGGCGGGAGAGATCTCATTCATGGATTGCAGCGTGGCTTCTTTTACGGGCAGGTTGGTGCGTTCCAGCTTGGAATGCACCGCTTCCACCACCACAATGGCGTCATCCACGACAATACCGATCGCCAGCACGAGGGCAAACAGCGTCAGCAGGTTGATCGTAAAACCAAACAACTGCATAAAGAAGAAAGTGCCGATAATGGCGACGGGAACGGCAATGGCCGGGATCAGCGTCGAACGGAAATCCTGCAGGAAAATAAATACGACGATGAACACCAGCACAAACGCGATGATCAGCGTTTCCCGCACCTGCCCGATGGAGGCATCAAGGAATTCCTTGGAGTCGTACATGATGGTAGCCTTCACGCCTTTTGGCAGATCCGCCTGGATCGCTTTCAGCTGCCGCTCGGCTTCGGTAAGAATGTCATTGGCATTGGAGCCGGCCGTTTGAAAGACCGCGAAACCCGAAGTGGGACCCCCATTCAGCAACCCATTGGAAGAGTAAGTATAGGAACCGAATTCCACCCTCGCCAGGTCTTTCAGCCGCAGCAGTGACCCATCGGCGTTTGCCTTGACAATGATATTCTCATAGTCTTCATTCTTGCTCAGCTTCCCTTTATACTTCAGCACGTATTCAAATGTCTCCTTGCTGCTCTCCCCCAATCTTCCGGGCGCCGCCTCCAGGCTCTGATCCCTGATCGCCTTCGTAACATCCTGGGGAGTCAGATTATTGGCGATCAGACGATCCGGTTTCAGCCAGATCCGCATGGAATAATCCCGGGTGCCGAATACCTGGGCCTGCCCCACGCCCGGGATACGTTGTATCTCGGGAATGATATTGATCTTGATATAGTTTTGCAGGAAGGTTTCATTATAGCTGGTATCCTTGCTGGACACGGCCACAAACATGATGATACTGTTCTGCTGTTTCTGCGTAGAAATGCCCGCCTGTATCACTTCCTGCGGTATCTGACTGGCAGCTTTGGACACGCGGTTCTGAACGTTTACCGAAGCTATGTCCGGATTGGTGCCTTGTTTGAAGTAAATGGTCAGCGACATACTACCGTCATTACTGGAATTGGAAGTCATGTAGGTCATGTTTTCCACGCCGTTGATGGCCTCTTCCAAAGGAGTGGCCACCGAACGCGCCACCGCCTCCGCATTGGCGCCGGGATAAACGGCCGTGACCTGTACGCTGGGCGGGGCGATATCCGGGAATAAGGTGATCGGTAAGGAGGACAGGGAAATTAATCCCATTAAGGTCAGTATGATGGATACAACGGTCGACAAAACCGGTCTCTGAATAAATCTCTTTAGCATGACGTGGTTATTTTCTCTTATTGGCGGATACTGGCTCCGCCGGTATATAAGCGATTAATGGTAAATAGCTCCGGGCATATCCATCTACATGGGCCTTGCCTTCAACAGGCTGTCCAGGGACATGGCTTTCGGCGCGATGATCATTCCGTCCCTCAGCCGGTCAAGACCGGTATAAACAATTTTATCTCCCGGGCTTATTCCTTTGTCCACCAAGTAATAGTTGCCGCTCCGGCCTGTCACCGTAATGGGCTTGCCGGCCACTTTATTGCTGTCGCCAACGGCAAACACAAAGATCTTGTCCTGCAATTCATAGGTGGCTTCCTGTGGAATGACCAGCGTGGAAGCGAAGGATTGCGGGATCCTGATCTTGCCGGTATTCCCGGAGCGCAGCAGGCCGTTGACATTGGGGAAACTTGCCCGGAAGCTGATGGTGCCCATGGTCCTGGAAAACTGTCCGTCTACCGTGCCGACCTTGCCTTTTTGCGGGTACACCGTATTATCGGACAGAATGAGTTCTACCGGAGGAAGCTGTTTGATCTTATCCTCTATCGTCCTGCCGGCAAACTGATTTTTAAACTGGATAAAATCGTTTTCGCTCAGCGAGAAATAGGCATAGACTTCCCTTATCTCGGAAAGAACGGTCAGGGCCTGTGCGTCATTCCGGACTACAAGGCTTCCGATCTTGGAGGGGATGCGCCCGATATAGCCGTCGACCGGCGCGGAGATCAGGGCATAGCCGAGGTTGATCTGCGCATTGCTGACCTGGGCCTCCGCCTGTGCGACATTAGCCCTGGCGGCGTCATAAGCCGCCTGGGCGGTTTTAAGCTGGACATCGGAGACCACATTATTCTTCACAAGGGGCTCCAGTTTGCTGACATTGATCTCCGCGCTGGAAAGATTTGCCTTTGCTGCCAGCACGGTGGCCCTGGCATTGTTCAGCTGCTCCGTAAAAGGACGGGCGTCCAATCTGAACAAGGGCTGTCCTTTTTTTACAAAAGCGCCTTCGTCTACAAAGATCTTTTCGAGGTAGCCATCCACCTGCGAGCGGATATCGATGTTCTTCGTCCCTTCGAGGGAGGCGTTGAATTCTTTGTAGAGGGTGACAGGCTGATTGGTCACGCTGATCACCTGCAATGATGGTGGTGGTGGCGGCGCTGCTGCTTCGGGATTACCGGAAGTAGTGTTACAACCCGTCAGGGCTGCGGCCAGGCCGATACTGCAAAAAAGAAGGAGGTGTTTGTGCATAAAATTAGTATAAGAATTCATCAGGATGTAAAATTATAGTGAACGGGGTGCCTGGCGATTGTCTTTTTACGACAATCGGTTATCCAGTTGCGCCATTGTTATGGTCAAAGGAGCATGGCGACCCTGGAAAAATTATTGGCAAGCAAGCGAGGGCGCAAAGATAAAAAGAAAGCGTTTATGTTGATACCTTTAAGATTTGGGCGGCGCTGTTCTGCGGACAGACGGCGTTTTTTTGGTGGCAGATGACTTTGAGGACGCCGCCACCTTCGCGGGAGCCGATGTCTTCGTCGGAACGGATGCTTTTGAGGCAACCGCTGTGACCTTTGACCCGGCTGGCGCTTTCACCGGGACCGGTGCTTTCGCCGGAGCCGATGCCTTCGCCGACGCCAGGAACCTCTCCAGATTATCCAACTTCTCCGACCAGAACAGGCGGCATTGCTCCACCCAGCCGGATACTTCATCCAGCTTGCCCATCTTTATCTCGCAATGACGCTCCCTGCCCTCCTGCCGGATAACGACCAGCCCACACTCGGTGAGGATCTTGATGTGTTTGGATATGGCGGGGCGGCTCGTATTGAAATTCTCCGCCACCCCATTCAGGTTAAGGGGTTGTCTGGCCAGGAGATTGATGATATTTCTTCTGGTGGGGTCTGCTATTGCCTGAAAGACGTCTCTTCGCATAATGGGAATAATGGTCAGTTTTTTGCGCATATATGTAACCAACCAGTTACAAATATATATCCTATTTCTTTCCCGCAAAAAAAACTTTCTATATTAATGACGACCGGCATTGCCCGGAGAGGACAGAATGGATGAACTTTTTTTCAGGAATCCTGCCGCCAAGGTTCGCGTCATTTCCCGCTCACCCCTGCAATGGCCTCATCTACAATGGATTGTGCCTCCCGGAAGATGAGTTTCAGATGATCCGCACCCAGGAAGCTCTCCCCATAAATCTTATAAATATCCTCCGTCCCCGATGGTCGCGCGGCAAACCATCCGTTCTCTGCCGATACCTTCAGCCCTCCGATCAACGCCCCATTGCCGCCAGCCGTGGTCGTCATGGTCTGTATCTTTTCACCAGCCAGCTCCTTGCTTTTTATCTGCTCGGGGCGAAGCTTGGTCAACAATTGCTTCTGCTGCGGAGTGGCCGCGGCATCCATCCGGTCATAAATGGGATCCCCGTACTCCTTTGTGAGGTCTTTATAGATCTCGCCGGGATCGCGGCCCGTCCTCGCCCTGATCTCGGCTGCGAGCAGTGACGGGATGAATGCATCTTTATCCGTGGTCCATACGCTGCCGTCCATACGCAGAAAGCTGGCTCCGGCGCTCTCCTCCCCTACAAACCCAAGACTGCCGTCCAGCAACCCGCCGACGAACCACTTGAACCCTACCGGGACTTCATAAAGCCGTCTGCCCAGACCTGCTGTCACCCGGTCGATCAGCTGACTGCTGACCAGGGTCTTGCCCACGGCCGCATCATTTCCCCATCCCGGCCGGTTGCGGAACAGATAATGGATCGCCGTGGTAAGATAGTGGTTGGGCGGCAGCAGCCCGGCGGTCGGGGTGACGATGCCATGCCGGTCATGATCCGTATCGCAGCCGAAGGCTATATCGAACTGGTCTTTCCGGTCCGTCACGCTCTTCATCGCATAAGGGGAAGATGGGTCCATGCGGATCTGTCCGTCTTTGTCCAGGGTCATAAACCGGAAATCGGCCTCGACGGATTTATTCATCACCGTGATATTCAGTTTGTACAGATCAGCGATAGGCTCCCAGTAATGCACACCCGCACCGCCCAGCGGATCGGCCCCGATCCGGATATTCTGTCCCCGGATGGCATCCATGTCGATAACGCTGCCCAGCTCGCCGGTGAAGGCATGCAGATAGTCATGCCGGTGCGTAGTGGGGGCCTTCAGCGCCTTTTCAAGCGGTATCCGTTTTATCCCGCGCAGGCCTTTTTCAAGGAGATCGTTGGCCGTGGCCTCGATCCAGTTGGTGATCTGCGTATCTGCAGGTCCTCCATTTGGCGGATTGTATTTGAATCCTCCGTCATAAGGCGGATTATGTGAAGGGGTGATGATGATGCCATCGGCATTGCCGCTGGTCCGGCCCTTATTATAGCCAAGGATGGCATGGGACACGGCCGGGGTGGGGGTATATTCATCTCCTTCCGAGATCATGGTCTCCACTCCATTCGCCGCCAGCACTTCCAGCGCGGTGGCGTGTGCCGGCAGGGACAGCGCATGCGTATCCATGCCCATGAACCAGGGCCCCTCTATCTTTTCTTTTTTACGGTAAAGACAGATGGCCTGGCTGATGGCCAGGATATGCGCTTCATTAAATGCATTTTTCAGGGAAGAGCCCCGGTGACCGGAAGTGCCGAACAACACCCGCTGCTCAGCCACCGATGGGTCCGGCTGTCCGGTATAATAAGCCGCTATGAGACCGGGTACATTGATCAGCACCGAGGCATCGGCCGGTTGACCGGCATGAGGATTTATTGCCATAACTCAAATTTACCGGAATTTCTCAAGCCTGCCCCTGGCAGGATGGCTTACCGGCTCCTGCTCACCAGCCAATCTTCTTATTAAACCAATAAGCACAAAAGGTACGGGGCTGATCAGGAATTCATTAAGGGAGATGGCCAGATTACGCAGATCGGTCCGCACACTCCCGGACCACCAATCATAAATCCCGATTGACAAAAGAATAAAAATAATGGTAACGTACAATAAATGCCAGATGGGCAACAACCAGCCGGGAGATTCCCTTCTGTAAGCAAATATGCCGATCCCCCAGGCCAGGAGGACGGTCCCAAACCGGATAATATGCCTGGTCTTTCTGGAAGTGGCCTCAAAATAACTGTATTCGGTGAGGTACAGATTATATATGGAAAACAGGACCGTGATCGCTATCAGGCCGGTGAAAAAAAGAACCCTTTTATTATGGCGAAAGGATGGCATGCAAATTCATTTTTTTGACATTACCCGGGCGTTTGGAAAAAAGGAACCATAGCCAGAATATTAACCCATAGATCAGTAAGGTAAAAACATAATGGTGGAAGAGATCTGTGTATTCGTGGTAGTGCCGGTAGATCAGGGCCAGGGCGCTGCACCGGAGGATATTCACCAGGAAGATGAGGGCCAGGCCTCCGGAGATAAAAGCCATTTTCCGGCGGACGCCGGAGGGCAGGCAAATAATAAAACCAGCATACAGGACCATGAGTTCCAGCCCATTGCAAACATCGGCTACCGACAGGATCCTTTCATTCTGAAAATACACGATCGTCGCCATTTCCGTGACCGGCTTTGTTCCTGGTTCCCCCTCCTTCCAGTTCACCCCGCTGCCGGCTGAATAGTCTTTGGTATGGCTTATAAGATTCAGGGTCTTACCGGTGCTGATCCCTACGGCAGCCGTCAGGGGTTGGTCTAAAACCCTGCTGGGTAAGAGCAGGGTTAGATAGACTATTTTCCAGGCGATAAATAAAATGACGCTTTTTAGTAAAAACGATTTTACCGGCCCTGGAATCTGTTTCCATTTTTCCGGAATATTCATACCTGTTATCCAGCGATATCGCTGTCCTTTATCTTCGCGGCATTTTTCTTATCGTTCATTTTCTTCATCCCCAGGCCAATACCTGCCGCCAGCAAAATGCTTATCCCGCCGTCAAGTGGGACCCGGGCACCACCTTCCCCGCCATTGCGGCTGTCATGGTCTCTATCACGGTCTCTCCCGGATCGGGACTCGCGGTCCCTGTTTCTGGAATCATGGTCCCTGTCATGCGCTTGAGCCTGGAAGACCATCAGGACCGGAATAATAAAAATGGCGGGGAAAAGGAAACGTCTGATCTGATTCATAAAAGAACAATTTTAGTTGGTTGTATTATTAAGGGTTATTCGCCATAATTGGATTACAGCGGATTGAAAATTAAAATTTGACAGCTTCAATAGTAGATAATGGGGTTTCAAAGGAGAAAATACAATGGGAGATGATCTTCCGATGCAAAGATCATTCCCCGGCTTTTTTGGCTTCAGGGAATGTTGAACCGTCCTCCTTTTTCCACAAACTGTGAATTTGGGGAATCACGATTACCGGATAAAAGGGTTTTTACGGAATGATGGGCCGTTGCGGTCGCAGCCTCAGAGGATAGTGATCTTCTCCGTAGCCTGGACGAGCCCGTTGCGGTTCGAGATCCTCAATATATAGATGCCGGGCACCAGCCCATGGACATCGATGGAGAAATCGTCTTCCGATGCCTCCTTCTCCAGGACGGGCTTACCCGTTATATCATATAGCTGTGCAAGGAGCGGCTTGCGCCCGCCCGTTTTGCTCCTGATATAGACCGTTCCGACTGCGGGATTGGGCCAGACGGTATAATGGTCGGCGCCGTTGTCCCCATGGACCGCCAGAACGGTATCCTGCACGGCAAGCGTCGTCAGATAGACCATGCGCAGGATAAATCCTTTATATTCTGCAGTGGCGGCCGTGCCGAATTGTCCCGATGAGTCGATGGCGCAGCAGGAATTGTCCACCGCCACGAACAAGGTATCTCCCGTTGGCGCCACCGTGACATTCCGCAAACGAAGCCCGGCCAGGTAATGCAGCGTATCCGTCGGCCCCTGTGTACTGTCGATGCTGAGTCCGTCGGGCTTCAGCTTCAGCCGGAACATCCCATTCTTCAGGGATGGGATCAGCAGGGAATAGTTCCATCCGGGAATGGCGCCGGACCCATAGAAGGCAATGCTAGACGGCGCAATCGTCGGCCAGCTGTTGTTGCTCAACGCCCCTGCTGCATTATTCGGATTGCGTGCCCAGTTATAAAAAGTAAAAAGAGGTTCCATCAGGGTCGTCGGCGTCGTATCGCAGAACCCCTTCTCGCTGATGACCGACTTGTTGGCCAGGTACATCGAGTCGTTGTGGGTGGAAGTATAATTATCATCGCAGAGCCCGGCCACCTTTGGCCAGCCATAATTGGCATGCGGCAGGATGATGTTTACCTCATCGTCCGATTTGTCCCCGTGTTCGCTGCTGTACAAGATATAGGATGAGCCGCCGTTCACGGAGCCGAAGACGAGACCCTGCGGATTGCGGTGACCAAAAGAATAGACCGGCGTCTTCGCCGCGGGGGCTGCGCCCTGCGGGAAGGGATTATCTCCGGGTATCCACCGGTGTGACAAGGGCATCGTAAGGTCCGGCTCTGTGTTCAGCCGCAAGGTCTTTCCCTCTATGACCATCGTATCCTGTGCATGGTTGGGCCGGTTGGCATTTGCCAGGTTGCCTGCGCCCATATCCCCGATGGTATAGTAGAGATGATAGTTCCCGTCGCTCTCCGGAAGGGGACTGATCCGGATACGCCCGGAGTTGTGGTCATTGCTCCCGTGGAGGTTCGTGATCACGGTGTCGAGGATGGACAGGGATCCGTTGGTGAAATTATATACGCAGCGTACCAATTTGGTGTTGAAGCTGCAGGCTCCCGATGCGCAGGTCGGGCATACCGTCGATCCACAACCGATCAGGTGATAGACATAGGCGATATATACCCAGGGCTTGCCCGTATAGAATTCCGGATGTATGGCAAGGCCCATCAACCCGCCCTGGGGCCAGGAAGTCGGGTTCGTGAAATCTTTTTCGCTGTTGAGGTTCAGCAACATACGGGCGCCTTTATTGCCCGGATGGATCTTCCAGATCTTGTAATTATGGGCTTCCGTGACCCAAAGCGAGTCATCGGGGCCATATACGACCTCCCAGGGGCTGTTCATACCGGTCGAGCCGGTCGCCGGATAGAGGGTATCGATCTTGAAGGTCTGACCGTACCAGGTAGCGGTCTTTTGAGCAATGGTATTCAGAGATAAGCACAGGCACAAAACGGTTAAGCATAGGCACACAAGGACATAACGGGATAAAGGTGAGCCGTTCTTCATTGGGTAGGGTTTGGATTACTGTTTCATAGCAAAATAATAGATTATTTCTGGCATTTAAAATAGTAGATTCCCCTGTCCATAAAGTAGTTATACGATTGCGGCGCCTGAAATTGATGATTAACTTTACACCTGAGTTTTAATCCGTAGAAAGTTTATATTTTAACAAAGAAAGAACTTTAACCTGATCCCGTAACCCTTGAAAGATTCGACCTATGAAGACAACTATACTCACGCGCTTCATTCTATTCAATAACAAGCTGTTCCAGATATTCTGCCTCATCATGCTCGTTCATAGCGCCGCGCTGTCGCAGAATGCCGTGGTGAGATTCGGGAACAGTTATGTCAACCTCAGCAAAAATAAGGTGGGAGGGACGGTGGAGCCCGGCGATACGCTGGAGATCCGCACGACCTTCTATATCAGCAGCTCCTATAATCCCACGGGCAACCAGGGGAAGATCTACAAGGTGCGCTACTTCGACAATCTGCCTTCCCATACCGATACGATCCATGATTCGCTGCGTCTCGTCACCAATGAAGGGATGACCTTCAGGCGCTATACCCAGGCTCCCGGAGACGATCCCGGCAGCATCGTGAAGACACCCGCTTTCCCCGGTGATTATCAGGTCCGCATCAATATGGGCGGGAATCCCTTTAACGTCAATCCCACTGCGCCAGGCGGGGCCGACCCGATGGGGATCGCCAGTACGTCCGGCGCCAGTGATATAAAGGCGGGCACGACTGCCAGCAGCAACCGGCCCATATTCGCCGGGGGTATGCTGGTATCGACCTCTTTTCGCGTAGTGGTGACCGGTGCATATGGCGATACCGTCGTGCTGGGTGCGGGGAAGGTCGTTTTCCGCAACAGCACCACCACCTCGACGGATACGGCGCTGTCCGCAACCCAGTACAAGATCCTCATCAGCAAGCCGGTGACCTTATGCTCCAGCAGCACGGGCACCAACTTCGCGGCCGAGGCCGGCGGTACTTTCGACCATGCCGGGACGCTGAACAGAAGCTATGGCCCTACCTTTCTGATACCCAACTACACGTATCTGCCCAATTCAGGCGTATCGCCATTGCCAACCATCAACGACGGTTATTATGCGATCGTGAATAATATCAGCCCGGTCAGCTCCACGTTCACGGGAGCAAGGCTGCAACCTAACTGTAACATCCCGTCCTCCCTGCCGAACAACAATCCGAATTCCTGTTTCAACCGCGAATTCGGCGGGTTCTGGTATATTTCCGGCGACCATACGGGTACCAGCAATGCGGCGGGGAATGCTCCCCCTGCGCTGGGTACGGATGCGGGTTATATGTTGCTGGTAAATGCGGATCTGGCTACGAGCGAGGCTTACCACCAGACGATCACCGGTCTTTGTCCCAGCACTTATTATCAGTTCTCGGCATGGATCAAGAACGTCTGTCCTGTCTGCGGTATCGATACCAACGGGACCCAGACCTATAAGCCCGGGGTATTGCCAAATGTTACTTTTGTGGTGGACAACCTCGACCGGATCTCTTCCGGTCAGCTGGATACGGTCGGCTGGCAGAAGCGCGGGTTCGTGCTGCTCACCGGACCCACACAGACCTCGATCACCATTTCAATAAGGAACAACGCGCCCGGTGGCGGCGGTAATGACTGGGCGCTGGATGATATCACGCTGGCTACCTGTCCTCCCGATCTTTTGCTGACCCCCAACAGACCGGATACATTGTGCCAGGGGGCGGACGACACCGTGCGGTTCAAGATAGCATCTTACGTCGATAACTATACGCAGTGGAAGCTCGAGCAGAGTACGGATGGCGGCACGATCTGGAACCCGGTCGGCATCGATACGGCCGGACAGGCAGGCAGTGGTTCGGTCGTGCCTGTGTTCAACCCAGGCAGCGGTCAATATGAGAACATCGTTTCCCGGTATTTCCGGATCCTACCGACCAATACGCTCATCAAATACAGGATAATCGTTGCCAGCACCGTTGCCAATCTGGCGAACGCAAGCTGTAATTTTACCACCAACTCGCCCAAGATCGTTCGCGGCGTGGATTGTATGGCCGTGCTGCCTGTCGAACTGATTTATTTCAGAGGCCAGGTGAAGGATGGGCTAGGCAATCTGCAGTGGCTGACGGCCAATGAAACGGCGGATATCGTATACATCATCGAGCGGAGCAATGACGGCACGCACTTCAGCACTATTGCCTCCGTAAATGGACGGGCCGGGGCGGGACAGGGTGCGGGTTATCAGCTCACCGATCCGGTGCCTGTCAATGGGCAGGTGTATTACCGGATCAATCTTACCAGCGGCAGTTACCACCGCTACAGCAGCCAGATCCTGCTTAGCAACTCCGCCATCAGCTTCAGCATAAAATCAGCGGTCAACCCGTTCACCGATCATATCAGCATTAACCTTACCGCGCCCGGAGATGGGCCTGTGGCGATCGACCTCGTGGATATGTACGGCAGAACGGTTAAGCAATTGCGGCAGAACCTGAACCAGGGCCTGAATGACCTGACGTTGTATGGACTGGGCGGTCTTTCGAACGGCACCTACGCCCTCCGGGTGAGGTACGCGGACCAGGTGGTCAGCAAGAAGATGTTGAAAATGGTGAAATTATAAGGTGATCCTGTCGGGCACGATGCAGATCCCGGTATGGCCATTAAGCCTGTATCGTATTGACGTTGGAACCGCCGTCGGCTGCGTGCTGGGGAACCACCGGTTGTTTATGAAAGAATTTTTTCTGGAACAGCAGGATGGAGATCACGCCTACCGATATCGAGGCGTCGGCAAGATTGAAGACCGGGCTGAAGAATTCAAATTCTTCCCCGCCGACAAAGGGTATCCACTGCGGGTAATGTGTTTTTATGATGGGGAAATACAGCATATCCACTACCCTTCCATGCAGAAATCCGGTATATCCCCTGTGCGGGAAGATCCTGGCGACATGGTCGAACGTGCTTTCTTCGAAGATCAGTCCGTAGAACATACTGTCCAGCAGATTGCCCAGCGCTCCGGCAAAAATAAGGCCCGCGCAGATGACGAACCCCCGGTGATATTTCTTCCCGATGATGGTCCTGATATAATAGATCCCGAACACGACGGCGATCAGACGGAACAGGGTGAGGGCCATTTTACCCCATGAACCGCCAAATTTCCAGCCCCAGGCCATTCCTTCATTTTCCACAAAATAGATCTGCGCCTTGTCGCCTGCAAGCTTGATGCCGTTGTCATAAGGAGAGACCGGGGTCCTGTAGATCTCCTGTGGATGACTGAGGGGCATATGTGTCTTTACCCAGATCTTCAGGGACTGGTCCGCGACGATGATAAGGAGCACGAGCAAAAAAACTTTTTTGGCCTTCACTGTGGTAAGTTATAAGGGGGCAAATATACTTAATACATGGCAGCGGCGTGTAGTGTGCCGGGAGTAATATTTGAATAAATGTTAAAAATTACTCCTCAAAGTACACCCTTCTGACCCGCTGGGATACACCGGTGAGGATCTCATAGGGAATGGTCTGGCCCCATTGTGCCAATTGGCTGACGGATAATTCGTTGCCAAAAACCACCACCTCATCTCCTTCCTGCACGTCGGGTATGCCCGTGACATCGATCATGGTCATGTCCATACAGACGCTGCCGATGACCGGGGCGAGGTGTCCCCTGACCCACATCTTTCCGGCCCCGTTGCCCAGGCTGCGCGGATAGCCATCGGCATATCCGATGCGGACCGTCGCGATGATGGTGCCGGAGGCGGCGATCCCTTTTCGGTTGTATCCTACCGTATCGCCCTGCTGTAGTTGCTGGATCTGTGCGATGGTCGATTTGAGGGTGGAGACTTCCTGAAGTTCCAGTTGTTGAGAGCCGGCGCTGTCGGTGCCATACAGACCGATCCCCAGCCTCACCATATCGAGCTGCAGGAAGGGATGGCGGATGATCGCCGCGGAATTGGAAATATGGCGGAGGAAGCCATAGCCCAGCGCTTCCCGGATCATCGCCGCCGCGTGCATGTACTGCGAGGCCTGGTGACGGGTAAATTCGTCCTGCTGGGCCTCTTCACTGGCGGCCAGATGGCTGAATACGCTGAGGACGGTAAATGACGATGTTTTCAGTGACACACACAGCTCTCCGATCTTGTCCATGGGAAAGCCAAGACGGTGCATGCCGGTCTCCAGTTCGATATGGACCGGGAAACTGGATAATCCCTGCCGGTCGAGCCATCTGTCCAGCGACCGCAGCAGACCGGGTGAATAAATAACGGGTTCCAGATTATATTCCGCCAGGGCATCGAAGGAGCTGTCTTCCGCATTCATCACCATGATGGGCATGCCGATCCCTGCCTTGCGCAGCACGACTCCTTCATCGGCGTACGCCACTCCCAGATAATCGGCGCGGTGGAACTGGAGCAGGTTGGCTATCTCATAGCTGCCGCTGCCATAGGCAAATGCCTTGACCATGGCCATGACCCGCGTACCCGGCTGCAGTAACTGGCGGTATTGGCGGAGGTTGTGCGCCATGGCGTTCAGGTTGATCTCCAGGACGGTCTGATGCAATTGTTCGGAGAGGAGCTGGTCGATCTGCTCGAATTCAAAAAGGCGTGCGCCCTTGAGGAGGATCGTCTCATCCCTGAAATGGAGCTGGCGGATGTCTTTCTTAAAACTGTCCACCGTGGGGTAGAATACGGATCGTCCCGTGAACGCCCGGGCGAACACGCCGGCATGGGCGCTGATCTTCTCCCCTATACCCACGAGGCGGTCGATGCGTTTCTGTTGCAGCGCCCCGGCTATTTCGGCATAGAGTTCCCCTTCGTCGCGGCCGCTCTCCAGGATGTCGGAGAGGATGACGGTCCTGCGTTCATGCTGTTGTTGCTGAGACAGGAAGTCCAGTGCGATCTGCAGGGAGCTGAGATCGGCGCTGTAGCTGTCGTTGATGATGGAGCAGTGATTGATGCCGCCCTTCAGCTCCAGGCGCATAGCGACGGGGGACAGGCCCTGAAGTTTGGGGTTGATGCGGCCGGGAGTCTGTCCGAAATAGAGTAATACGCAGATACAGTGTATGGCGTTCTGTACCGAGGCCTCGTCGGTAAAGGGTATGGTGAAGCTGAGTGGTTCGCCGGCGGGAGTGGTTGGGGGCAGGGGTCCCGTCGATGCTTCACGCGCAGGGTCGGGGCCGGTCAGCGGCGGATACCAGGCCGTCACCGTGGTGGCGCCGTCCTTTTTGTGGATGGAGCGGATGTGCAGGGTCGCGTTCTTGTCATGGCCCCAGGAAAAGAGCTGGGGGGCGGGGGTTAGCTTCGCCAGGGCACGGACGGGCTCAGGCTGGTCGCTGCAATAAATAATCACCTGTGCATGCCGGAAGAGCTGCGCCTTCTCCCTTGCTTTTTCGTCCAGGCTGCCGAATCCTTCGCTGTGTGCTGCGCCGATATTGGTGAACAGACCGATGGTGGGCCGGATGATCGGCTCCAGCTTATTCATTTCCTCACGGCGGGAGATACCCGCCTCGAAGATAGCCAGCTCATGGGCTTCACCGAGCTGCCATACGCTGAGCGGAACGCCGGTCTGGGAGTTGTAGCTCCTTGGGCTGCGCGCGATATGATATTCATCTTCCAGCAGCTGGTTGAGCCATTCCTTTACGATGGTCTTGCCGTTGCTGCCGGTGATGCCGATCACCGGGATGGAGAACTGGCGGCGGTGGTAAGCGGCCAACTGCTGCAACCCGGCAAGGCTGTCCTTCACCAGGACGATATTGGCGTCGGGAAGGGAGGACGCGGGACGCGGGTCCTGCGACACCACAAAATTGCGGACCCCGCGCATATACAGGTCTTCAAGGAAGACATGGCCGTCCCTGCGGGAGGTGACCAGCGCAAAGAACAGGGAAGTTTCCGGAAAGATCAGCCGGCGGCTGTCGAGCAGCAGGTATTGTACCCCGTCATCGCGGCGTTGCTGCAGGAATTTGCCCTGCACGATCTCCCGGATATGTCCTATGGTGTAATGCATCCGATGCTCAAATTTATTATTTCCCTGCTGTTATCCGGGATAAATCCTGTTCACTCCTTCTTCCTCGCCACACACAACGACCACACGATCGCCCCCGTGATACACACCAGGATCACCAGTAAGGATACATAAACAGGCACGTTTATCCCAACGATCTCCGACAACATTTTCAGTCCTACAAAAATGAGCACGACGGCGATGCCCTGCTGCAGATGGCTGAACTTCGCCACGGTGCCGCGCAACAGGAAGAACAGGGAGCGCAGTCCAAGTACGGCGAATATATTGGAGGTATAGATGACGATTTTCTCCGTGGAAATGCCAAACACCGCGGGTATGGAATCCACGGCAAATACGATATCGGTGGTAGCCAGCAGGATGACCACGACGAAGATGGTGGTAAATCTTTTCTTCCCATCCACCATGATGCTGAACTTCCCTCCCCCATCTACCGATGTCAGCGGCAGGATACGTTTCAGCAACCGGTAGACCCGGTTGTCTTCAATATGCATGGCTTCATCGTGCCGGGTCGAGAACATACTGACACCGGTATAGACCAGCAACCCTCCGAACAGATACAGGATCCAATGGAAGCGGGACACCAGGGCGATGCCCGCGGTGATGAACACGATGCGCAGCAGGATAGCCGTGAGGATACCGATCAGCAATACCCGCGCATAGTATTCGGGCTTTACGCGGAAAAAAGCGAAGATCAGGATGAACACAAAAATATTATCGATGCTGAGGCTCCATTCCATGAGATAGGCGCTCAGATATTCCACGGCCATTTTATGCCCGTTCTCCAACCAGAGGAAACCAAAAAAGGCCAGTGCGAGCGCCACCCAGAATGCCGTCTGGTACAATGCTTTTTTAATCGTGACGGTCTTCCCCTTCCTGCTCATCAGGTCCAGATCGAAAATGACAGCCAGAACCAGTACGATGCCGAAGACCAGATACGTTACATTCGATGCGTTCATGGGGCGAATTTACGGATTACGCCCCGTTCCTACATCCGGGAACTCAGTTATAGACCACCTTAAAGGTCTTCCTTCCCCCGTTCACCAGTAACTCCACCAGGTATACGCCCTTCGCAGCCGCACTGATATCGATGTTCTCCTGGTAACGACCCGGCGTCCTCAATGCAGGATTACCTGTTCTTATCGCCCTTCCTTCCATGTCCAGCACATTGACCTGGGTCCTTGCATTATGAGCCAGCTGATAGCTCAGCAGGTAGATGCCATGACCGGGATTTGGAGAAATGCCGGAGGAGGGGCCGGAGGACAGGTCGCCGTCGAGTACGGCTGACGGACCTGAGATCTTGACGATGCGGCCAGCCCTAGTCATACACATGCTGTTCGGATCGTCGGGGCAGGGAAAGCCACAGGGATCGGCTCCGGGAGAACCACAGGGTGGAGGAGGGGGCGGAGGCGGGGTTGGAATATAGATATGCATTTTATAGACCGTACTGTTAATCGTACTGGGCGATGTACCGATCACATAGAAATCGTTGGGATCGACAGACGTATTCGATGACCCGTCGCTGCTGAGGAAAATGGGATAATCGAAGTGGGTAGTGGTCCAGTCATGCGTTGCATCGATAACCCGTTTGCCATACCAATGTTCCAGGTCGGTAGAATAGAATAAGGCCGTTTTCAATGTCGAATGCGAACCATTGGCATCCGTCCATCTGTCCGCCTCATCGGAATAATTTCCTACTCCAAAATAATAGTTGGTGCCGGCCGCCTTTGCCGCACTGAACCGGATATAGTCATAATCATCCAGAATATTACTGGCCAGCGGACCGGGTGCCCGGAGGAAAGTCGTCGTATTTTCCTTTGTAAACCCCGCGGGTAAAGAAGGGTTCCAAAACTGATTGCCGGTTGCATCCTGATAAAAGGACTTATAAGCCTGGGGATTCAATGCATCGCTGATGGGCGCCCTTGCCACCTTGATGCCCGGGTGCCGCCCGTCCTCCCACGGAAAGTCAGGATGGCCTGGCACGACATAATGGCTCATGTCTTTATAGAACAGGTACATATATCCGTCGTCAGCTTGAATGGAGGAAGGTCCGGCTACGCCCTGACTGGACTTTTGGCCGTCAGGCAGCAGATAGCCGGTGGAAGGCCAGACGAGTGGCCCGAGATCCGTGAAATATTGGATCCCCCAGTCCGTGGCTGCGGTATACGGGATCCATGACCCGCATACAAAGGCCGCATAGTGATCCCTGTCGGTGTAACCACACTGTACGGGAGGAGGCTGATCCGTCCCCACGACAGAATAATTTTCCGCATGCAGAAAACCCATGGACACGACGCTACCCGCGGCCGGATTGTAAAAATTCTGCGCCGACCATATTCCATAGTAGTTCCTTCTCCATGGAAACATATTCTCGGCGGTGCAGCCGTCCGGTGAAGTGGCGAGAACGGGTCCGTAACCGCTGGCAGTCATATCGATGACGCTGTTGCTGATCAGGTCCAGCGGCGCCGAGCCTACATAGCTGTTGATGCCATCCACAAAGAAATAAGAATGCCAGCCCCCGGCGATGGTCCACGGCGGAGCCTCCGTTTTGACCATCTGCCTCATAAGACCTCCGAACGACACAGAGCCGGCCGGCTCTGCCGCATAAGCATTCAGGTCCTGGGCATGAAGGTTGGCGTCGCACAAAATTAAAGCCGTCAAAAACAGGCATGCAGGTAAATTTTTTTTCATAAAAAGGTTTTGATAAAGGTTTATTGACCATGCCCCGGGGAAGCCGGATCCCGGCGGGAACCATGCCCCGGTGAGGCCGTCTTTTAAAAATACCAAAAACTATTTCAGAAAAAATTTGTGGAACAACAAATGAAGATTAAAAAATGGACTCCTAAGAGTTATCCCTGGTACTTCCTCTTCCGCAGGATCTGGAAGACATAACCTCCGAGTATGACGAGCAGGATGGGCAGGGCGATATTGATGAACTGCCAGAAGGACCGTTCCTCCTCCACTTTTTTAGAGTCGAGCAGGCGGAGCGTGAAATCCTTGGCGCGGGTTTCAAGGATGCCGGAGGGATTGACCAGATAATCGAGGCAGTTGGAGATAAAGGCCTGGTTGGCGAAGGTATAGTTGATGTCTTTGTTCATACCCAGCGGCAGCGGACCTTTTGGCGTCACTTCGTTGAGCGCTATATCGCCATCGGCGCAGATGATCACCTTGCCTTCTTTTTCCGCCGTGGGAAGATAGGGGGTATGATATATATTGGCCAGGGTGTCGGTCATGGCCGAGGAGATACGGTTGGCATATAAGGAATGGAAGTCGCCTTCCAGCAATACGGCTACCGGAATACTGGAGCGGGTAAAGCGCGCGGGATCGGGCTCGCTCTTCAGGCTCTCAAAGGAGACAATGGCCGGCGTGCCGGTGCTGCGGGCATTGGCGGAAGACTGCAGGATAACGGTCTTGCGTATGCCATCAGCCTTTACGAGGTCGATGGAATTGGCGAATTTAGCATAAACGGGATCGAGGTTCTTCGAAATGGGATGGCTGAGGCTGCCCTGCAGCAAGGGAAAATAGGGCCAGCCAAGCAACCCGAGCTGGGGTTTGCCTCCCTGCATCCCCACGACCACATTGATGCTGGCACACTGCAGATCTTCGACCAGGTCCTGGTTCACCCGCGCTCCGTATTTAAAGAAAAGGTCTTCCAGTCCGAGCCCCTTATCGAACACGACGGACTCCCCCTGCATCCGCATGGTATCCATTTCGACATTCAGGTTATCGATCATCCACATGATATTTCCTCCATGCATGAGGTACTGGTCGAGCTTCAGCTTCTCCCGGTCGCTGAACCTTTTTTCGGGCTTGACGATGATAAGTGCTTTGAATATAACCGGGATGACGGGGATACTGTCATTATCAAGAGGCAGGATCTTCAGCGCGTAATCTTTTTTAAGGGTATTCTGGATGAGGTCGTACACCTGGAAATTAAGAGGCTCTCCATTACCGGAAACATAGCCGACCAGCGGCACGGCCTTTCCGGTGATCTTGTCGATGGCATTGGCGAACTTGTATTCAAGCAGGGCTTCCGCATTGTTATACAGATCGGCCTCATTCTTCTGGCTCACTCCTTTTAACAGGTCCACGGGGAACACCCGGTCCCCATATCTTACGATGGCGCCGGGCAGAATGGTGCGCCGGGTCTGCTCCTCCCCTTTTTTCGACTGCACCAGCTCGGTCCTGGGTTGGATCCCCATCCGCTGAAGACTGTCGAAGAATACCGTCCTGTCCGAATCGTTCAGTTCGGTAAGGGGGTCGGTAAAATGAAAGTCTATTCTTCCTTTCCCAAAGTCTTCGAACTGTTCGAGGAGCTCGGTGGTGGTCCTGGCCAGTTGCCGGGCGCCGGACTTGAGGTCTCCTTTCAGAAAGACGTCTATGCTCACCTGCCCTTCGAGGCCACCCAGCAGTTTTTTCGTGGGCCCGCTGAGCGTGTATCTTTTTTCCTGCGTGAGGTCGACCCGGTAATGAAAGACCGCCGCCAACATATTCAACGCCACCAACAGGGCGAGGGGCACTATCCATCCATATTTTGATGATGATAATTTTTTCATGTCGTTAACGCTTTGCCAGGTTGCGGGCGGTGAGCAGGAGAAAGAAAAAGATCACACTCCCGAAATAGATCAGGTCACGGGTGTCAATGACGCCGCGGCTGCTGTTACGGTAATGAAAATCTATTCCCAGCATTTCTATATAGTAATCGGCGCCTGCCGCAAAAACGGGCAGGTGACTCACCGCGGCAAAGCCACTGTAGATAAGGAAGCAGAAAAAAGCCGCTCCGATAAAGGCTACCACCGCATTGTTGGTAAAGCTGCTGCAGCAGACCCCGATGGCCGTGAATACCGCCGCCAGAAAGAACAAGCCGATATAGCTGCCTGTTATACCGCCGGTATCGACGCCACCCTGTGCGGACAAACGCTGAAGCGATAGAAAATAAACGAGGGTCGGCAACAGGGCGATCACCACGACGAGCAGGTTGGCCAGGTATTTACCGGCGACGATCTGCGTGCGGGTGAGGGGCGCGGTCTGCAAAAGTTCGAAGGTGCCCATCCGGAATTCGTCAGAAAGACTGCGCATAGTGATGGCGGGGATCAGGAGCAGCAGGATCCAGGGGGCCAGCTCGAAGAATTTATCAAGGGTGGCATACCCGAAAGTCAGTATATCGGTCTCGGGAAAAACGAATAACAGCAGGCCATTGAGCAAAAGAAAAACAATGATGGCTATATAACCGGTCAAGCTGCTGAAAAACTGACGGAGTTCTTTTTTACAAACTGCCAACATAAGCGCGAAAATAAGCGATATAATCCTTTCGTTATAGAATAATAGAATACGAAATCCAATGTGGAAAAAAAAGTTAAATTTTAAGAGCGGAAAGAATACTTTGTAACCGGGAATATACTATATTCGCATGCTCTAACGATAGCTAAAACAACCTTCCTTCGAAAATATTGTGGTTCAGGTACAAAAATATTTAACCGAAACCAACTGCATGAAAGATCCGCCCACCGGCGGGTTTTTTTATTAAGGGAAGTCCCGGAGGGATATCTCCCGCAGCCGCATGACCGTCTCACTGACACGCCCGATCGCATAATCAATCTCTTCTTCCGTCGTGTACCTGCCCAGACCGAAACGCAGCGAACTGTGCGCAAGCCCGTCATCCAGACCGAGGGCCTTCAGCACATAGCTTGGCTCGATGGAGGCGGATGTACAGGCCGAGCCGGAGGACAGGGCGATATCTTTATTAAAGCCCAGCATGAGGGTCTCACTGTCCGTATGCCGGAACGAAATATTGCTGGTATGGGCAATACGATGGATCCGGCTTCCATTCCCGGCCGCCCCTTCCAGTCCGAGCAGCGCCTTTTCCAGCATGTCGCGGAGGATGCCGATCCGCCGGCCGTCCTGTTCCATCTCCAGCCCGCTGAGTTCGCAGGCCTTTCCGAAACCTGCGATACCCGGCACGTTGAGGGTGCCGCTGCGCATGCCCCGTTCATGTCCTCCCCCATCCATCTGGGCTGTCAGCCTGACCCGCGGGTCCCTGCGGCGGATATACAGGGCGCCCACGCCTTTTGGTCCGTATAGCTTATGCGCGCTGAAGGCCATCAGGTCGATGCCGTCCGCATTTACGTCCACGGGTATCCTCCCCGCGGCCTGGGTGGCGTCCGTGAAGAAAAGCACGCCATGGCTGCGGGCGATCCGGCTGATCTCCCGGATGGGCTGGATGACACCCAGCTCGTTATTGACAAACATGACGGCTATTAATATTGTGTCGGGCCGGATGGCGGCCTCCAGCTCCGGGAGGCTGATGAGCCCTTCGGCATTCACCGGGAGATAAGTGACGGTCCCACCCATTTTTTCGATATGCTGACAGGTGTCAAGGACTGCCTTGTGCTCGGTGACGACGGTGATGATATGCCTGCCCTTCACGGCATAGGTCTCAAAAACTCCTTTTATAGCGAGGTTGTCGGACTCCGTAGCGCCGGATGTAAAGATGATCTCCTTCGGGCCGGCCCCCACCAGTTGGGCTACCTGCTCCCGGGCATATTCGACGGCTTCTCCGGCCGCCCACCCATAGGAATGACTGCGGCTTGCCGCGTTGCCAAACCGCTGCGTGAAATACGGCAGCATAGCCTCTACCACACGCGGGTCGCAGGCGGTGGTGGAATTATGATCGAGGTAGACGGGCAGCTGCAACATTGCGCAAAATTACGCCAAATGGCCTTACTTTTGACCAAACGGCGCTGCTGCCCCTGAACAACCGGCTGTCAGCGCCGGAAACGCATGGAAGATATCTGGGAAAAGATCGACCGGTATATTTTGCTGTCCGCGGAGAGCAAAGCTGCCCTGGAGAGTATCCTGAAAAAAAAGACGTATAAAAAACACGATTTCTTTCTCACCGAAGGACAGGTGCCAAGGGCCGTCGCCTTCGTGGCCAAAGGCCTGTTCTCCCAATATCATACTTCCGAAAATGGCGATGTCATCATCAAGCGGTTCTTCCCCGAAGGATATTTTCTGGCCTCTATGAGCGCGATGCTGAAAAAGGCGCCGGGCATGTTCACGATCCAGGCCCTGGAGCCGTCTACCATCCTCGAATATGATTTTTATAAATTTAAGGAGCTTACGGAAACACATGCCGATATCGCCGCTTTTTATATCAAATACATGGAGGTCCACTGGATCATCGAGAAGGAGCCGCTGGAAATATCATTCCGGTATGACAGCGCCAGGAGCCGGTATCTGGATTTTTTAAAAAACTATCCCGCGCTGGAACCGCGGCTCAAACAGCACCATATCGCTTCTTATCTGGGCATCACCCCGACCCAATTGAGCCGGATCCGTTCGGATCCTCAACATATGTAAATGTTTGCGGACCAGCGCTCCCGGACATTTGCCTTAAAAAATGAAAAATTCAAAAGAGGAAGGCTATCTCCATGATAAACTGCAGGACAAAGCTGTGCTGATCGATCCCGGAGAAGGGGAACGTCTGGCGATGGCTGGCGGTTCCTGTGTATTTAAAGTGACCAGCGCGATCTCGGACAACCAGCTCGGCGTGTATGAGATGACGCTTCAGCCGCAGACCATCGGCGCAAGACTGCATTATCACCGCTATATGGATGAGACCTTCGTCGTCACCAAAGGGCTGTTGACCATACAGACAGCGGAAAGAAAGATCGAGGCCCGGGAAGGAGCGGTGGTCTATGTACCCCGTTACACCCCGCATGGCTTTTCCAATCAGTCGGATGAGGAAACCCGCCTGCTGCTGCTGTTCAATCCCTGCCAGCAACGCGAGGGCTTCTTCTATGGATTGTATGAAATACTGGGCGAACAACCGGTGGACGCCGGGAAGTTCCTGATGCTGTACCAGAAATATGACAGCATCCCCGTGGACCCATCGGATATGTTGCCTTCGGTCAGCGGACGAAAGACGCAATAAGAAAGGGGGCAATAAAAATTGCCCCCGCGTCATATGTTATATGACCATTCAAACGATTGTTAAGCGGACTGGTCTGCTCCGTCGGTCGGTCCATGCACCGGCTCAGGCAGGTGCTCAGCTGACCTATTCCTTGACCAGGTCTTGTATGACTTCGAATTCCCGGTCCCCGGAAATCTTGATTTCCTTGACGGTCTTCTTATCTTCTACGGTCACGACATAGATAATGTTACCACTGGACCGGATCTCATGCACACAGGTGATGGCATAATCATAATAGACACTCCTCAGATCGGCTTTTAAGCTGCCGGATAACAACTTTTCACCGGCTTCCCGGACAGTGAACTGCCAGTTGCCTGCCTTATTATAATAGATCCTGTTCGTGACGCCATCGCGGGAGAAGGAGGAAAGGTATCCGTCGGGAATGGCTACCCATGTTTCGTCATTGACGGTCCTGAACTGTTTCTTAAAATCCTTCATGGCTTTTGCCATAACCCCGGTGCGATGGTCGGACCCGATGCCTTCTGTCGCATGGGCAGAAGAGATGCTCAGCAGGGTTATTGCGACGATTGCGCTGCTGACCGCAAAAAATGAACTCTTTTTCATAATATAAAAATTAAATGTTTCAATAAATAAGGATGCGCGTTGTTACCGATCTTTGTGAAGTCGCCTTTTTCCCATAATACCTTGTCCGGATTCATACTTTTTTTTGTTGATCAGATGTAATGCAAAGGAAGCAATTTCCGGACGGCCACCGATGACTGACAGGTTCAATT
Organism: Puia sp.; assembly: GCA_035317125.1. Classification (GTDB taxonomy): domain Bacteria; phylum Bacteroidota; class Bacteroidia; order Chitinophagales; family Chitinophagaceae; genus Puia. The sequence goes on from DATHHO010000005.1 coordinate 23,845, forward strand.
GTTTGACTTAAAAGGCCAACTCCCTCGCCCTTCTGGAACAAAAGTATAGTAGTATCGGGCTGAGTAATAGCCAGAATGAGCAGTTGACGGGAATGGGGGGATAATCGGCGGTCCGGAATAATTATTCCATAACTTTGCAGCATCATTTCAGGCAAAACAAAAAAATCATGAAACGCACAGCAAAAGCACATTGGCAAGGTAATTTAAAGGAAGGTGCAGGCACCATTTCCTCACAGAGCTCCACGCTCAACCAGACACAGTATTCATTCAAGACCCGCTTTGAGCAGGGAGTCGGCACGAATCCTGAAGAGCTTATCGCCGCCGCTCATGCGGGTTGTTTTACCATGGCCGTCAGCGCTACGCTTACCCAGGCGGGCTTCACCCCCGGCAACCTGGATACAGAGGCCGTTCTTGACCTGGACATGGTGGCGTTAAAGATCAACGGCATCCAGTTGAATTTGACCGCTCAGGCCATCGACGGTGTATCGGCCGATAAATTCAAAGAGATAGCCGAAGGTGCAAAGGCCAATTGCATCGTGTCCAAAGCACTGAGCGTGCCCATTACCTTACAGGTGACCTATCCGGCTTAACTATTTTTGCGATAAGGCGCGGCCCATGGGCCGCGCCTTATCGTCACTTTATTCCGTCCGCAGGCTTTCGGCCGGGTTTGCCAGCGCCGCCTTTATCGCCTGGAAACCAACCGTAATGAGCGTTATCCCCACCGTCAGGAATCCCGCCGCAGCAAACATCCACCAGCTCAGATCGATCCGGTAGGCAAAATCTTCCAGCCACTTGCTCAGGGCCCACCAGGCCACCGGCATCGAAATAAAGATGGCGACGATCACAAGCCGGACAAAATCCCCCGACAATAAGGTCGTGATACTGGCTACTGACGCGCCCAGCACCCTGCGTATGCCGATCTCCTTTACCCGCTGCTGGGTGAGGAAGGAGGTCAGCGCAAATAATCCAATGGCTGCGATCAGGATCGATATGAGTGTAAAGAACAGGATGATCTTTTCCAGCCGGTCGTATTCAATGAACAGCTTTTGAAAATCCTGATCGAGAAAGGAATAGCGGATCGGGAAATCGGGCTCCGCCGTCTTCCAGAAGGCGGAGATACCCGCAAGCGTCTTCTGCACCTGGCCTGTCCTTATCCTGACCAGTATCGCGCCACCGGACTGATATCCGCAATGGGCATTGGATATGGAATACACCGCCGGTTCGATGCGGCTCTCGAACCCTTGCGCATTGAAATCCTTTACCACGCCTACGATGGTATATGGCAGGGTATCGCAACCCGGGAACCGGATAAGTTGCCCGACCGGGCTGGCGCCCCCGCCCGCTGCACGTCCCGCTACTCCGTCACCTGCGCCCGCTACGTTGCCTTCCCCTTCATGCGCACTGCCCCGGGTCATCAGCTTCATGGCGGATTCATTAATGATGGCGGTATTGTCCAGGTCCCCGTGATGGCCATCATCGAACAGCCGGCCATCCAGCAGGGATATCTCCATGGTCCTGAAATAATCGGCGCTCACCTTCACGGTATTCAGCCGGTATCGCTTGCCGCCATAACCAAAATTATGGGTCGATGTATCCACGAATTTACTGCCGGGCACCACCGTCGACTTTGCGACCCGTTCCACTCCGGGTATGGACAACAGGGAGTTGCGGATCGTCTGAAATTTCCCTTCCCTGCTCTTCTGCGTGGCCTCGATCCGGATCACCTGCGAGCCCGAAAAGCCGATGTCCCTGTGCTGCATATAGCGCATCTGGGTATAGATCACGATGGTGCCGGTGATGAACAGCGCGGACAGGGTAAGTTGTATCACGAGCGATGTGTTCCGGAAAAAAAGCCCCTTTGACCCTTTGTTGTAATTCCCCTTCAATACTTCGGACGTGCGGAAATCGGAAAGGAACAGGGCGGGATACAGGCCACAGGCCAGGATGATGAGCACCAGCGTCGCCGCGATCTGCACCGCGACCGGTATGCTGCCGGCATTGCCGGTGAAGCTCAGGGGCAGGCCAAAGCTCCTGCTGAAATAGGGAAGGGCCATATCGACCAGCAACACCGCCAGGGTCAGACTGATCAGGCACTGGATCGTGATCTCCAGGAGGGATTGCCAGATGATCTGCGCGCGACCCGAGCCCAGCGCCTTTCGTACGCCGACTTCTTTAGCCCTTGTCACCGCCTTGGCCACCGAAAGATTACTGAAATTTATAGAGGCCGCCACCAGCAGGAATACCGCAAGGATCAGCAGGACCATCGTGATCCTCCACCGGCTCTTTCCATATTTGGGGAAATTGTGCAGATCGCCGACGGCATCTGTAAAAAGGGATCCCTGCACGGCGGTCTTCCTGTATTGCTCAAGGGTGCGGCCGTCCTTCTTCAGGCGGGCGTCATAATACACTTCGTTGATACCGTTCTCCAGCCGGACTTCCTTTTCGGCATGTTTCAACCGCAGATAGGTCGTGAACGAATGGTTCTCCCAGAACATGTTCTGCTTTTCATAAGGGGCGCGGAGCACGATCTGGACGCCGAGATGGGATGGCCCGCCCGGCTGTTGTAAAATGCCATGCACGACAACATCGAACGCATTGTACACTTTTATTGTTTTGCCGACCGGGTCTGCATTGCCAAATAGTTTGCGGCTGAGGTCGCCGCTGATAACGGCCGCATTGGGCGCGTCCAGTGCGGTTGCGGCATCACCCCTGATCAGCTTATACGGGAATACTTTAAAAAAGGAGGAATCCGCCTCGACCATATCTTTCTGATAGATCTGTTTTGTCCCCGAGCCAAGCAATACTTCATAATCACCCGAGGCCATGATGGAGGTAGCGGCTTGCGCATTTGCATAATGCTGGGCCAGCAATAAGGCCAGGGGCGCCGGTGTCCGCTCCATGGGCTCCTGTTCCTCTATCAGGGATACCTTGTATACTTTGGTGAGGGAAGGGTCCCATTTATCATAACCCGATTCGTAATTCAGATAGACCAGGATAACGATAAAGCTGGCCAGCCCGACCGCGAGGCCGCCGATGTTGACGATGGAATACAAACGGCTTCTGATCAGGGTTCTGAAGATGATGGTCAGGTAGTTCTTTAGCATAGAAAGTATTTATCGCCAAAAAAATGCCGGTTTGCAGCCATCTGTTAATCAGCCTCTTGTGTTGTGTCATGGCGGGTAACTGTCCGTTTTTGATACGCTGTGTGTGCGGGAACATTACTTTTACACAAATTCACGCTTATGCTCAAGGTCGAACATATCGGCATCGCTGTCAGGGACCTCCGTCTTTCCATCCCGCTGTTCGAAAAGCTGCTGAATACCCCCTGCTACAAAACGGAAGTGGTCACGGGTGAGCAGGTCAATACGGCATTCTTCCGGCAGGGGGAGACCAAGATCGAGCTGCTGGAAGGGCTCGATCCGGATGGTGTGATCGCGCGCTATATCGCGAAAAAGGGGGAGGGCATGCATCATATCGCCTTCGAGGTGGAGGATTTGCAGGCGGAGATGAAAAGACTGGTGGGAGAAGGCTTTACCCTGCTGAACGATACCCCCCGGCAAGGCGCCGATAATAAGCTGATCCGCATCCATGCACAATTCTATCAGCACCCCGCTGGTGCCCCTGGGATGAAGGAAGCAGATCAGCTTATTATCGGCGCCTTGCC
>DATHHO010000006.1:0-35733 GCA_035317125.1 Puia sp.
ATGGCGGTTCCGCGGGGGGTGACGGGCGGCTAGCTTTTTCGAAAAAAAAATTGGGTCATCTGACGGAGCACCTGAAAAATATCATTTCCGGATTCAGGACCGATGACAGAAACAGATCAGCATGGGGCGATTATTACGGCAAGACCATCCTCAGCGCGGATTATCTGGAAGCGAAGGAAAAATTGTTCCTCGGATTTATCGATGGGATAACCTTTGGGTCTGCGCTGGATCTGGGGGCTAATAACGGCCATTTCTCCCGGTTGCTCGCGTTGAAAAGAGCGGAGGTCGTGGCGGCAGATTCCGACTGGCAATGCATCGAAGAGCTGTATCAGTCGGTGCGGAAGCGAGAGGCGGGCAAGACCGGGGGACGGGATTCAAATGCCGTCGGGCGGCTGTCAAAAACGGGGGCAGCGGGATCAGCGGGCGCAGTGCGGAGATCGGAGACCGGAGGACGGTCGGGGGGCAGACAGCTCTTTCAAAATATTCTTCCTTTGTGCGTTGATATTTCCGACCCGACCCCCGCAGCGGGTTTCCGGAATGCCGAGCGGTCCTCCTTCACCGAACGGATGCAGACAGATCTGGTCGTGGCCCTTGCGCTGGTGCATCATCTTGTATTGAGTAAAAATATACCGCTGGCGGGCGTAGCCCGTTACTTTGCAGAGCTGGCAAGCCAACACCTCATCATCGAATTCGTTCCGTTGTCCGATGAAAAGGCGCAGGAACTGGTCCGGAACAAGAGCAGATGGCATACTCCCTATGATGCGGAAAGCTTTGAACGGTTTTTCACCCTGTATTTCAGCATCGGGCGGAAAGAAAGTGTACCGGGCACGGAAAGGATCCTGTACCTGATGACGAAAAACCGGGGCTGACCGAAATTCGGGCGCCAACCGTCGATGATGGCAACGAAAATACGTTAAATATGAGGCCCGGCGAATGCCGCCAATCCTAAAAAAATCGGGGTCATATTTTGGGTTTTAGTTACTTTTGACAGCTCAACAATCATTGCAACCGTACAATCCCGTTTATATGATAAGAAATGACTGGACTATCGATGAAATACAGGAAATCTATGATATCCCCCTGCTGGACCTGGTGTTCCAAGCCGCAACGGTGCATCGTGAGCATAATGATACTGGAGAGGTACAGATCTGCACGCTGTTGTCCATCAAGACAGGCGGATGTCCCGAGGACTGCGCCTATTGCCCACAGGCGGCCAGATATAACACCGGCGTGGATGTACAGGCTTTGATGAAAAAGGAAGAGGTGCTGGAATATGCGCAGAAGGCAAAGGATGCCGGATCAACCCGTTTCTGCATGGGGGCGGCCTGGCGGGAAGTCAGGGACAACAAGGACTTCGACCGCGTGCTGGATATGGTAAAGGGCGTCAACGAAATGGGCATGGAAGTCTGCTGTACCCTGGGCATGCTGAACGAGGGACAGGCAAAGAAGCTGGCTGAAGCCGGTCTGTACGCCTACAACCACAACCTTGACACTTCCTCCGAATATTACAGCGAGATCATCACTACCCGCACCTATACGGACCGGCTGACCACGCTGGACAATGTCCGCAAGGCGGGCGTAACCGTCTGTTGCGGAGGGATCATCGGACTGGGCGAGACCCATGCCGACAGGATCAAGATGCTGCATACGCTGGCAACCCTGCCTGAGCACCCCGAGAGCGTTCCGATCAATGCGTTGGTCCGGGTGAAAGGGACTCCTCTTGAAAATAATGTAAAAACGAACAGCTGGGATATGGTGAGGATGATCGCAACGGCGAGGATCCTGATGCCCAGGACGATGGTAAGGCTCAGCGCCGGAAGGGCGGAAATGAGCCAGGCGGAACAGGCCATGTGTTTTATGGCGGGCGCCAATTCAATCTTCGCGGGTGAGAAGCTGCTGACTACCCCCAACCCTTCCTTCGAAGAGGATAATATTATGTTTGGAATGCTGGGGCTGAAGGCAAGGGAGGCTTTCAAGATGGACCACGGGTCCATCGACCGTAACCGAGCAAGCGAAGGTTACGACCGAGAAGGAGCGAGGGACGAAGCTCCGACGAAGGGCTCAATCATTAATGATTTTGCGCCGCAGGATTAAATTCCAGATAATCCGGAGGCGCAAATCAAAACAGAGAAGGAGCTTGCGGAGGTCTGAGGAGGATATCCTTACACAGATAGGTATTTCCTGCCAGCACTTCATCGATAGCGGCGATCATTTCGCTGCCGGGAGAATTTTTGGTGACATACCCGTTGGCCCCACTGCGGAGCATTTCATTCACATAAGAGCGATCCGCCTGTACGGAAACCCCGATGATCCTTATATCCGGGGCAATTTTTTTGATCTGGCGCGTCGCCTCGATGCCATTCATCGGCCGCATATTAATATCCATCAGTATAACGTCAGGCTGTAAAAGTTTTGCGGCCTCGATGGCCTCCTCTCCGCTGGAGCATTGCGCAATGACCTCCATGCGGGGTTCCTTGTTCAGGATCCAGCCCCATGCTTCCCGGACATGCAGGTGGTCGTCTACAATAATTAGCTTAACCATGAACTGTCATTCATTAATATTATTTAAGAGGGCCGGGGATCTGTGACCAAAAATAATATTAAACATATAAAAAGCGTACCAAACGACTCTTTAAGAATCACGATTACCCAATTTCCTTAGATTGGGCACTCCTTTTTTGTAGGTTTTTCTAGTCGTTTAACCTTAGATTCAGGCCGAACTGATTGTAGCCGGTGCTGTTCTGGTACCATGACCGTGCATATCTCACCGACCATTTCTTCAGCAGAACCCCCAATCCCATCGAGAAGCCCGTGAGGCCGTTGGAAGCATCACCGATGATCAGGTCTTTTCTCCGCAGGTAATTATACGCCAGCGTGATCTCGACCCGTTCTTCCGGATAGGCCTGTACGGCGAGGATGAAATGCCGGAAGAGCTTGTCAGCCGTGAAGCTGGAATTTTTATTATTCTGGTCGAATCCGTTGGCGTTGTTGAATGCCGTATCGTTATAGCGGGTATCGAAATCCTGAAGATGGTACAGCGTAAGCGAGAATTGCAGCGGCGCCTTGGCCAGACGTTTGGTGATCCCGATCTCCAGATCGAAGGGTAGCTCGCCTCCCTGTGTTCCTTCATATTTTTTGATGGTGACGCCCATATTCCTCGCCGTAAACCCGATCTGGAAAAGGCGGGCGCTGTCGTAATAATTTATACCGATGTCCATTGCCGCGCCTGAAGAATGATAGATGCCGTAGCCGGAATGGATGAATTTCAGGGTGGCCCCGTAAAACCATTTCTTTTCATATTGCCTGGAGGCTGACAGCTGCGTCACATAATCGGAAGGATGGAATTCTCCCATGATATTTCCTGCGGGGTCGGTCTGTGGGATATGGCCGTAATCAAAATAGTTCACCCCTGCCGCGAAATTCGTTTGCAGCCGGTTGCTGTGCGCGGCCATGCAGAAGCTATAATTGCTGACCCCGGAATAAAAAGCGTTGAAACTGGCGTTCAGCTGAGCATGCATCGATGCGCGGAGCAGGGCGGGATTATTGAAAGAGAGGGCTACGTCGTCAGAAAGATCCGAGATATTGATGCCGCCAAGGGCGGTCAGTTGCGGTGAATTTGGCAGGTCGAGGAAATTATAAATGGTATTGCCCCCCAGCGTTTGTGCGGATACAGGATGCAGCAAGGAACAGAACAGCATGGTGGCAATTAGCTTCATCGCAGGCTAAGTTACGATGTCAAGGCAAGCTAAGCGCGGCGTCCCATAAAAATTCCTCCATGGACATGGAGGAATTCTTGTAACCCTTAAAACAACCAACATGAAAATCTTGAGAGTCTTTAGAACTTAACAAGATTCATAAGGGAATGGTTCATTAGACCAGGGCCAGTTCGAGGACCTGTTGCATAGTTTTAACATAATTGAATTTGAGTCCTTTTATGAAAGAGGAGTCGATCTCGTCTATATCTTTTTCGTTCTGCCAGCAGAGGATCACTTCCTTGAGCCCGGCCCGTTTGGCTGCCAGTATTTTTTCCTTGATCCCACCTACAGGGAGGACCTGTCCGCGCAGGGTGATCTCACCGGTCATGGCGAGGTAGGGCTTGACCCTTTTGCCGGTAATGGCGGAAGCCAGCGAGCTCATCATGGTAATGCCCGCGCTGGGGCCATCCTTTGGCGTAGCCCCTTCGGGAACGTGTACGTGGATGGTCTTTTTTGCAAAGATCTCGGGGTCGATGTCGTATTTCCGGGCATTCGACTGGAGATAGGTCAGGGCCGTGAAGGCGCTCTCTTTCATCACATTCCCCAGGTTGCCGGTCAGCTTCAGCTCCCCTTTGCCTTCACTGAGGCTGGTCTCCACGAAGAGGATGTCTCCCCCTACACGGGTCCAGGCCAGACCGACGGCCACGCCCGGCATATTGGCCACCTTGTACAGATCGTTGCTATAGCGGGACTTGCCCAGCACTTTTTCGATATCGTTGGATGTCAGATTGGCCTTTAGCTTTTCCTTTGTCGCGTATTCCTTTGCCTGGTAGCGCATGATAGAGGCCAGCTGACGGTCGAGCTCCCTGACGCCGCTCTCCCGGGTATAATCCTGTATGATCTTTTCGAGGATCTTATCATTGATCGTAAAATTCATTTTATTCAGTCCGTGGGCCTCCTTTTGTTTGGGCACAAGGTGACGTCTGGCGATCTCCACCTTCTCCTCTACCGCATAACCGCTCAGATCGATGATCTCAAGCCTGTCGCGCAGGGCTGGCTGGATCGTGTTGATGTCATTTGCGGTGGCTACGAACAGCACTTTGCTCAGGTCGTATTCGAGCTCGAGGTAATTGTCATAGAAAGTATGGTTCTGCTCCGGGTCGAGGACCTCGAGCAGGGCCGAAGAGGGATCGCCGCGCATGTCATTGCCCACCTTGTCGATCTCGTCGAGGATGATCACGGGGTTGGACGATTTTATCTTGCGCAGGGATTGCAGCACCCTGCCGGGCATGGCGCCGATATAGGTCTTGCGGTGGCCCCTGATCTCACTTTCGTCGTGGAGGCCGCCCAGGCTTATGCGGACGTATTTACGCCCGATCGCGTTGGCGATGCTCCTGCCCAGGGAGGTCTTACCAATGCCGGGAGGGCCGATGAAACAGAGGATCGGGCTCTTCATGTCCCCTTTCAGCTTCAGGACGGCGAGGTATTCGAGAATGCGTTCTTTTACCTTGTCCATTCCATAATGGTCGTGATCCAGCACCTTCTTTGCCTTTTTCAGGTCATAGGAATCTTCGGTATATTCTTCCCAGGGCAGTTCCAGCATGAGATCGAGATGATTATACACCACGGAATAATCGGGGGTGCTGGGATGCATCCGTTCCAGCCTTTCGATACCTTTTTTAAAGAGGTCTTTTGCCGGGGCGGGCCATTTTTTGTTCTCCGCCTTTTTCAGCATCTCTTTTACCTCCCGTTCGTTGGTATCGCCGCCGAGCTCATCCTTGATGCTTTTGAGCTGTTGTTGCAGGAAATATTCCCGCTGCTGTTTGTCAAGCTCCGTCTTTGTCCGGTTGGTCAGTTTGTTCTTCAGCTCGGCAAACTGCAGTTCCCTTTGCAGCAGCTGCATGAGCAGGTCGGCGCGGGACTTGATATGATGGATCTCCAGGAGCTGCTGTTTTTCGTGCAGCTCGGTGTTGAGGTTGCTGGAGATAAAATGGATGAGAAAGGACGGGTTCTCGATATTCTTGAGAATGATAGCTGCTTCCGAAGGAATATTGGGGGATAGCTGGATGATCTGGGACGCCAGGTCCTTGATATTGGAGACATAGGCCTCGAAATCCTGCTCTTTGGGGGCCTCTTCTTCCTGGAGGAGGACCACCTGAGCCTTGAAATAAGGGTCATCGGCGGTGACGGCCCCGACTTTGAAGCGTCTTTTCCCCTGGAGGATCACCGTAGTACCTCCATCGGGCATTTTGATAAGCTTTATGATCTTGGCTACCGTTCCGACGTCTTCGAGGTCCAGAACGCCGGGGTCTTCAATATTACTGTCTTTCTGTGCCAGGACCCCTATCAATTTGTCAGCCTTATAGGCGTCATTGACAGCCTTGATGCTTTTGTCGCGCCCTACGGTAATGGGCAGGACTACGCCCGGAAAAAGCACGGTATTCCTGAGGGGAAGCACCGGCAGTTCTTTAGGGATCTCAATATCGTTCAGGTTTTCATTATCGCTCTCGTTCAAGGGTATGATGGGCATAAAATCCATATCGTCTTCCGCTCTGAGAAATAAGTTTGATTCTTTCATGTGTGTTTCGTTCGTCTTTTAATGACAAAATAGCATCTGTCGGGGAATATTCCTATTGTTTTTCAGATGAATATATATGGGTCCAATTTAGTGCCGAAGTAAATAAAAAGCCCCCCTGCGCGGGCAGGGAGGCTATATTTTGATGACCAGGAGGGTTGGAAAGGGTTAGAATATGCGCAAACCGGCATACACCTGGAACCCCTGGTTCTTCCATTTTTCGGGGTTGGAAGCATTTCCATTGCCCAGATCATTGATGTCCGTAAGACCGACCACATAGCGACCCCCTATCTTCAGGCTGCCCAGGTTGAGCTGTGCTCCACCCACCATAGAAAAATCGCCCTTTTTGAAGGCATCACCGGCATTGTTGACCAGGTGCTGATCGCCGTTGAGGAGGATACCGAACTGAGGGCCTACCTGGAAACTCAGCAGGGGAATTGGCTTGATGCTGAGCAGGATGGGAATGCTGAGGTACCTGAGTTTACCTTTTACATCATCCGGACCACCGGGAAAAATGTCGCCGAAATGATCTCCGGTGTGGTAATTGGTCTGATTAAAATTCAATTCCGGCTGAATGCCGAATATGCCGGGGAAATTGATCTCGGCAAAAGCGCCTACATTATACCCGAACTCGAATCCCTGTTTGAAGGATTGGCCGTCCACTTTGAACATATTAGCGCCGGCCTTTACCCCCAGGTGAAAACCCTGTGCGTTTACGTTCATAGCGGTAATGACGAACAGGATCAGAGATAAAGCAACTGATTTCTTTTGCATGGTTGGCTGATTTTGATTAATGACTGATTAGTATGTGGATGTGATTCAACTTATATGCCAGCTTCATTTTCTCTTATTCCCGGGCAATAATATCCACAACCTCAGTTCATCAACCCTTACCGTATCTGGTATCCCAGGTAAAGCTGGAAGCCCTGATTCTGCCAGCTGTCCGCGTTGTCCAGCCCGTTGATATTATTTACCGCGATGACATAACGTGCGCCCAGCTTAAATTTATTCAGATTGAACTGGCCGCCGAAAACGATGGAGAGGTCGACTTTCTTAAACGCGTCCGCCTTATACTGACCATTACGTTGCACGAGATTCTGTGTCTGATAGACCAGGTATCCGATCTGCGGACCGGCAAGGATCGTAAATTCTTTTGTCGGGCGAAAAGCGAGCATAACCGGGAGCGTTATATAGTCAAGCGACACCGTCTGAAAGCTGACACCGCCATATTGCTGGTTGAAGCTTTCGGATGTTTTGGCCTGAGACTGGCTGAACAGCAGTTCGGGCTGAATCCCCCATGATTTGTTCAGATATAGCTCACCATATGCACCGGCGCTAAACCCAAACTGACTTTTCTTATCGAACGAATTACCGGATAATCTAAAGATATTGGCGCCTGCCTTTAGCCCAAGGTTAAAGGACTGAGCATTGGAGGCAGCAGTAAAAATGGTCAAAAATACTACTGACAGTAAAAGTTTGGTAGAGTTGTGCATACTCGGGTTCATTGTTGATTGTGTTTTAGTTCGAAATAATAGCTGAAATTACAAGCGAAAGGATTACCAGGATGTTAAAATATTTTAACTACTCGTTAATGCTTCTTTAAAGAAAACTCCGCGAAAATAAATCCTTTTGAAATAGTTATCAACTGTAATTAGCGAACTGAGTAAGAATGGATCATAATAAGGAGATTCAAGATATGTGGTGACGAATAGCGCCGATGTCGGACGGCGAGGTCGACCTGTCCTATCAACGATGGGAATGAAAAAAAATTATGTGCCCCGGATATTTTTTATAGCAGCTCGATCAGGGTGATCTCCGGCATGACCCCTACCCTTCCAGGATAGCCTATGAATCCAAAGCCGCGGTTGACATATAATTTCTGGCGGCCTTGTTCATAGAGGCCAGCCCATTGTTTGTACATGTACTGGACCGGACTCCATCTGATACCGGGGAGTTCGATGCCGAACTGCATTGCATGCGTATGACCGGCCAGGGCCAGATCGATATCGGGGTATTTTGGCCTCACTTCCGCGTCCCAGTGGCTGGGGTCATGGCTCATCAATATTTTAAAAGGGTATTTCCCGGTGCCGGCCCAGGCCAGCTCCATTTTCCCATATTTTGGGAACCGGGCCTTGGCGCTCCAGTTCTCTATGCCGAGGAGGGCGATCTGCTGACCATTTTTTTCCAGTGCAACATGTTCATTCATCAGGAGGCGCCATCCCATATCGTGCTGGATCTGCTTGAGCCGGTCGAGGTTGGCCACTTTTTCTTCCGGGTTCTCCCACCAGGAATAATCACCGTAATCGTGATTGCCAAGGGTAGAGAATACCCCCAGCGGAGCCTTGAGCCGGCTGAAAACATCGGTATAATCCTTCATTTCCGCAGCCACGTTATTGACCAGGTCGCCTGTAAAGAGGATTAGGTCCGGTTTCTCTGCCAGGATCTTATCGATGCCCGCCTCGACGGCTTTTTTATTTTTTAGGCTACCTGTATGAATATCAGACAGTTGTATAATCTTCAGGCCTTTAAAGGCGGACGGCAGGTTGTCATAGGACAGCCGGATGCGGCGGACCTTATAGCTATAGACATTGGAAAACCCGTAAGCCAGAGAGGAGAAAAGGAAGCCGCCGACGCCGAGGCCCAGCCAGGTAAGAAAGGGGGAGCGGTGTATTGTACCTGCGTTTAGGCTGCCAGCCTTATGATGGGAAAATATCCCCACGGCAGCCCATTGGAGGAGGCGGCGCAGATCGTCGATCAGAAAAAAAACGGAGGTCAGCAGTTTGGCAAAGAACAGTCCCAGAACGGAGGCAAAGAGATAGCTTCTCAGCTTTGGCCATTCATAGGCGTTGAGGAAGGGCAGCAGGGCGAAAATGACCAGGGCGGTGACAGATACTCCCCACCAGGCGCTGAAAATAACTTGTTTAAAAAAGGGGGACGTTCCCTGTATTACCGATCCGGCCGCCTGAAAGATATAGATATCTATCAGGGTCACCAGGACTATCACGACCGAGATCATCCTCCAGCTACGCATGCTTCGATTTTTTTATGGGCACAAACTTCCGTTTACTTTATCAGAATTCCATGAATTCTTCCAGCTGGATATCGATGGTCTCCAGGGTACGCTTGTCGGTGATTTCTCCATCTGCGTTCAGCAGGGTATTGACCACCGATATGGGCAATTTATTATGATGGACCGTCACTTTCATATAATTGAGGATCCCGGTGAGATGTTCCATACCCCGAAGGTTACCCGCCCTGCCGGTGCTGATCCCGGTCAGGAGCGCTTTCTTGCCTTTCCATGCCCGGTCGATGTCGGAAATATCGAACATGGCCTTTAGGACGCCGGGTATGCTGCCGTTGTATTCGGGTGAAATAAATATGAATTTGGGAGCAGGGATCAGGAGCTCATGTTCTATCTCCCCGAAAACCGGGTTGCGTTCAAGGACATTGAGCCCTTCAAGGGACAGGAGATGGGCTTCCACACCTTTCCGGAGCAGCAATTCTTTGTATTGCTTTGCAATCTTCAGGGTGTTGCTGTCGGGGCGATTAGTTCCGGAAATAATGGTATACATCTATAGTTGGGGTCAATAACAGTAAAGAGTAAGGATTGTTCCCACAAATTATACCGAATCTGTACTTTTGCCAACCTGTCACCCGGCTGGAGGGGGACCTGGCGGGGGCTTTTCACCCGCTTCTGTGAAGATCGCCAGGACCGGAGCGTCGGACAAGTGACGTGAAAGCTGCTCCAGGAGCGGGCCAGGCCGCTCGCAGGAGGTTTTACAGGGTATGGGCAAAACTAAATTTTGCCATCTTGCCGATTGGAGACAATTTTACCAGGGATGGTATCCCCCGGAATACAGCGGGTACCGGTATAAAACTATGGCTAGAACAATTGGAGTTGCAAATCAAAAAGGCGGTGTAGGCAAGACCACTTCGGCCATCAATCTGGCAGCAAGCCTTGCCGTGCTGGAATTCAGGACCCTGCTGGTGGATGCCGATCCGCAGGCCAACAGCACGACCGGAACGGGATTCGATCTGCACAATATCACGCAGAGCCTTTATGACTGTATGGTGAACAATATCCCGGTCAGGGACGTGATCCTCAAGTCGGAGATCCCTCATCTGGACATCGTCCCTTCCCATATCGACCTTGTAGGTGCTGAAATAGAGATGATCAATTACCCCAACCGGGAAAGCGTGCTGAAGGGTATCCTGGCGCCGGTGAAAAAAGATTATGAATTCATCATCATCGATTGTTCCCCGTCACTCGGACTGATCACGGTGAATGCCCTTACCGCCGCGGATTCCGTGATCGTGCCGGTGCAGACGGAATTCTTTGCGTTGGAAGGACTGGGTAAGCTGCTGAACACCATCAAGATCGTCCAGAGCCGTCTGAACCCGGATCTTGCCATCGAAGGCATCCTGATGACGATGTATGACGGACGTCTACGGTTATGCAACCAGGTGGTCAGCGAAGTGCGGAAGCATTTCGATGAGATCGTTTTTAATACCATCATCCACCGGAATACCAAGATCAGCGAAGCGCCGAGCGTAGGCAAGCCTGTGATCCTCTATGATGCCTTCAGCAAAGGGTCTGTGAATTACCTGAACCTGGCCAAGGAGATCCTGCAGAAGAACAATATGACGCGGATCAGCCAGGCAGAAAGAATATTAGAATAAAGATCGACCTTAAATTATGACAACTCCGAATAAAAAAGATAAAGAAGCGCTTGGTAAAGGGATCAGGTCCTTACTGCAGAGCATCGATGCAGACCTGAAGACAACCTCCGGGGAACTGAAGACATCCGTTGTCGAGGCCGTCACCAATATGCTCCGGATCGGTCTGGACCAGATCGAGACCAACCCCAGACAGCCCCGGCATGATTTCGACGAGCAGGCCATGCAGGAGCTGGCGCAGTCCATACGTCTGCATGATATCATCCAGCCGGTAACCGTCAGTAAATTGCCAACCGGCAAGTACCGGCTGATCTCCGGCGAACGACGTTACCGCGCCGCAAAAATCGCCGGCCTTAAAGATATTCCCGCTTATGTCCGTCAGACCGACGATCAGCAGCTGCTGGAGCTTGCCCTGCTGGAAAATCTGCAGCGGGAGGATCTGAATGCGATGGAGATCGCGCTCAGCTACAAGCGGATGATGGAGGAGCTGAATTACACGCAGGAGCAGGTGGCCGAAAGGATGGGCAAAGAAAGAAGCACGGTCGCCAATTATATCCGGCTGCTGAAGCTGCCACCCGACATCCAGGTGGCGGTGCGGAACAATCGGCTGTCGATGGGCCATGCGCGTGCGCTCATCAATGTCGATACCGTCGATAAGCAACTCTATCTGTTCAGCGAAATAAAGAAAAAAGGGTTGTCCGTCCGGCAGACCGAGGAGCTCGTGCGCAGGTTGTACAAGGAGAACCACGCTGTTAAAAATTCGGTAAAACCCACGTTGCCCGAGGCTTTCAAGAGAATTGAAGATAACTTAGCCTCGCATTTGAGCACCCGGGTAAAACTCAATCACAACAAAAAAGGTCAGGGCAGTATTTCCATTGAGTATTACTCCCTGCAGGAATTAAATAAATTGCTGGACCAACTGGGTGTTTCTGTTAACTAAGCATCCCGCATGACGACCCTAAAGTTTTTTTTAGCCATTGGAGGGATTTTATTTTTTCAACTGGCGTCTTATTCCCAGAAAAATGATACTATCCCTTCTTTCATAAAGGGGAAGCAGGCTGTCGGGGTCAATATAACAGACACCGCGCGGCTGCATAAAACGGATTCCATCCGCCGGCGTTCCGGAAAGGATAGCATGGATTCGCCATACAAGGTCGATTCCGCCACCCGGAGAAGGCACGACCCGCGCAAGGCTACGCTTTATTCCACTTTTGTCCCGGGCCTGGGCCAGATCTACAACAGAAAATACTGGAAATTACCGCTTGTCTATGCCGCAGTGGGCATCCCGGTCTATACTTATTTTTACAATAAGGAATGGTATAAAAAATGCCAGTTCGCCCTGGCCGTGATCCTGAATGGCGATACCTCTGCGGCGACCCTGGCAAAGGTAGATCCCAAATTACAGCCAGCGGTACAGGCCAAATATGACAATTCCATCCGGAGCTACCGGAATTCTTACCGTAAGGACCAGGATTATTCCGTAATATTCTTCCTGCTCTTCTGGGGGCTGCAGATCGTGGACGCCACGGTGGATGCCCATCTGAAAGATTTCGACGTCAGCAACGAGCTGAGCATGCGGCTGCAGCCTGCCGGCGCCGGGTCCGGTTCCCTTGCAGGGAGCAGCTTTCCGGCTGCAGCAACCGGTGGTGGTTCGATGTATGGAGGCGTCAGCCTTGTCTTCGATCTGCACAGAGCGAGATTCAGGCCCATTTCTTTGCCCTGAGCGGCGAAGGATCATGCTCTCCGGGGACCATTGGACCCTTATTCCATCGTGTCGTGTTTTGTTTTTGCCCGTTTATTCATTTAGCCTAATATTGTCGCTAAAATCAAGCAGAATCATGAAGATCGCTCTGATCGGTTATGGCAAAATGGGAAAGGCGATCGAAGAGATCGCGGTTAAAAGGGGACATGGGATCGTTCTGAGGGTCTCGATCGAAAACCTGGAAGATAATACCCTGGAGAATATACAGAAGGCCGATGTAGCCATTGAGTTCACCGGACCAGAAAGCGCTTTTGCAAACCTTACCCTGTGCATGCAGGCGGGTGTTCCGGTGGTCTGCGGTTCCACGGGATGGCTGGAGCGGTATGAAGAGATCAGGCAATTATGCCTGGCAGAAAACCAGACCTTTCTTTACGCAAGCAATTTCAGCGTGGGCGTCAATATTTTCTTTGAATTGAACAAGAGGCTGGCCGAGCTTATGGCGTCTCATCCCGAATATGAAGTGGGCCTTACCGAGGTCCATCATACGGAAAAAAAAGATGCGCCGAGTGGGACAGCCATCACCCTGGCGGGGCAGGTGCTGGAAAAAATTCACCGGAAAAAAGGTTGGGTAAATCATATTAGTGATAACTTAGATGAATTGGAAATCATCAGTGAACGGATTGATCCTGCTCCGGGAACACATATGGTCCGGTATCATTCCGATATCGATACGATCGAGATCGTTCATATTGCGCACAACCGGCAGGGCTTTGCTACCGGTGCTGTGCTTGCTGCGGAGTTCATCCAGAATAAAAAAGGGATTTTCACCATGAAAGATGTGTTAGGTCTAAACCAATAGAAAAATCAGGAAAAACAATGCTTTCGAAAAAAACGCAATATGCATTCCAGGCGCTGATGTACCTGGCGGATAAATCAAAAGAGGGGCCCGTGCTGATCGCAGAAATTGCAAGGAAAAAAAAGATACCGCTCAAATTCCTGGAAAATATCCTGCTCGAGCTAAAGAATGCGGGCATATTGGAAAGTAAAAAAGGGAAAGGGGGCGGCTATTATTTTGGAAAAAATCCGAAGGACGTTCAACTGGCCACGGTCATCCGATTGCTGGACGGCCCCATTTCCCTGCTGCCTTGTGTCAGCCTCTACTTTTATGAACGGTGCAAGAACTGCGATGAAAAGCAATGCGGTCTGCATATTGTCATGAGCCAGGTGCGCGATGCCAACCTGAAGATCCTTGAAAAGAAAACGATCGCGGATCTGGCCAAGCGCTGAGCTTATGCTGCCGGCCTCATTTTCTCCAGGCTGATAAACCTGTTGTGACAGATCCGCACCGCGACGGACTGAAGCTTCCCGACCCTTTCGGTCAGCAGAGTCGTCTCCTCATCCGTGATGCAATAGTCTTCCTTATAACGGGCATCCACATAACCCTGCAGCAACAACTTAAAAAGGCGGTCTTCTTCCGGAGTGTTCCTTGGAAATACCATGGCCAGCTCGATGGAAATACGGTTGGTATAACGCCGGAGCTTGTCAAGGTTGTGGGTACAGGGCTTATAGCCTGTGAATACCAGCAGGATGGCCTGATAGGTCTGCTCGGCCGCCTGGTGAAGCAGAAATACGGTCAGCCGCTGCTCCTTCTGCTGTCTGCTGAATAACGCGGTGTTAAAAAAAGCGGAGGCGCGTGACCACCAGCTATCGTAGTCTTTCCGGGCAGCGGCCCTTATGCGGGTGAAGTCCGGCGAGGGCCCCTCCACCAGCGGAACGAGCCCGGCATCATAGAGCAGGATGGCTTCGCGGCTGATCATGGAAAAGAAATATTGCCCCTGTGACAGCTGACTGTTCACATAATCGATGTCATGGACGAGGATATTCACGGCGGTGCTGAACCGGCAACGGTTCTCGATGATGTCCTGAAGGGCATGATCGCAGCGCTGGTCGTTCCGGCGGCTCACGACCAGGATATCGTAACTGTACAGGAACTGGTGTTCCGGATCGTTGCCGATGATGGAGACGGGTGAAGCATAAATCCCAAAAAGGATGATCTTTTCCGGATGGATGGCCGTTGTGATAATTTTGGTAACGGACTGTAGCTGCTGTCGCCTGAGGGGGGATAAGTGGTCTAAGGAAATAGTCATAGTGATAAGATTGAACGTGAATAATAGGGTGGATTGTAAAGATAAGGGGGAAAATGCTTCGTACTAAAAAAATTAGCATTCTGGAGTAAAGAAAAGGACAGATCCGAGGAGCTGCCCGATATGATAAGAGTCGATCGCCCCATCGATATGACCGTAAGCGCGGCCTTGCAAACCAGATCAAACGTCAAGCAGACGAGCGGTCAATGGGCCCTCAGGTTCTCGATGACCATGGCCGAGGCCCCTCCTCCCCCATTGCAGATGCCTGCCGCACCGTATTTTGCGTTGTTTTGCAGAAGGATATGAAGAAGGGTGACGATGATGCGGGCGCCGCTGCAACCCAGGGGATGGCCCAGAGAAACGGCGCCGCCGTGTAGGTTGACCTTTGCCGGATCGAGCTTCATCCTTTTGGTATTTTCGATGCCGACCACGGCAAAGGCCTCATTCAATTCAAAGTAGGAAATGTCTTCCATTTTCAGACCGGCTTTGGCAACCGCCTTCGGCACGGCAATGGCCGGTGTAGTGGTGAACCATTCGGGCGCCTGCTCCGCATCGGCGTACGAGACAATTCTGGCGAGGGGTTTCAAGCCCAGCTCTTCTGCCCGTCCTCTGCTCATCAGGACCAGCGCCGCGGCTCCGTCGTTCAGCGTGGAGGCATTGGCGGCAGTCACCGTTCCATCTTTCTGAAAGGATGGTTTGAGCTCCGGGATCTTATCGAACCTGACGTTGAATGGCTCCTCATCTTTTGTAAAGAGAACGGGATCCCCTTTACGTTGCGGGATCTCTACCGGAACGATCTCGTCCTTGAATTTACCAGCCGTCCATGCCGCCTGTGAGCGTTGGTAGCTTCCTATGGCGAATTCGTCCTGCGCTTCCCGGCTGATGCCGCATGTGGAGGCGCATAGCTCGGCGGCATTGCCCATGGCCTTTCCGTCGTATACATCGGTGAGGCCATCTTTGGCTAACCCATCTGTCATTGGAGCATCGCCGTATTTATTTCCCCAGCGCATATTATTCACATAAAAAGGAACATTGCTCATGCTCTCCATTCCGCCTGCCACGGCAATGTCGATGTCACCAAGCGCGATACCCTGCGCCGACTGTGCAATGGCTTTCATCCCGCTGGCGCATACCTTATTGACGGTGGTACAGACCACCTCATCCGGAAGCCCCGCAAATTTCGCGGCCTGCCGGGCGGGCGCCTGCCCCAGATTGGCCTGGAGCACGCAACCCATCAGCACTTCCTGCACCTGTTCCGGAGTTATGCCGGCATTTGTCAGCGCGCCTTTGATGGCGATGGCGCCCAATCTGGTGGCGGAGAAATCTTTCAGAGACCCGCCGAAGCTTCCTATGGGGGTCCGGACGGCAGAGACGATGACCACTTCTTTCTTATCCATAAAATAATTAAGTATTCGACACAAAGATAGGAAAAGATAGGATGCAAGGCTAACGGCTGTTAGTACGAATTGGCGGCTGCCAAATGCCGCTGAGGTAAATCAAATATGCTAAAGCCAACATTGCGCCGCGGATCCGCGGCCACGTTATTCATCCGTTTTTTTCTTTAGCTTTATCCGGCAACAACCCCGTCAAGGTGCATGAAAGCAGCTACTATTCAAGAGATCAAACAGGAACTTACCAATCTTTCTTCTTCCAGGCTGACGGAATTATGTCTCCGCCTGGCCAGATATAAAAAAGACAATAAAGAGCTGCTCACCTATCTTCTTTTCGAGGCTGGCGACGAACCGGGATTTATCCAGCATAATAAGGATGAAATAGACCGGGAATTCGGGGAACTTCCCCGGGCTACCCTCTATCACACCAAGAAAAGCCTGAGAAAAATTGTGCGTACCCTGATCAAACGGATCAAATACACCGGATCGGCGCCTGTGGAGATCGAATTACTGGGCTATTTCTGCCTCAAGGTCAAAAGATCGGGCATACCGATCCACAAGAATCCGGTGCTGGTCAATCTTTACCAGACGCAGATCAAAAAGATCCGGGCCGCCATAGCTACCCTGCATGAAGACCTGCAGTATGACTATCTGAAGCAACTGAAGGAACTGGATTGAGGCAGCCGGAGAGACGCAGGTGGACACCCAGGGCCAGGCCCTTATAATTTGCACAGTTCTTGAATTAAGGGAAGGGATTAAAAGGATCTCATGAAATTATATATCTGTAGTCATTGCCAGAACCGGCTTTATTTTGAGAACAGCGTTTGCCTTTCCTGCAAGCATCCCGTCGGATTCGACGCGGACAGCCTGTCCATGATCACGCTCGATGGAAAAGCGGCGGGCGAGTTTGAGAATATCGTCGATAAAAAGAAGGTATTTCGTTTTTGCGAGAATGCGCAGCATGGGACCTGTAACTGGCTGATCCCTCTGGCACAGACTACTCCCTTCTGCCGGGCCTGCGAGCTGAACAATATCATCCCTACCCTTTCTAATCCGGACAATCTGGACCGGTGGAGGAGGATCGAAATTGCAAAACACCGGTTGGTCTACTCCTTATTGCGGCTGCAACTCCCTGTCGCCCCCAAGGAAAAAGAGGGCGCGGAAGGCATCGAATTTGACTTCATGGCCGACCAGTCTGCGGAGCAGAGGGTCATGACCGGTCACAACGAGGGCACCATTACGCTGAACATCGAAGAGGCCGATGAAGGGGAAAGGGTGAGGAATAAGCTGGACCTCGGAGAAAAATACAGAACGCTGCTGGGGCATTTTCGCCACGAAATAGGGCATTATTACTGGGACCTCCTGATAAAGGATAAACCCTTGCTCGAGCCGTACAGAAAAATTTTCGGCGATGAGCAGAAGGATTACGGGGAAGCGCTGAAGGTCTATTATCAGAAAGGCGCACCGGTGAACTGGATGGATAATTTTATAAGCCCTTATGCGAGCTCGCATTCCTGGGAGGACTGGGCCGAGACCTGGGCGCATTATATGCACCTGATGGACACGCTCGAGACCGCTTTTTCGTTCGGCCTCAGCATCCACCCCGGGAAGATCCCCGATATGGACGCCGATATAAGCAAAGACCCCTATGCCGTCAAGGACTTCGACCGGATCATCAATATGTGGCTGCCGTTGACCTTTGCGGTCAACAGCCTCAACCGCAGCATGGGCCACCCCGATTTTTATCCATTCGTGATCTCGCCTGCAGTCATTGAAAAGCTGCGGTTTATACACCGGACCTGCAAAGAGCTCCAGACCGGGAAACCAAAGACTGTGGCTGGAATGAACTGAACGGGACAGTGAGCGGATGTGGGTATCGGGCGAGGCCGCCGGTCAGGCAAGCTGGAACAGTGTGCGGGCGAGATCAGGCCCGGATAAATTAATATCATAATTTAGCAAAAGTTAATGGGGGGATAGCCCGTCTTGTCGTTAACTTTAATTTTTATATAACTAACGCAACGCTAACCCATTCAACGATGAAAAAATCGGTGTTCCTTCTTGCATTATCACTCACTTCCCTTTTATCTTTCGCCCAGTCCTCCTCCGATCAGCAAAAAGCCGAAGCCCTGCTCAGGCAAATGACCGTCGATGAAAAGATCGGTCAGATGACGCAGGTTGCCCTGGCGGTGGTATCCACTTCACAGGATGGCGTGCTGGATGAGGCCGCGCTGAAAAAAGCGATACTGGATTATAAGGTCGGCAGCATCTTAAATGTCGCGAACCATGCGCTGACCGTGGACCAATGGCATACCGTGGTCACCATGATACAGGATGAAGCGAAGAAGAGTCGGCTGAGGATACCCGTTATTTACGGTCTTGACGGGATGCACGGACAGACCTATACGCTCAATTCCACCTTATTTCCACAAAATATCGGAATAGCCGCATCCCGCGACCCGGGGCTTGCAGCAGCCATCGCCAAGGTTACCGCCAAAGAATTGCGGGCCTCCGGCATCCGATGGAATTTCGCACCGGTGCTCGATTGCGGCCGTCAGCCGCTGTGGTCGAGGTTCCCGGAGACCTATGGCGAGGACGTCTATATCGGGAAGACCATGGGCGCCGCCGCGGTAAAGGCCTATGAGGAAGACGGCTTGAAGAGCCCGACTGCCGTTGCCAGCTGTATGAAGCACTATCTCGGATATTCGGCCTCCCGCACAGGAAAGGACCGCACTCCGATCTATCTTCCGGACAACGAAATGCGGGAATATTATCTGCCGCAGTTCCGTGCGGCGGTGAAAGCGGGTTCTTCTTCGATCATGATCAATTCCAGCGAGATCAACGGCGTGCCCGTGCACGCGAGTAAATATTTACTGACGGAGGTACTGCGCAAGGAACTGGGTTTCCAGGGCCTTGTCGTATCCGACTGGGAAGATATCATCCGTCTGCATACCCGTCATAATGTAGCCTCGACCCCGGAGCAGGCTGTGGTCATGGCGGTGAATGCGGGTGTCGATATGAGCATGGTGCCGAGTGATTTCTCGTTCTTTACCTTGCTGCAGGCGGCGGTGAAGAAGGGAGAGGTATCTATGGCCCGGATCGACGAGGCGGTAAAAAGAATACTGATCCTGAAGCTGAAGCTGGGATTGTTCGATAACCCTTATCCCGAAGAAGCAGCTACGGCCAATTTCGGCCGGCCGGAATATCAGGTCCTGGCGTTGCAGGCGGCCCGGGAAGCCATGACGCTGCTGAAAAACCAGGATAATGTCCTGCCCCTTTCCCCGAATGCAAAAGTCCTTGTAGCGGGTCCGTCCGCGCAGAGCATCAGCGCCCTGAATGGTTGCTGGAGCTATACCTGGCAGGGTAAGGAAGAGCAATGGTATCCTGCCGGCAGCAAGACCATTTTACAGGCGGTCACCGATAAGCTCGGGGCGGCGAATGTCTTTACGAGCTCGGTAAAAGGATTTGAACATGCGGAAAATTTTGACACCATAAGACTGAAGGAAGCCGCGGCATCGGCAGATGTCATCGTGCTCTGTCTGGGAGAGAATGCGTATGCGGAGAGCCCTGGAACGATCGGCGATCTTGCCCTGCCGGAAGATCAGGTCAACCTGGCCAGGGCGGCTGCCGCCACTGGCAAACCCGTCATCCTGGTGCTGACGGAAGGAAGACCCCGTTTTATCACGCGGATCGCGGGACAGATGAAAGGGATCCTTCTGGCATACTGGAGTGGCAGGAAATCAGCGGAAGCCATCTGCGATGTATTGTTCGGCGACTATAACCCTGATGGAAAATTACCCTTCAGCTACCCGCGCAGCAGCGGTGAAATGGTGCTGTACGACCGCAAGCCTACGGAAGATGTCCGGGAAATATTCAATTCGGATATGACGATGGATGGATATAACCCCCTGTTCCCTTTTGGCTGGGGCCTCAGCTATACCAGCTTTGAATACGGAGACCTGAAATTGAGCGCGGACAAGCTGAAAGCGGACGGACAACTGACGGTCAGCATAACCATAAAGAACAGCGGCACCAGGGATGGCAAACATACCGTCGAATTATATACGCACGAGCTTTATGCCAGCATTACGCCGAATATGCAGCGTTTGCGGGGCTTTAAAAAGATCTTGCTGAAGGCTGGAGAAAGCCAGACGGTGAGCTTTACCCTGAACAGCAAGGACCTTGCTTTTGTAAATGAGCATTCGAAGACGGTGACCGAAGCGGGAGACTTCGATGTGATGATCGGCGGTAAGAAAGCGAGGTTCACTTATATCAGATAGAAGGGTGCAGTAGTTGCGTGATCCTAATACCCCCATTTCTTCATAATCTCCAGGTCGGTCTTTGAGCATTCAAGAGGAGATTTGCCCTGGTAGGATTCCTGTTCGATGATAAACTGATAGGTGCCTGCAGATTTTTTACCGAGGTCTATCACCTGCTTAGTATTCACGATGCCTTCTCCGAGGATAGTGCTTTCATATTTATCATTGCCACTGGCGGCCTTGATCTCATCTTTTACGTGCATCAGCTCGAACCTTCCGGGATATTGCATCACGATCGCGATGGCTATTGCGCCACCGTTGTAAAGATTGCCCATATCCAGCTGCTGGGCGACCAGCTCGGGATCGGTGTTCTGGAGGATGATATCGAACACTTTTTTGTTGCCCAGGACCTGGCTGAACTCGAAATCGTGGTTGTGATAGCCGAATTTCATCCCGTGCTTTTTACACAGCTCCCCACTCTTGTTGAAGACATCCATATACCGCAGCATATCATCATAGGTCTTGCGAAGGCTTTCATCGAGCCAGGGGCTGATCACGAATTGCTGCCCGACAGTGGCGGCATCGTCAACGGTCCATTTCCACTCGTCCGTAAAATCCTTTTTTACTGCATCCCAATGTTTGGGGTCCATCCGGGTATGGCCGCTGAGCATTTTCAGGCCGAGGCTGTCCAGAAGGCTTTTGAATTCCGTAGCGGAGTGTCCGTAGAATTTACGGTCTATATAATTGGCATGCTCGACATAATGATAGCCCATCGCGGCCAGTGCCTTCAGCGTACCGGCAGGATCTTTTTTCATATCCTCCCGGACCGTATAGAGCTGGATCCCTACTATTCTTTTTTTTCTCGCTGCGGCGAAGATATCGTTTGGAAATATGCTGGTGGCGGCAACAGCCAGGGCGCTGTTCTTCAGAAAGTTTCTCCGGGAATTATGCATACGATTGACAGATTTGGATGCTGTAAGCTAACGGATTGTATCCAACGAATATAAAAAAAATTGGCCCTGGCGCCAAATAAATCTTGGGTTCCGGCAAGGTCCATATTCCGGGTTGCCGGCGGGACAATCCAGGGGATATTCTACCTACCGGTGATGTTCATGCGGGGGTTGCGCTCCTGGTGGAGGTCCTCCCGGATGTGGCTGGGCGGCCGGTCTGTTCATGGGCATCGGGACCTGCCGTACGGGTTGCTGATGCGGCATGGGGTTCGCGGTGTGCGGTTGTGGCTGTGCGCGCGGCTGCGCCGGATGGGGCATGGGCCGTGGCGAGGTATGCTGAGGGACCGGATTGTTGGGTTGCTGACGGACATGACCCGGCTGTAGTTCATGGGATGGTTGATGCGGCTGCGGGTTTGCCGGATGCGGCTGCACCGGCCCTGTCTCAGCGGGATGGTGCTGCTGATGCGGAGGCATCGCTGCTCGGGGAGACGGCGTTCCGGAAGGCCTGCTGGCAGAGGGATCGGTATGGGCTGCGGGACGCGTTCCGGGTATCGTGGATCGGTTGTCATGGGCGTTTGACGGATGGAGAGCTGCGGGGCGATCGGCGTGAGGGGGCAGGCTGCTGTGTGCGTTGGGCTGAACAGTGTGACCTGCCGGCTGATCGTTGTGGACTGGCCGGTCCGCGTGACCTGCGGGTTGAGCGGTGTGACCTGCGGGCTGAACGGCGGGGTGCGCATTGTTCAGGGGCCTCAGTGCATGAAGATCGCGTACCGCCGAGGGACGGATCCCCGCATTATAATTCCGGACCGTCGGACGGTAGATGGCCAGCTGGCCATTCTGAACGCTTGCTGCGCCGGGACGGGAAGAGGCACGGATGGCGACAGGATGGATGGCCGTATGGGTAAATCTCTCTACACTGGCCGGAGCAGGACCCCGGTGATAAGCCTCGCCACCGCCAACCGTCCTGACATTATTGATCACCGTAATGTTATTGATCACGGCGCGGTTGTGTATGTTGTTGACATAATACCTGCTCGGATTTACGTTGGTAATACGATCGCGCGGGCAAAAATTCCAGTAATTATATGCCGGCCGGTAGGTGGCGAAAGAAACGCCGATATTGACATGGGGTCCAATGGGAGCCCAGCAATAATTCCCTCCATATTCTCCCCAGGTGACCCAGGCTGGCGCCCATTCATAACCGGGCGCCCACATCCATCCGTAAGAGTCGTCATAAAACCAGTTACCATAATGAAAGGTAGCCCAGCCCCAGCTATAATCGGATACCCAGGTCCATCCATCTTCGGTATAGATCCAATGTCCCCGCGTCCCATAAGGACGGAACCCCTCCCTGCCGGCTGGCATCCAGACATATCCATAGCTCGGGTAATCGACCCACGAACCATAGGGCCCCAGCTGGTCATAAAATACCTGGAAGCTTACCGATGCCTGCGCACGGGCTGTCTGTGTAATCGAAGGAATGATCCCTGTAAAAATGGAAATACCCAGGAGGGTTATAAAGATGGTTTTTGACATAGTTAGCTGCTTTTGTACACTACAAAGGTTCTATAAGCCTGCCAGGCTCCGTTAAAAGGTTGTGAATATTTTAGTTTTATGGAATATCCCTGTTTTTTCATCCCTAACTTATCTCCAATTCAACCTCTTGTCCGAAAACAATTGTTCAGCCTATGCGCAGATCCACGGTTATTCTTCTGGCGGCCTTGTTCTTTCATTCCGGGTTGCTTTACAGCCGGGATGCCGGGATCCGCTCCTGCCCCGATACCAGTAAACAATCCTGTCTGCAAAATGCAGACCAGTTGCTGGATGAAGCGCTGACCTTCATGCAGAAAAATTATTACCGGAAGGATATTGTCGGCTGGAACGACCTGATCACCGCGGCAAAAGCGAGGCTGTGGGGCTCCGGTAGCTGTGAAGATGCATATGGCGTCATTTCCTGGTGTTTCAGCCAGCTCAACGAAACGCATAGTTTTCTGATGTCTCCCGAAAAAGCCTCCCGGTATAATAACGATGTGTCCGGCCTGCAGCAGGCGCCGGGACTTGAGGACCTCGTCGGAGAGATCAGGGGCGAGCTGATCGGGGACAGCATTGCCTATCTGACCATACCCTGGGTGAGCACAACCGACAGCCTGATCTGCATGCATATCGCGGACAGCCTTCAGGACCTGATCGCCAGGCTCGATACGAGAGGTATTTCGAAATGGATCATCGACCTCCGGAAAAATACAGGCGGGAATTGCTGGCCCATGCTGGCTGGCATTGGACCGCTGCTGGGGAATGGGATCTGCGGATATTTCGTATCTGCGAATGAAAAGATCCCGATCGCATACCGGGATGGCGCCGCCTTTCAGGGACGGCATGTACGCTGTCGTGTCAGCAACAACCACTATGAGACGAGGAACGCTAAAAAATCGATCGTCGTGTTGACAGGCCGCAGGACCGTGAGCGCGGGGGAGATCGTCGCGCTGGCCTTCAAGGGCAAGGAGCAGGCGGCCCTTTACGGAGAACCGACGGCGGGGCTCACAACGGCCAATGCCACTTATGCCTTGTCGGATCACTCCATGCTGGTGCTCACCGTCTGTCAGGAAGCGGATCATACCGGCAGGATCTGTGAAGGCAGCATCGTACCCGACAAGATCATATTTCCCGATAATCCCGGCATTGGCGCCGATAATCACAAACCCGGGCAGGGCGATAATGTAAAAGTTGCGGCGGTGAATTGGTTGATGTCCAGATAAGGAGTTATTTTTGTTTTTTTACTCCATCACAATCATCAAAATACCGCTTATGAACAATTCCTTTTTCAGGGTAGTTATTCTGTCGGGCATCGTTTGTTCTGCCATCGCCTGCAATACGAATACCGGAAAGTCTTCTCCTCCCGGCGACGAGGGGCTGGCCGCCTTCAGCAAAGACAGTCTGGCCGCGCATATTCAAATACTGGCCTCCGACAGTTTCCAGGGCCGCAGGCCCTTTACGACCGGCGAGACAAGGACGGTCGGTTATCTCACACAGCGTTTTGCCGGCATGGGCCTTGAGCCCGGCAATGGGGACAGCTATGTGCAGGAAGTGCCCATGGTGGAGATCAGCCCGGCGGGAACACCATCCATGAGAGCAGAAACGGCGAAAGGAGGCTTCCTCCTTCAGTCGCTCAACGATTTTGTGATCTGGACCGAAAGACCGGATTCCGTGCTGACCCTGAACAAGGATGGGGTCGTGTTCGCGGGCTTCGGGGTCGTGGCGCCTGAATATAACTGGAATGACTATGCGGGGATCGATGTGAAAGGCAAGGTCGTGATCGTGATGGTGAACGATCCGGGGTTCTATGATTCCACTTTGTTCAAAGGTCATACCATGACCTATTATGGTCGCTGGACCTATAAATATGAGGAAGCGGCGCGGCAGGGCGCCAAGGCTTGTCTGGTCCTGCACAATACCGCTGCGGCCTCCTACCCTTTCAGCGTGGTGCAGAGCTCGAACGGCGGTGTGAAACTACATCTGGACACCCGGGGCAATCAGCAGTATCAGCTGAATATGCAGGGTTGGATCACGGGAGAAACAGGAAAGAAATTACTGGCAGCTGCCGGCAAGGACAGCAGCTTGCTGGAGCAGGCTAAGCATCATGGGTTCAAGGCCCAGCTCCTGGACATTACGCTGTCTGCATCCCTGAAGGTAAAGCAGGTCTATAATAAATCCCATAATGTCATCGCCAAAATTACCGGAACCGAAAAGCCGGACGAGTATATTGTTTATACCGCACACTGGGACCATTTTGGAATAGGAAAGCCGGATGCCAAAGGAGATTCCATTTATAACGGTGCGGTGGATAATGCCAGCGGCACGGCGTCCCTTCTGGAACTGGCCAGAGCTTTTAAAAGCATGCCGGAGAAACCCCGGCGTACGATCGTTTTCCTCGCCGTCACCGCAGAAGAGCAGGGACTGCTGGGGTCGGCTTATTATTCGCAGCATCCCATTTATCCCCTTGCCAAAACGGTAGCCAACCTCAATATCGATGTCATCAATTCCTATGGCAGGACCAGGGATATCACCTTCAGCGGAACCGGGCAGTCAGAGCTGGAGGATTATCTGGGCGAGGAAGTGAAAAAGAAGAACCGCTACATCGCGCCCGAAAACCATCCCGAAGCCGGTCATTATTTCCGATCCGACCATTTTAATTTCGCCAGAGTGGGCGTGCCTGCGCTGACGGTGGATGCCGGGGTCGACAACCTGGAAAAAGGAAAAGAATATGGCAAGCAGATGCAGGATGAATACACAGAGAAATACTATCATCAGCCTTCCGATCAGTATGATGCGGCCAGATGGAACCTCGATGGAGGGCTGGAAGATATACAGCTGGTGTTCCTTATCGGAAAGAAGCTGGCCTACGGAACGATGTGGCCGCAATGGAAAGCGGGCTCAGAATTCAAGGCGATCCGCGATTCGACAAGCGCGAACCGTAATTAACCGGCAAATAAAGAAATATTTGTAAGCTAGTTTGCTAAAACTTTAATTTTACGGGTCATCATCCGATTAGCCTCATTTACAGTCTTTATATAATATGGGAGATCTTCAGATCAGAAAACAACCAAAGAAATACGATGCGGTCGTGGTAGGATCAGGCGCAGGAGGTGGAATGGCTGCATATGTGCTGGCCCACGCCGGACTAAAGGTATGCCTGCTGGAAGCCGGTCCGATGTTCGATCCTAAAAAGGATTCCAATCAGCTGAAAAACCCATGGGAGTCTCTCCGTCGCGGCGCCAGCACAAAGTTCAGGCCTTTTGGCGATTTTGACGGTTGTTACTGGGGGTGGGAAGTCGACGGAGAACCGTACACCCAGACGAACGCTCCTGGCACTACGAACTGGGAATGGTGGAGAGCGAGGATGCTTGGGGGACGCACCAATCACTGGGGCAGGATCTCGTTACGCTTTGGCCCGAAGGATTTCAAACGAAAGAGCATCGACGGGCTTGGCGACGACTGGCCCATCGGCTATGAGGATATCAAACCCTATTATGATAAAATAGACCGGCTGCTGGGCGTATTCGGTACGAACGAAGGATTGGAAAACGACCCGGACGGCATTTTTCTGCCCCCGCCCAAACCACGTCTTCATGAGCTGTTCATCCGGCGGGCGGGCAACAGCATCGGGATCCCCGTTATCCCATCCCGGATGTCCATTCTGACCAAACAGATCAACGCCGAACGCGGGCAATGTTTCTATTGCAAGCAATGCGGACGCAGCTGCAAGGTCTATGCGGATTTTTCGTCTTCATCCTGTCTGGTGATCCCGGCGCTGAAGACGGGGAATGTGGACCTGATCACGAACGCTATGGCGCGTGAGGTATTAACGGATAAGGAAGGTCTTGCTACGGGTGTGTCCTATGTGAGCAAGTTCGATATGCAGGAATATCAGGTCGAGGCCAGAACGGTAGTTCTGGGGGCCAGCGCCTGCGAGAGCGCGAGACTGATGCTCAATTCAAAGTCGACTCGTCATCCCAATGGCCTTGCCAATAACAGCGATGCGGTGGGAAGGTATCTGCATGATTCAACGGGAGCGGATATGGGAGGCTATATACCGAACCTTATCGACCGGAAACGATATAACGAAGACGGGGTCGGCGGCATGCATGTCTATACGCCGTGGTGGCTGGACAATAAAAAACTGGATTTTCCGCGTGGCTATCATATCGAATACGGAGGCGGCTTCAGCCAGCCCATCTATGGCTTTCAATGGGGCATCGAACAGCTCAATGGGAAAGGCGGTAAATATAATGTGATGAGCCAGAAAAAGGATGCAGGAGGATATGGCGCCGAACTGAAAAAAGATTACCGCAGCCTGTTCGGAGCCTCCATTCATATGGCCGGACGCGGCGAGGCCGTGGCCAATAAGAATAATTACTGTAAGATAGATCCGGAAGTGGTCGATAAATATGGCATCCCTGTATTGCGGTTCAATACCAGCCACTCAGAACATGAGATCAAACAGGCTAAACATATGATGGAGACCTTCAGCGAGATCCTGCATGCCATGGGTGCGGTGATCACACATGGGCAAGATAATAATGAAGAGAATAAGTGGGGTCTGCATGCACCAGGCAATATCATCCATGAGGCGGGGACGGTGCGGATGGGAAATGATCCGAAGAACGCTCCGCTGAACAAATGGAGCCAGGCCCATGACTGTAAAAACCTTTTCTGCGTAGATGGCGGACCGTTCGTATCGCAGGCCGATAAGAATATCACCTGGACGATCCTGGCCTTGTCCATGCGCAGCAGCGAGTATATCGTCGATCAACTGAAAAAACAGAATATCTGATTTGCAAATCCGGGTATCCGGGGAAATAAACCAGGGCTATGCCTGGAAAAATAAACGAATATGGACAGAAGGAAATCGATCAAAGCCTTGTTAGTCGGAACAGTATCGGCAGGAGTACTCGTTGAAGCGTGCTCGACCGATAACAAAAAACCTGTCAGTGAAAAGACCGCCGCAAAGGACGCCTCCGCTGAGGGGATCAACCGGATGAAGGAAGAGCAGGAGAATGAAAAGGAGATCCTTTCGAAAACTTTTTTCACGGCGGAGGAAATGGCGACGATCACCATCCTGGCGGATATCATTATCCCGAAGGATGAAGTGAGCGGCAGCGCTTCGGATGCCAAGGTTCCCGAATTCATCGAATTCATCGTAAAGGACATCCCCAGGCACCAGCTACCGATGCGGGGCGGGTTGCGCTGGCTGGACGTTCAATGTCTGAACCGGTATCAAAAGGGTTTCAGTGGCTGCAGCCATCAGCAGCAGATGGAAATAGTGGATGAGATCGCATGGCCTGCAAAGGCGAAGCCGGGCATGGCGCCGGGGGTGGCCTTTTTTAGCCTTATGCGCAATCTGACCGCAAGCGGTTTCTATACTTCCGAGATCGGTGGAAAGGATGTAGGCTATATTGGAAATATGCCTAATGAATGGAATGGCGTTCCGGCGGATGTGCTGAAACAATATGGTCTGGCCTATACAGAAAAGGATCTGAAGGAATGCGTGAGCTTCGCCTGACGTGGCAAAACACCGGATACGACTTTGGGACGTGCCGGGCTGGCAGCTTCCTAGTTGTCCACGGGCTTATAATAATAGCCTTCTTCACTTAATACGAAACTGTTGGGGACGAAGCTGAGCAGGGATTGTTTGACCATTGCGGCTGCTTCCTGCTGGTAATGCAGGCCCACTTCAGGAGTCTTCATCGCAAACTGCCAGCTTTGTATTTTCAGCAAGGCAATTCTGCTCTCCTGCATAAGATAGTTTTCCAATCTTTTAAATTCCTGGGCAAGGGAATCCTGGTTGTTACGGATATCAGGGATCATAGGGATCAAATTAGTTTTTCAAAAGAATCAATGGATATAGTTGAAAACGTTAATCCCTGCGTAAAATTGTCTTGTTGCTGGTCTGGGAATTTTTTTCCAGAAATGGGAATGGACGGCGGGTCTTCCTTCGGCGTAAATTAATGTATATCAATTTTTTATAGCCTGGCATTCCATTGGATATCTTCTATGCATAAGAATGAACAGCATCACAACAGCATAAGATATTTACCTTAAAACAACGTGACGGCCATCATTAGTTAAAAGGTTTTTAGTTTTTTCAGGCTTACAGTTTACTTGTACAAAAGAATGTCCCGGATTTCCGGGACATTTTTATTTTTAACGGATCAGGACCGAAAATCCTTTCTGGAAGAATTTCCTTCCGCTGTCCCTGTCGGTGTACTGTAGTGTCCAGACAAAGGTGCCGGCCGGCTGAGGGTGTCCACCGACGGTGCCATCCCATTTTTTTGTCCATTCCCTCGATTCGAAGACCTTCTGACCATAACGGTTGTACACCCTGAACTCAAGATCATCCGCTTTATAGGCATTTAATGGATAGAGATAATCATTCGATCCATCCCCGTTAGGGGTGAAGGCCGAAGGCACGGCTATATAGCAGCTCCTGAGCACATCCACTTTGTGGGTGATCGTATCCCTGCATCCTGCGGCGCTCTCGACGACCAGAACGACGGGGTAGATGACTTCGACATTCGGAAGCGGGTATTGGTGACCGGGAGGGGCCTGAAAAGAGCTGCCTGATCCGTCGCCGAAGTCCCAGTTCCAGAAATTGACCGGGCCCGTGCTCTTGTCCCTGAATTCGGCCGGGTCCTTCGGGCACATGAGGTCGGGCCCTTCGAAAGCCGCATGGATACCGTTATCCAGCACAACGATATTTTTTGCCGTATCGCTGCAGAAGCCATTGGACACGATCAGCTGTATGGTATCCGTGCTGGTGCTGGAAAAGCTGCGTTTCGGGCCCTGGAGCAGACTGGTATCTTTATTGTTGAAGATCCATTGCCATTGATCGATGCCGTTCGCCGGAGGGTTGCTGAAGAAGAGCGTGTCCAGCCTGCAGCCATACTGGATCAGTTCGTTGAACGCCGCGGATACCGTGTCCTTTAAAAAGAAGAACAGGGAGGAGCCGGGAACCGATTGTACACCGCACTCATCGATGATGGAGTTCCCGTCCGTGCCACCCTTCAGCGTGATCTGATAGGTACCTCCTACCACGATGGGGCCGGACAAGAGCACCTGGATGATATTGCTTTCATCGTCCTCGTCGCAGTTCATCGCGATGCCGGAGACCGTGACGGCGGATGGGCCAGTGACGGTGAAATCACTGCCGTCGGGAGCAAGGGAATTACAGTGGATCCTTTTTGAAAAAACGAGCTGCAAAGAGGTGGGGGCGCATCTGGGCGGCGTGATGCTGTCCAGCGGGGTCGGCGGCGGGATGCCGGGCTTGGTAAAGGAGACAAAGGTTCCGGTGGGAATCGCCGCACCGCAGTTGTCCAGCAGCGTATTGTCATCTGTGCCCAGTCTGGCGGTCACCGTATAATCACCGGGCGCCAGGGCGCCGTTCAGGGTCAGCACGACGCTGTCCATATCAAAACCAGTCCTGCAGCCGTTGGCGGATGCCGAAACGATCGAAGGCGCCGATGGAGAAAGGGAGAAGTCGCTGCCATCGGGCACCATACTGCCGCATTTCATTCTCTTGTTCAGGAGTACCGTCACTTTTGTGCCGTCACAGCTCGTTTGTGCCTTTCTGAGCGCAGGCGGGGTGGTATCGGTGATGCTGGCCGTGCCACCTAAGAAGGATAATTTATAACCGCTCTGCGAATCGCCGGTAAAATGACTGATAAGCAGCAGATAGTTATGGCCCTGAATAAGGGATGGCATACTGCTGAATATGGGCGGTCCGGTGGCGGGGAGACTGGTGGTGGCGCATTCAAAAAGGGAGGTCTCCCCTGCCCTGGTACCCGTGATCCCCGTAATACCCGACCAGTTGCTGCCGATGATAAGGGAAGTATTGCTGTACACCTCGCTGGGATCATGGTTGGTGACATCGAACAGCTGCCAGTCGTAGTCGTCATCGAGGTTATTGGGGATGATGGTCAGCCCAAGCGTACCCGCCGTGAAGCAGGTGAACTTATACCAGTAGGGGTTCAGGTCCTGATAGATGATATTCGCCGCCGCAGGGGTGCTGCATTTTATTACGGGCACGTCGCCATTCACACAGGCCGGTACTGTGGTCTGCGTAAACGTATCGCTGCCGCATACCGGGAACGCCGTGGCAGGCGTCTGGCCCAGGGTAGTACAACTATTCTGGGCGTGCAGGGCCACCGGAAAATAAAGTAATGAAAAACCAATAAGCAGCTTTTTTGCGAACATCCTCTGTAAGTTAATTAACTAGACGCGGGCAAATTCCTTATCGTTGCTTTACCCGGTAAAATTATGCTCAGAGAAAGAGCAAGGATCGGTCCATTTCGGGAAAAAACTTCCAAATCCAGGAAAAAAAGATGGGAAAGTCGATCCGTAGACATTTGGTTATCAGCATTTTGCATATTGGCATCGAATTCGTTCTGTTCCTGCACAGAACCCCTTGACCCAAAAAATAAAACCCCTGAACACTGAACACCGCCCCTGAACCCTAAACCCAAACCCCGAACCCCACAACCCCAGGCCGTTCCAGAAGCAAAACTTTTGAGACGGCCTCTTCTTTTGTATTGTATATGGTCTGTTTTTCCCTGTTTTCCCCTATTTTTGCCCTCCTTTGAATCAAGCATCAGACAACTGGAAGACAACCATTGCCGATGAAAATTCAGATTAAGAACAACAACTTATGGACAAATTGATTTATCTGGTTCCCGTTACGGGGATCATCGGACTACTCTACACTTTTATCAAGTTTGCCTGGGTAAAAAAGCAGGATCCGGGTACCGAACGCATGCAGGAGATCAGCAGGTATATTGCCGAAGGGGCAATGGCCTTTCTGAAAGCGGAATGGAAGATCCTTTCTTATTTTGTGGTCCTCGCCGCCATCTTACTTGCCGTTATGGGTAACAGCAATCCAAATTCTCACTGGTCCATCGCCCTTGCCTTTATCCTCGGCGCCATCCTTAGCGCAACAGCCGGTTATATCGGTATGCGCAGCGCCACCAAGGCCAATGTGCGGACAGCGCACGCGGCCCGTACCAGTCTCAGCCAGGCGCTGAAAGTGTCTTTCACGGGAGGATCCGTCATGGGTCTCGGAGTGGCGGGCCTTGCTGTTCTTGGTCTGGGAAGCCTGTTCATCATTCTCAAAGCGATCTTTGCACCCGAATCCGCCGTCGATTCGCCGGAGATGGTAAAAACGATCGAAATACTGACCGGATTCTCTCTGGGCGCCGAATCGATAGCGTTGTTTGCCCGTGTGGGCGGGGGGATCTATACCAAGGCTGCCGACGTAGGGGCCGATCTGGTAGGTAAGGTAGAAGCCGGAATTCCCGAGGATGATCCCCGGAATCCCGCCACGATCGCCGATAATGTAGGCGACAATGTGGGCGATGTAGCCGGGATGGGCGCTGATCTTTTCGGAAGCTATGTCGCCACCGTTTTAGCTACGATGGTATTGGGGCAGGAGACGAAATCGGACGACCAGTTCGGCGGACTTGCGCCTATATTATTGCCCATGCTTATCGCAGGCATCGGGATCCTTTTTTCCATCGTAGGAACTTTGTTCGTACGCATCAGCGAAACGGCCGAACTGAATACACACAGTGTCCAGAAGGCGCTGAATATGGGCAACTGGGGATCGATCATCCTGACAGCGCTGGCCTGTATCGGTCTTGTATATTATATATTACCCGACACGATGACCCTCCGCGGCACCGACTTTACCAAATGGGGGGTCCTGGGGGCGATCGGTGTTGGTCTGCTGGTAGGTACGCTGATGAGCATTATCACGGAATATTATACCGCAATGGGTAAGGGCCCGGTACTGAGCATAATCCGGCAATCCGCAACCGGCCACGCGACGAATGTGATCGGCGGACTGGCCATGGGCATGCAATCCACATTCCTGCCCATCCTTGTGCTGGCAGGAGGGATCTGGGGCTCGTTCGAATGCGCCGGTCTTTACGGTGTTGCTATCGCCGCGGCGGGTATGATGGCGACCACGGCGATGCAGCTGGCCATCGACGCCTTCGGCCCCATCGCCGACAATGCGGGTGGCATTGCGGAAATGAGCGAACTGCCAAAAGAAGTACGTGAGAAAACAGATATACTGGATGCGGTCGGAAATACAACCGCCGCTACCGGAAAAGGATTTGCCATCGCATCGGCCGCGCTGACCGCACTGGCGTTGTTTGCGGCCTTTGTCGGAGTCGCCGGCATTCCCGGTATCGATATCTATAAGGCAAAAGTATTGGCCTGTCTGTTCGTTGGCGGCATGATCCCCTTTATCTTTTCTTCTCTGGCCATTCAGGCCGTGGGTGAAGCGGCGATGGCCATGGTGGAAGAGGTCCGCCGGCAGTTCCGCACCATACCCGGTATCATGGAAGGCACGGGCAAACCGGAATACGACAAATGTGTAGCTATTTCGACGCAGGCATCGATCAGGAAAATGATCTTACCCGGAGCGATCGCGATCCTCTCCCCGCTTATCATCGGGTTCATATTAGGCCCCGAAGCGCTGGGCGGGTTCCTGGCCGGAGCAACGGTTTGCGGTGTGCTGATGGGCATCTTCCAGAACAATGCAGGCGGCGCCTGGGACAATGCCAAAAAATCGTTTGAAAAAGGCGTAGAGATCAACGGACAGATGTATTATAAGAAATCCGAGCCGCACAAGGCATCGGTGACGGGTGATACGGTCGGCGATCCGTTCAAGGATACTTCGGGTCCTTCCATGAATATCCTGATCAAGCTGATGTCGATCGTTTCTCTGGTGATCGCCCCTACCCTGGCGTCGATCCACCATACCAGGGACGAAGTGCTGACCCGTCTTAAAAGCCCGGCGAAGACCATGATGGTGCCGGGTATGGGACAAGGCGGGAAACAGGCAGGTACGCTGGACTTGTCCGGAGCTATGGGCCAGCGGAGCGCCCTGGGTCAAAAACTAACCAAGCGTTAACAAAGAAAGATCCCGGAATTTCCGCGGAGCTTTTTATCTTTACGCTCCAAAAATTACACTAATCAGAACCAAATACCTAAAGCCGCGATGTTTCTACATCGGGGCTTTTTTTATTATCCCAGGGAAAAAGTTAACTTACAGGAAATGCTTGCTGAATGCCTCCGGCCATATTATATTATGCAATCCCTGGATTTATAATACTGCTCTGCCTCGAGGCCTGGTTCTCCTGGAAAGAAAATAAAGCATTTTACGAGACAAAGGACACGTTCAGCAACCTGGCGATGGGCATCGGTAATCTGGCCACGGGCCTCATCACCAAGGCGATGATCTTCGGGCTTTTCACCCTGCTTTATCAATGGAGATTTTTTACGCTGGATGGCTCGCGCTGGTGGCACTGGGCGCTGGCTTTTTTCGCTGATGACTTCAGCTATTACTGGTTTCACCGGAGCAGTCATCATGTCAACTGGTTCTGGGCCTCTCATGTGGTGCATCATTCCTCAAAGAAATATAATCTGTCGGCGGCTTTACGGCAGACCTGGACGGGCAATCTGACGGGAGCATTTCTGTTCTGGTGCTGGATGCCACTGGCCGGGTTCCATCCCGTGATCGTCCTGATGATGCAATCCATCAGTCTGATCTATCAGTTCTGGATCCACACCGAGGCTGTACAGCAGCTGCCCAGGCCGGTGGAGCTTATTTTCAATACACCTTCCCATCACCGGGTGCATCATGGCACCGATCTGAAATATCTGGACAGGAACCATGGCGGGATCCTTATCATCTGGGACCGGATGTTCGGCACTTTCCGGAAGGAGGAAGAAAGACCGGTGTATGGACTGACCAGGAATATCGGTTCGTTCAATCCCTTTATCGTTGCCTTCAAGACCTGGGGAGAGCTGTTCCGCAAGGCAGCCGGGTCCGGCTCTCTGCGCAATTTTTTCCGGTATCTTACCCATCCTCCCGGATGGAGCCATGATGGCTCGAGCCGTACGACGCGGGAGTTGATCGAGGAGCATAACCGGCTGCATCCGGACAGGCCGGTGCGGTGAGGCGGGGTCGGCCGGATGCGTGCTCGTCAGGCGGACGGTTGGGATTACCGGGGGCGAATGTTGGGTCCGGAATGCCCGGGGCTGCACAGGCTGGCGCTGGGTCTGGGCCGCAGTTCCAAAATTTTTATCCGTTTTAACATCTGATTACGAAATTTATCGTAATTTGTATTTCAAATACTATTTTATGTCGACGACCCGATATATCAAACCCACGGAAAGTGAACTGGAAATTCTGCAGGTCCTCTGGGACAGAGACCTGGCCAGTGTGCGGGATGTACACGAAGAGCTTGCCAAAAGCAAGGATGTTGGCTATACCACAACGCTGAAGCTGATGCAGATCATGCACGAAAAGGGATTGGTAAAACGGGACGACACCTTCAAGTCCCATATTTACCAGGCGGCAGTCAGCAAGGAAAAAACGCAGCGGCATCTCGTGGGCAAAATGATCAATACCTTGTTCGGCGGGTCTCCTACCGAACTGATCATTCAGGCGCTGGGCAATCACAAAGCTACTCCGGCCGAGCTGGAAGAGATACAGCAATTATTAAATAATCTGAAAAATCAGTAAGCATGCACCTGTTTACCCAATCCGCTTTACTGAAGGCGCTGGGATGGTCATTGTTTAACAGCCTCTGGCAAATGGCTTTGCTATGGCTTGTTTATACGCTGCTGGTGGGAGCATTCCGGAAAGCTTCTGCCGACATCCGTCATCTTCTTGCATTGCTGCTGATCTTTACGGGTTCGGTGTGGTTCACGGTCTCCTTTATCAGCGGGGTCTTTTCAGCGGATGAGCATTGGAGTTATCTGTTCACGGACGGGATACCC
>DATHHO010000007.1:0-2651 GCA_035317125.1 Puia sp.
GCTGAATAATTATACGCCCCCGGTTGCGGGAGCGAATATCTGCGTGCCGCTGGCCTCCACGATCCTGAAATATTTTACGGCGGACCTTGAAGATATTTATGGGGATCTTCCCGATGTTTTGCTTTCCTGGGGATTGTACACAACGGACGATGCCGCGGGTATCGTCAATTTTACGGTGGAAAGGTCCGATGACCGGGTACACTTCAGCGCCATGACGACGATAGCCGCATACTTGGATTCCGCAGGATATCATTTTACCGACGCCTCTCCTATAGAAGGCACGGTGCTCTATCGTCTGGTCTGGCTGAACGACAGGGGATTGCGTTCTTATTCCCGCGTTCTTGCCGTAAGCCGTGAGCAGGATCCTGGTTTTGGGTTTATACGGCTGCGACCCAACCCTGTCAAAGACGTCCTGACCGCTGAACTTTTCTCCCGCAGTGGAGGGACGGCTATCGTGAAGATCTTCGATGCCCGGGGCAGGCAGATCGCGTCCTGGCCTTTCAGCCTGCATATTGGCACTACTTCTCTGACGCTACCGGTAGAGGCGCTGGTTCCAGGTACCTATTTCCTTGTCGCGGAAGTGATGGGTCGCCGTCAGGTAAGATCCTTTATCAAAAAAGAATAGTGCCGCTTGCGATCTTGACAACGCTTCCACCGACATACACATCGCCAGGCAATCCATCCAGTTTCCTGAGTTCCACAAAAAGCTCACTCGGCCTCCCTAGATTATGCCCCTGTTGCAGGGTGATGACCTCATTTGCCTCCCGGAACCCCTGGCGGACCAGATAAGCGCCGCAAGGGCCGGCAAGGCTGCCGGTGGCGATATCCTCAACGAGCCCGGCATTGTCCCAGGTCCTTATGGTAAGGGAAGTCATCTCGAGGGTGCCGATAAATTTTGCCTGATGCCTGGCCAGTCTTTCTTCCAGATCGGGCACCATTATTTTTGCACGGAGCCCGTTGGTCTGTAAAGGCAATAATAAATAGGGCAGACCGGTGGAGACGACCAGGGGAGAACAACCGGGGTAGCCATCATCGGGGGAAAGGTTCATCGCGGATAATATATTCCGGGTCTCTTCTTCATTTAATGGTTTCTCAAACTCCGCAACTCCCTGGTTCATCAGGGCATCTGTCCATCCGTTCTTATTCTGTGTCCGAACGGATACCGTTTTTGCGTTGAGCTGGAACTCCCAGTTACATTCGGCGGCGCCATTTCCGTACAGGCCATGCAATATCGCCGCGGCGCCCAATACGGGATGACCGGCAAAATCCACTTCCTCCTCACAGGTAAACACCCTTGCCCTGAATTTCCGGTCGCTGAGCGCTTGCAGGAAAATGCTTTCGAACTGCCGCATCTCCTGGGTAAGCCTCAGCATGAATTCCGGACTGAAGCCGGTCGTCTCGGTAAAGACGATAAGCCCGTTGCCAGAAAGAGGTTTGTTGGAGAATACATCAGCATGATAATAGGGGATGGGTTGCATCTATAAATTTTTTAGCAAGGCGGTAACGGTCATTTCAACGTTGGCCCCTACGGGCAGGTCTGCAATTCTTCATGACCTGATGGACTTCCGCTTGTTCATGAGTATGTTTTTTTTAATTTCTTCGGCCATTTACTACCGGGATGGAGGAGGCCGGTGTTTTGTTTAAGATGTTGCAGACCCCATTCCCGGAGGACGACGAGCGCCGGTAACAGCGTTTTACCATAATGAGTAAGACTATATTCTACCCTGGGTGGCAATTCGCTGTAGGCCTTTCTGATTATGATGCCATCCGCCTCCAGTTCTTTGAGCTGCTCCGTCAATACTTTGGTGGAAATATCCGGGATGGCCTCCAGCAGACTTTTGAAGCGGAGTGGTTCATCCCTCAGCCGCCATATAAGGATAGGCTTCCAGTGGCCGTCCATGACGTACAGATAAGCCGTGACGGGGCATCTTACTGGGTATTTTTTCACTGTTGGCTGATTTTGGCGTTCAATTACTTTCAAAAGTAAAGTATTTGGGGGAATAGTTCACTTCCATGTTTGCTTTCTGTTTTTATGGAGTTTTTGGTCCGGTGATGATCCCATTGAAGGAAATGGGCTGCCGGTTGGTGCTGCTGACCTGGAGGCTGGCATATCCGTCCGTGGAAATGCTGAGGTTCATCTGCTGCACATCCTGTACGTCTTTGGGTTTGATCTGAATGTCCCAGCCGCCTTTTTTCTTTGGAGTGGCTTTATAGCTGAAGTCTTTTGAGTTGAACTGTATGCCGCCACCGGTCATGTTGGAAGGCGGCGCGTAGGCCCGGCCGAAATAAGGCATATAGCTGATCACGGCGGTCGTCGATACCTTTACATCGTAATCGGTGGTTAACTGACGGGTGCTTCCGGCCATAGGCATGGCGGTCCGTGCCTTGAAGACATAGGTTTGCGATTCCACCCAATTCTTTATGCGGGCTTCTTTTGCCGCCTGCTTGTCCTTGCCGGATGGCTTGGTTTGCGCATTGGCAATGCACAGACAGAGCAGTGCGGGGATAAAGATCGGGAAGGTCTTTTTTAAGATGTTCTGATAGATAGTCATAGCAACCGCGTTTAATGGTTTAGATGTTGATCCCTGTATTCAGATGGTATCGTTCAGGCATTTTGGTTGAGCACATTGACCAGGCTGTTCTTATCGATC
>DATHHO010000008.1:0-13089 GCA_035317125.1 Puia sp.
ACCGGCAGGAATACGGCGGCCAGCGTCACGGTGGTGGAGATAACGGCGAAGTAGATCTCATCGGCGCCTTTGCGGGCAGCTTCCAGCGGGCTGAGCCCCTGCTCCACCTTGCTGTAAATATTCTCGAGCACGACGATCGCGTCATCCACGACCAGGCCGATGGCCAGCACGAGTCCCAGCAGCGTCAGCACGTTGATCGAGAAATTCCCGATATACATGATGAAGAACGCCGAGATGATGCTCACGGGGATGGCTACCAGCGGGATGATCGTGCTGCGCCAGTCCCTTAAGAAAATAAAGATGATCAGGGCCACCAGTCCGAAGGCCAGGAGCAGGGTTTCCTGCACTTCCGAAAGAGAGTTGCGGACGGGCACGGTAAAATCCTTCCCGAGGGAAATGATAAAGTCTTTGGGTGCGCTCTTTACGATGTCGTCGAAGCGTTTCTTGAATTCTTCCACGATGGCCAGTGAGTTGGCGCCGCGCTGTGGCTGTACGCCGGTGCCCACGCCAAAGCGGGCGGTGGACCCTTCGCAGACGATCATGGCCGTCCTTTCATTCTGTGAGGAGAGGATCGCGGTGCCAATATCCTTAAAGTGTACGATGGCCCCGTCCTTCTGGCTCAGGATCATATTATTGAAGTCGTCCTCCGTAACGAGACGCCCTTCGGTGCGAAGGGTCAGCTCCGTATTCTGCCCTTCGATCCGCCCGCTGGGCAGGTCGACATTTTCCCGTTGGAGGGCGGCCTGGACATCGGAGGGAGTAAGATGATAGGCGGCAAGCTTTACGGGGTCCATCCGCAGGCGCATGGCCCGTTTGCGGCCTGCGTAGGAGTCGACAAGACGTACGCCGGGTATGGATTGCAGCCGCTCCTTGATATTGATATTGACGAAATCGGTCACATCTTCGAGGCTCTTCGTATCGCTTTGCACGGTGAGGAAGACGAGGAAGTCGGGGGGGCCGGATTTCTCCACGATCGTGGGTTCGATATCGGTTGGCAGTTGCTGGCGCGACTTGGATACCTTATCACGGACATCATTAGCCGCTGCTTCGAGATCGGCGTTCAGGTTGAACTCGACCGTGATGATGCTCACCTGCTCGCGGGATACGGAAGACATGGCGCGGATGCCATTGGCTTCCGCAACGGCTTCTTCCAGTGGTTTGGTGACCTGCGATGCGATGATATCCGCACTGGCGCCGGGATATACCGTAGTGATGGTGACGATGGGAGAATCCGTTACGGGATATTCGCGGGTACCCAGATAGGTATAGCCGACGATCCCGAAGAGGATGAGGAGGACGGACAGGACCCCGGCCAGAACTGGCCGGGATATGCTGACTTGTGAAATAGCGCTCATATAATTTGATTCTTATTGTTACTGGTTAATTATTCCACCACCCTCATTTCAGCGTCACGAAGTGGACTGCCGAGCCGGGCATAAGCCGGAGCAGGTTGCTGGTGATGACCGTATCGCCGGTATGCAATCCTTTGGAGATCTCCACCGTATTGGGTCCGCGCTGTCCGGTCTCTACCGGCACCAGCTCAACCTGCGAATTTTTGCTGACATACACACCATAACCACCGGCGGAAGGGATCAGCGCCTGCGTGGCCACCTGCAAGGCATCCGTAGAGCTGTGCAGGCCGAGGTGCAGCCTTGCGCTCTGCCCAGGAAGGAGCAGGCCGCCGGGATTGGGGCTGACCGCTCTCACCAGCAGGGTGCGCGTACTGGCATCGAGCCGGGACTCGCGGGCGGAAACCGTGGCTGCGTATTGACGGGAGCCCGAGGCTACCGTAAAATGCTGTACGCTGCCGGGGGTGATGATATTGGCGTATTTCTCCGGTACGGAGAATTCCAGCTTGACCACGCTGTTGTCTTCGAGATCGGTGAGGATCGTATTGACGGAGACAATGGCGCCGGGGTAGACCCTGATGATGCCGATGCGGCCGGAGAAGGGAGCCCGGATATGGGTCTTGGCGATCATTACCTTCAGTTCCGCGATCTGTGCCTGGATCACTTTCAGGTTCGTGAAGGCCT
Organism: Puia sp.; assembly: GCA_035317125.1. Classification (GTDB taxonomy): domain Bacteria; phylum Bacteroidota; class Bacteroidia; order Chitinophagales; family Chitinophagaceae; genus Puia. Next base: position 2,034 of record DATHHO010000008.1, read on the forward strand.
GATCATAATCCTGCTGGATGACGGCTTCGTGCTTGATGAGGTCGTTGAGCCGGTGTTCGTTGAGGAGCGCGAGCTTTTCCTGCTGACTGAATCGTTCAAGCTGCGCCTGCAGGTCCTGATCATCGAGCTGGAAGAGGAGGTCGCCCGATTGGACCAGGGTCCCTTCCTTAACATTGACGCGGACGATCTTGCGGGTGAGCTCGCTGGCGATGTCCACCTGCTGGTTGGCTACCAGAGAGCCGGTCACTTCCAGCTCTTCGGACAACGAAACGGGCCGGATCACCATGCCGTCTACCGGTGTAGCAGGCGGGGCGGCGGCCGGTGCTGGCGTTGCCGTTACATCGTCTTTCGACTTGCCATAACAGCCGGTAAGCAGAATAAGAAGGGCGAGGCCAGAAAGGAGGAGCGCAATTTTCGCCCGGAGTTTGGTTGGTATTGTCTTGATGTTCATAGCTTTATTTAATTGAAGTCTCATATTATAAATAGATTTATTCGAATATGTCGATATATTACGCCGAAATTTGCCCTTCTGAAGCGGAAACGCCGGGACTTGCAGGCTCAACACCTCAGATCAACCGACCCTCCAAAACCAAAGGGGAGTACAAAAGTATAGAAACATTTAAATATTTCAATAAATAAATTAAAAATATTATTTTTTGAGGCACTGGAGGAAATTTATGTACGCATCGATCATCTCTTTGTTCAGACGATATTTTATGTTGCGGCCTTCTTTTTCGGAGAGGATGATATCGAGGTCGGTGAGCTGTTTGATATGATGGGATATCGAGGGCTGGGCCAGGTTGACCACCTCATGGATATCAACACAATAGAGGCAGTCTGCCTTTTTCTTGATCTCAAAAAGTATCTTCATCCGCGTAGGGTCTGAAAGGGCCTTCGAGATCTTCTCGGCCCTTTTTGCATCCATTGTTTCCATGTGACAAATTTTGTGCAAGGTACATAAATTGTGCGAATCGTCTAAGCAGGCCAGGTGAACAAGCAGCGGAATGCCCGTCTTTGTCACGCCTCAGAGAGTCATGACCGGTACGCCCTGACGCGATGCCCCGGTACCCTTCCATAAAAAAACCCCTGAAGGTTCAGGGGTCGCTAGTATTGGATCTGTATCCGGAAATCGAATTATTTCGGTCCGCTCTCCGTCACCGGAGCATCCGCAGCAGCAGAGATGGTGCTGTTCCATTCACCGGTATTCTGAAGATAAGCGATCACTTTGATATCTTTAGCAGCCAGCCCTTTGGGTAGCTTGAAGCTCATCGAACCCGATCCGCTGCCCCCACTGCCGGGTCCTTCCGTCTTGAAATCCCTGACGATATTGACATGCTGCAGCGTGTGACCGCTGTTCTCCCCCGCCCGCACCTGTGACTCCGCATGCGACTGGACCAGTGCTACGTTCAGCCTGTCCATACCGGGATTGATCAGTTTGTACGATACCTTGATCTTTTTGCCATCGAAGTCGGCGTGGAGCTCGATCGTTTTTTCCACCGGCTTGCTCAGCTCCTCTTCTATGGCCGCCTTCAGCTGCGTCTCATCGGAGCCGTTCATCTGGTGCCATCCATTGATAATGGCCTGCGGGGTGTAAGAGCTTCTCACCCTTAATATACGGGTGTATTCCTTCTGCCGGTCGGTATAATCCGAACTGCTGTACGCATCCTTCCATCCCAGCTTATCCCAGTAATCGACATGAAACCCCAGCGCATACACCTTACCGGGATAGGCGACCGCAAGGTCCGACAACGCCACATCGGCAGGCGGACAGCTGGAACATCCTTCGGAAGTAAAGAGCTCTATCACGGCAAAACCCTGTGCGACCGAACAAGGAGGGAGCGTAAAACGGGAAGACAAAGGCCGGTCGGTGACCGGTGCAACAGGGGCCTTGTAAAACGCGGCGAGCAGAAAGGCTGCGGCGGGGAGGCAGAAAAGGACAAACAAAAACTTTTTCATGTCATATAGTTTCATAAGCTAAAGTTACGAACTCCTCCGGTTCCTCCCTGTCGGACGCTGGACAGTTGAGCATGGTTTTTTCCCGTTTCCCCGAAAAATCCCCCCTGTTGGGAGCCCCCTCACTTCTCGTTCGACAGAGAATAGGGCACATCTCCGGCACTGGTCCCCCTCTGTTTATCGGGTTCGGCTACCATGCTGAAATCGATCGCGCCACCGGCCGTAAGGGTCTGATGGCTCAGCCAGTTCGGCGCGTATGTTTTCCCGTTTACGCTCATGCTGCTGACATATCTGTTGTGCTCGCTGTTAGCCGGCGCGCTGATGACAAGGCTCCTGCCGTTTTCAAACCGGACGGTGAGCTTTTTGAACAGCGGAGCACCCAGCACATATTGCGCGCTGGTGGGACACACCGGATAGAAGCCCATCGCCGAGAACACATACCAGGCGGAAGTCTGCCCATTATCCTCATCGCCGCAATAACCGTCGGGAGTAGCCTTGTAGAGCCGGTTCATAGCCTCCCTCACCCAATACTGGGTCTTCCACGGTTGTCCGGCATAGTTATACAGGTACAGCATGTGCTGGATGGGCTGGTTGCCATGCGCATACTGCCCCATATTGGCGATCTGCATTTCCCTGATCTCGTGTATGGTGCCATGATAATAGCTGTCATCGAACACGGGCGGCAGCGTAAATACGGAATCCAGCTTAGCGATAAAGGCGGCCTTGCCACCCATCAGGTTGATAAGGCCCTGGATATCGTGGAATACCCCCCAGGTGTAATGCCAGCTATTGCCTTCCGTAAAAGCATCTCCCCATTTGAAAGGGTTGAACGGAGTGACAAAAGAACCGTCCTTGTTTTTGCCACGCATCAGGCCGATGGATGGATCAAAGACCTTACGATAGTTCAGAGAGCGTTGTTTATAAAGGTCCGTCTCGGCTTTAGGCCGGTGCAGCGCCTCTCCCAGGCGGTAGATCGCAAAATCATCATACGCATATTCCAGGGTACGGGCTACGTTCTCATTGATGTTGACATCGTAAGGCACGTAGCCCAGCTCGTTATAATATTTGACGCCGAACCTTCCGACGGCGGTATTGGGTCCCTCATTGGCCGCTCCATGCAATAATGCCTGGTACAGCGTGTCGATGCTGTAGCCGCGCAGGCCTTTCAGATAAGCTTCCGCAACCACGGAGGCGGAATTATTCCCGATCATACATTCGGCATAACCAGGGCTTGACCATTCGGGAAGCCATCCCCCTTCTTTATAATCGTTCACCAGACCCTCCTGCATTTCCTTGCTCATGTCAGGGTACACAAGGTCCAGAAAAGGATAAAGCGCGCGGAACGTGTCCCAGAAACCGGTACCCGCAAACATATAGCCTGGCAGGGTCTTGCCGTTGATCGGGCTGTAGTGTACGATCTGTCCCTGTGCATCCTTCTCATACAATCTGTTGGGGAAGAACAGCATCCGGTAGAGGCAGGAATAAAAGGTCCGGGTCTGGTCGACGGTGCCACCTTCGGCGGTCAGCCGGCCAAGGGTCTTGTTCCATACTTCCTTTGCTTCGGCCCTGGTCGTCTCGAAGGATTTATTGCCCAGCTCGCGCTGAAGGTTCAGCTCGGCCTGCCCGATGCTGATAAAAGAAGAGGCACATTTCAGATGCACTTTTTCACCCGCCTGCGTCTTGAAACTGATCACCGCCCCGGCATGGTTACCGGTATATTCCAGCAACCCGTTGTCGAGCTGCTTGTCATGCCAGGCAGAAGCCAGTTCGAACGGCTTGTCGATATAGATGACGAAATAGTTCCTGAAATTATCGGGCACCGCTCCACTGTTGCGGGTACTGTAGCCGATGATCTTCCTTTCGGCAGGCAATATTTTGATCCAGGACCCCTTGTCAAACGCATCGATCACGATATGTGCGCTGTCCGTCCGGGGGAAGCTGAACTGGAAGCTGGCTGCGCGTTCGGTCGGGGCAATCTCCGTGGTGAGGTTATAATCGGCCAGATAGACACTATAATAATAGGGTTTTGCCGTTTCGGCCTTATGGGAGAACCAACTGGCCCTGTCCTTTTCATCGATGACCAGACGACCCGTTTCGGGAAAAATAGAGAACTGGCCATAATCGTTCATCCAAGGAGAGGGCTGGTGCGTTTGCTTGAACCCCCTTATTTTGTCCGCGTTATAGGTATAGGCCCAGCCATTGCCCATGAGGCCGGTCTGTGGCGTCCAGAAATTCATCCCCCAGGGTAGCGCAATCGAAGGATAGGTGTTGCCGTTGGACAGAGAAGGCGAGGAGGCCGTACCCATCAGCGGATTGATCCATTCGACCGGATCGGTGATCTTTTCGACAAGCTGCGCTGCTGCGGAGACAGGCAGGGCCACCGCCAGGAATAAGTTAAGGATGATGTTTCTCATGGGGCCAAAGCTAAGGATTGTTTTGTTTCCGGCATCACGGCAGGGCTCCGGCGCATAAGGGCTCCTGGGCATCACGGCTCCAGTGTAACCGGCTGTGCGGAAGCGTCAGGTGCCGCGCCATCATTCCTCTCCTCCCCGATCAGCTCGCGGGTATACTGATATTTCAGATGATCATAGAAAGAATGCTTGTCGATAAGCATCGCGACGAGGCTCGCCACCATCCCCGCCAGCATAAGATGAAAGATCACGTTGTGCCGGTCTGTCATTTCAAGGACGAGGATCGCCGCGGTAAAAGGGGTACGGGTGATGCCGGTGAGGAACCCTACCATGCCGGAAAGGATGAGCAGGTTGCTGCCGTTCGCAGACAGATGCATCCAGCCGGAAAGCAGCGAGCCGATGCTGGCTCCCGCACTGAGGGCCGGTGCAAAAACGCCGCCGGATGCTCCGGTGGTAAAAGAAAATACCGGTCCGGCTATCCGCAGCAGCGGCATATACCAGGCAACATGCTTACCGGGAGTGAACAAGACAGTGGTCATCAGCTCCTTCCCCGATCCCAGCACACGCTCATCGATAAAGAAGGCCAGCGTGGCGATCGCCAGCGCGCAGCCCGCTACATAGAGCACATGCTGCCGGGTGAACCGGAATCCGGCCTTCCATCTGAAAAGCCCCAGCATCCCCCTGGCCATGATGCTGCCGCAAAGCCCCGTCAGTACCGCAACGATGATCACCCCCAGAAAGATCGATCCGGAAAGTTGGCTTACGTCCGGATATCCCAGATACAGATATGGCCCCTGCAATCCCTGCGCAGTAAGTCCCGCGATGATCACGGCGGTAAAGAGTGCCGTCTTGAAATAGCTGATATGGGTCCGGGTCAATTCTTCAACGGCAAAAACGATCCCGCCTAAAGGGGTATTGAAGGCTGCGGCCAGACCTGCGGCGGCGCCGGTCATGATCATGTTACGCTTGGAGATCCTGGGCCACCATGCCGGCAGCCACTGATTGACTTTCCGGAAGATCGAGCCGGCTATCTGGATGGTGGGCCCTTCCCTGCCGATAACCCCTCCGCCAAAGACCATGACGAGGCTGGACAAAACCTTTATACCGATGATCTTCAGGCTCAATAATTTATTTACTTTCTCATTGTATTTCGGAACGGCCAGCTCGATGGCGGCCATGACCTGGGGAATACCGCTGCCCCGGGAATAGGGCGCAAATCTTTTCACCAGCCACCAGGCCAGAAGGAAGCAGAGGGGCGTAATGATAAAGAGCAGCCAGATATGGGCATGAACGATATATGCAGTACCTTTTTCAGCCAGGGCAAAGAGTCTGGCATAGCATACCGCCACCAGGCCCACGGCCAGCGAACCAATCCAGAAAGGAATGGCTTGCAATAAGTTAACCTTGAATTTCTCATTCCTGATCCTGTCAAACGCCCGCTTCAGCCGCAGCCGCATACCGCCTGTAAACCCCATAATAAACGTATTAAAATAACCGTAGCAAAGATAATTGTCTCTTCACGCAATAAATTATATAGAATGTTTTAATACTATTTTATTGAAGGGTGTTCAATTCTTATGCCCGGACTTGCCTTTACAGATTAAAATACTTATTTTGGTTGCTCGCTTACCTCAATTTAGTATATCCATGAAGTTGTTACCCCAAAAACTGCTTAGTGTTCAGGATAGGCTCAAATCTATCGGGGTCATGGGACCAATGCACAATTTTTTTCTCAAAATTCAGCAATACACACAGAAGGTCGCCGCCTCAGGCATCTCACCGCTGCGATTACTGGAAATTATCAAGACGACGGGGTTCACGCTGACCATGGAGGATTATGAGAAAAGAAAGCTCAGCATTTTCAATCAGCTCAATTTCTTCCAGCTGGTGACCGGCATCATTCTTCCGCTTGCCGGCCTGACGCACAACCATAAGCTTCCCGCCCTCGCCTGGCTGGTAGCCAGCGTACCGGCCTTTATCAGCATCCTCGTCCTCTGGCTGAATTCAAGGCACTATCATCATGTAGCGCTGATCTCCTATTTCGTCCTGTATCCCGTCGCCACCAGCATCGTTTATCTCAGCGGGATCAACCTCGGGGTAGAATTATCTTTTGTGCTGTACGGCATTCTCTCCGTGTTCTTTTTGCAGGATATCAGCCAGATGCTTTTTGCGGTTGGCCTTTCCATGGTCAGCTATTTCGTGCTGGCAGTCCTCTGTAAGATCTATACCTATGAACTGGCGACGGCCAATCCGGCTTTTTATATTCTGAACCAGCTGCTGTCGATCGCCTTCATCTTTTACGGATTGTTCCTGATCAAGAAGGAGAATGCGGGCTATCAGTTCAGCATCCTGCAGCAGAAGGAAGAGATCACCGGCAATGAGCACCTGCTGAAAATGCAGACGGAGGAACTCACGGAGCTGAATGCCCTCAAGAACAAGCTTTTCTCCGTGATCGCCCATGACCTGAAATCCCCGATGTATGCCCTGCGGAATCTTTTCCAGAATATGCAGCAGTACGATCTCCCTGCGGATGAAATAAAAAAAATGCTTCCGGAAGTGGTCAACGAGCTAACGTACACGACCAGCCTGATGGAGAACCTGCTGCAATGGGCGAGAAGCCAGATGCAGGCGGATTCAGTCAAGCCGCAGCTGATCGATATTTCCGGGCTGATGGCCGAGGTCGCCAAGTTGCTGCGGCTACAGGCACAGGCCAAAATGATAAAAGTGGTGCTGTCTGCGGAACCCGCCTCCTGCGCTTTTGCGGACAAGGATATGATCAACCTGGTATTGCGCAATCTCCTGTCCAACGCCATCAAGTTTACCCCGGAGAAAGGACTGATCTCGATGGGCGTCAGCAAGACAGGCAAGGAAGTGGAAGTGTTTGTAAAGGATACGGGGCTCGGTATGAGCACCGAAGCGATCCAGAAGATAAATCTCAACAATTATTATACAAGCAAGGGCACCAGCGGCGAATCCGGCACCGGCCTGGGACTGCTGCTCTGCAAAGAATTCCTCACACGCAATGGCGGAAGGCTACACATCGACAGCGTGCCCGGTAAGGGCAGCACATTCTCCTTCAGTCTCCCCGGATCGGAATAAGATGTTTCCCGAAAGTGAATTTGTTTTTTACCTAATTTTAATCAGTGAAAATTCAATTATGGTCCATTGGAAAAGAGCATGACCCCTATGTAAAACCAGGGATCGTGGATTTTACCAAACGTATCTCCCGGTATTACCCGGTGGAGTGGTCGATCATACCCGCTCCGAAAAATGCGGGCCTGCTGTCCGGAACGGACCTGAAAAAAAAGGAAGGGGCAACGGTCCTTGAAGGACTGCAGAAGGATGACTGGCTGGTGGCCCTTGATGAAAAAGGAAAACAACTCAGCTCAGAAGGGTTATCGCGACTGATCCAGGCCAGAGCGAATGAGAGTGTAAAGAGCCTGGTCTTTCTCATCGGTGGAGCATTCGGGCTCGATGAGTCGGTGCTGAAGCGGGCCAATCACCAGTGGTCCTTATCGGAGCTGACCTTTCCCCACCAACTCGTACGTCTCCTGCTCGCCGAACAGGTATACAGGGCATGCACGATCCTGCGGAACGAGAAATATCACCATGCATAAGCTTCGCCCCGGCCCGCAGATCGCACGGCGACGGCGGTCACGCAAAAACCCTTACCTTTAAAAAAAATTTGAATGTTCACGATCACCCTGAGTATTATTGTTCTCACCTGCCTGATCTCCGTTACGGCATTTTCCAACAACAAAATTTTTGACGATCTTATATTCTGGCCCCCGGCCATCAGCGTCCGCCACCAGTACTACCGCTTTATCACCTGCGGGCTTATCCATGCCGACTTTACGCATCTCGCGTTCAATATGTTCACGCTTTATTTTTTCGGGCGGATCATGGAAGCGCATTATATGGGCGAACTGGGGCTGCCGCATTATACCTATCTGGTGCTATACCTGGGCGCCATCGTCGTAGCCAATATCCCCACCTATATCAAAAAACGGGATGATTACAGTTACCGTAGTCTCGGGGCCTCCGGCGGCGTCTGCGCTGTATTATTTGCCTTTGTGCTGCTGCGTCCCTGGGCGACCATACGGGTGATCGTCTTTCCGATCCCCGCCATCGTATATGCCGGACTGTTCCTTGGCTACTCTATGTATATGTCCAAAAAAGGCGGCGACAACGTCAACCATGATGCGCATTTCTGGGGAGCGTTGTTCGGAGTGGCCTTTACCATCGCGGTTCACCCGGATGTAGTCAATACCTTTCTCAGCGAAATATCACAGCCGCGCTTCGATTTTTAGGACCTGCCGGGTCTGCGGGGTGATGCGGAAGCGGTCATCGATACGAAGACCTAATACCCAGACGATCTTTTTATCCATCTCGAGCACCCAGATCTTTTCCTTGTCGGTGAGAGAAAGCTTGTTGTCTATGAATAATCGGCCCAGCTTTTTCTTTTTGCGCAAACCCAGCGGATAGAAATAATCTCCCTGCCGCCATTTCCGCAGCACCAATGGGAATTGAATAGTGGCGGCATCGAGCAACGCGATGCTGTTGCCGGGGTGTGCAGAAGATGCCTGCCCAGCGCGTTTTTTAGATTTTGCCGGGTACTGGGAACCAGGCGCGGAGTCTTCCTGGAACCCCGCACCGTCATTGAGCAGAGACAGAAAGCTGTTGACTTCAGCCGCAGGCAGCAATTCCAGTCTGAGCTCTCCATTTCCATAGACCGGCCTGTCCTCCACCGACCCGATCAGCATAATCTCCTGACCGGAGTATGCATGTGGAGCGATGATCACCCAGTTACGATGTTTCAGGATCCGATGCGTCGGGGACTGGATATACTTGCCCGTGCCGCTGTCGAGCAGACCGATGAATTCATCCACCTGCTGCGGTGAAAATCCATAATGTTTGATGATCTCATGGGCGATGGCGTGAAGCGGCCTGGTCTTCTTCAGCTTAAGCACAGGAATACGGATCTCGTCCCCCTTTGACTCCAGCAGCCGGCCAAGGTGCAGCGCGACGGATTGCTGGATCAGCTCCTCCATCTCGCGCAAACGGGGTATGTTACCCGCAATGTTCTGCATGGCAGCCGGCATCTGTTGCGTGACCAGCGGGATCACCTGGTGACGGAAGTAATTGCGGGCATATTTATCCGATCCGTTGGAGCTGTCCTCGACCCAGTCCAGCCGATGGTCTGCGGCGAATTGCCGCAGTTCTTCTTTTTTGGCGAACAGCAGCGGCCGCACGATATTTCCCTGTCTGGGCAGAATGCCCCGCAGTCCCGCGATGCCCGTTCCCCGGAAGAAATTCATCAGCACGGTCTCTATATTGTCGTCGAGATGATGGGCTGTGAGTATGCGGACAGGCGGACGGTTGGCCGAGCCTTCTGCATCGGGTGCCGTATCGGCCGTTGGACTGGCTGCCGCTGGCTCGGAGGAATCCGCCCCGGAAGCCAATATCTCCGCAAACCAGGCATACCGCAGTTCACGCGCGGCTATCTGGATGGAAAGTTTTTTTTCGGCGGCATATTGTTTCGTGTCGAAATGTTTTACCAGCAGCTCCCTGCCCCATTTTGCGGCCAGCTTCCGGACGAATTCCTCGTCCCGGTCGCTTTCATTCTCCCGGAGCCGGAAGTTACAGTGGGCCATGATAAAGTCGAGACCGGCCTGACGACACAGTTCGGACAATACCACCGAATCCATTCCCCCGCTCACCGTGACCAGCAACTGGTCCTTTAAGGAGAACAGATTTTCCTTTTGCACAAAATCCCTGAAAGACTGAAGAAGATCCATTGAAGAGTTTAAGCCGGCTCGCCCCGGCAGGCTACGACGCGAATTTATCAAAACTTATCAAGAATCCCCCGGCTCTCCCACACGCCGATCTTCGCACTTCCGGCAGTCCTTCCTTCAATCCGAAACCTTACTCATCCACCAGGTCTTCAAAGGCCGTCTGCAACTCGCTGTACGCCCGCCTCTCCCCCGCCGCCCTCGCTGCTGCCATGCCTTTTTCATACCATCCGATCGCCGCCTTCACTTCACCCGTCCGTTCCAGCAGTTTCCCCAGGTGATAATACGAACCGACATAGGCGGGATCCTGTTCCAGGATATCTTCGAACAGGCCGCGGGCAGACGCCTCCTCGCCGAGTTTGATGTATTCAAGGGCCAGCGCGTGTTTCACGAAAAGGTCTCTCGGATCAGCACGCAGGAATTCTTTTAATTTCTCGATCCTTTCCATATCCCGGGTAAAATTTTTTCTAAATTGTTACCGACTTATCTTTGCAAGGTTTATCTTTGACTTAGTTGCATAAACAACTTTATTCCTCACCTTAAAAAACTTCGGAATAATGAAGATATTAGTTTGTATCAGCAAAACGCCGGATACCACGGCAAAAATAGCCTTCACCAATAACAATACGAAATTCTCACCGGAGGGAGTCCAGTGGATCATCAACCCCTATGATGAATGGTATGCGCTGGTGAGAGCCATCGAGCTGAAAGAGAAAGACCCGTCCACGGTGCTGCACCTGATCACTGTCGGAGGAGCCGATACCGAACCGATCATCCGCAAGGCGCTGGCCCTTGGCGGGGATGAAGCCATCCGGGTGAACGCAGAAAGCCATGACAGCTTTCTCATCGCCTCCCAGATCGCCGGCGTCGCCCAGCAGGGAAGCTATGACCTGATCTTCA
>DATHHO010000009.1:0-47077 GCA_035317125.1 Puia sp.
CGGGTATATGCGCGATTATACCAATATGGATTTCCTGAAATATATCGTCCCGGAGGAGATCCGAAAGGCGCTGCTGGTGGGACAAAAGCCCGACCTTTTCGAAATGGTGAAGAAGATGCCCTCCTCGCAGCTGAAAAGCTACCTGTTCCGGAATAACGGGAACCTGCAATTCGGGAATGTCACCCAGCAGTGGGGGATGGGCATTCCTTCCCTGTCCAATGGCGCGGCCTACGCAGACCTTGACAATGACGGGGACTGGGACCTGGTGGTCAACAATATCAACCAGCCTGCCTTTATCTGGCAGAACCATGCCGAGGACCTTAAGAACAGCTATCTGAAGATAAAACTATCGGGAGAGAAGAAAAATACATTTGGCATAGGGGCGAAAGTGATCGTGTCTGCCGCGGATGGGTTCAGACAGATCCAGCAGCTGGAGGCGGCTCATGGATTTCAGTCATCGATGGAACCTTGTCTGATCTTTGGGCTGGGCAAGCGGCAGCTGGCGACGGTCATGGTGATCTGGCCCGATGGAAAAAAACAGGTACTTGTGGATCAGCCGGTGAACCGGACGATGGTGCTGGAACAGAAGAATGCGGCTGCGGCCGGGGGTTCGGGGAGCTTGAATGGGCAGGTGGCGGCGGGTGCGGCTGCGGCCCGTGCAGGCGCAGGTTTTGGTGTGGGCGGTTCAGGTGCGGCTGGGGCTGGCTCAGGGGCAGGTGGCTCTGGTGCGGGCAGCGCTGATATGGCCAGTATGGACGCTGGTAAGATGCTTTTTACGGAGCTCAGGGCAGACAGCCTCCGCTGGGCGCATATTGAAGACGGTTATAATGATTTTAAGATCGAACCGTTGCTGCCTCATCAATATTCACGGATGGGGCCGGCGCTGGCGGTGGGGGATGTCAATGGCGACGGGAAACAAGATTTTTTTGTGGGCGGGGCCAAGGGCCAGCCCTGCGCGATATTTATCAATGAAGGGAACGGACAATTTTCGGAGAAGAAGATCCCGGTCTTTCAGGATCATACCGATGTGGAAAGCGTGCAGGCCATTTTTGCCGACCTCGATCACGATGGGGATCTGGACCTCTATGTAGTGAGCGGTGGTAATGAAGGGAATTTCCAGGACCATATTTACTGGAATGACGGAAAGGGAAATTTCAGCTATACGCCGGGTGTGCTGCCCGTCACGGCTTCTTCCGGCGGCGCGGTAGTGGCTTTCGATATGGATGGCGATGGCGATCTGGATATTTTCAGGGCCGGTCAGGTCAGCACGGGGGCCTATCCTTCGGCGCCACAGAGCTATCTGTTTGAAAACAGTCGTGGCGTATTCAAAGACGTCACTCCGGATTTTTTACAGCATATCGGCATGGTCAATACGGCGCTGGTGGCCGATATCAACAAGGATGGGGTGAATGATCTGATCCTGGCGGGAGAGTTCATGCCGGTGACGATCTTATATGGTCAGAAGACCGCTCCTTTTTTTACGGCGGAGCATCAGCTGAAAATTCCGCATTCCACAGGATGGTGGAACTGCTTGAAGATCGAAGACATCGATAATGACGGGGATCTCGATATCATCGCCGGTAACGAGGGGTTGAATACCCAGATGAAGCCGACAGCCTCGGAACCGGTAACCATCGACGCTGCGGATATCGATAATAACGGAACGCTGGATGCCATCCTGAGCTATTATATCCAGGGGAAAAGCTACCCGGTCGCCACCAGGGATGAATTGCTCGACCAGATCCCATCGCTGAAAGTAAAATTTCCGTCCTATGAAGCATACTCTGATGCAACGGTGAAGGATATCTTTTCAAAAGAGCAGCTTGCTGGGGCGATCCACCTCGAAGCGGAAGAATTCCGGTCGGGCATTTTTATAAACGAGTCCGGCCATTTTCGTTTTCTTCCTTTTACAAATGAGGCCCAGGCTTTTCCGGTCAGGGATATCCTGGTGGAGGATCTCAATCATGATGGGTTGAAAGACCTTTTGCTGGCGGGTAATAATTATGCCGTGCGGGCCCAGTGGGGGAGACAGGATGCGGGTAAGGGGTTGCTGCTCACGCAGAATAAGGGAGGTGGTGATGGCGTTGCGGCCCGCGTCGCCGGCGGCACGGATGGAAGTCCCACAGGCGTGGAGGGAAATCCAGCCGGAGTGGGTTTTACGGTGGTTCATAATACGGGCTTTCAGGCGGATAAGGACGTGCGTAAAATGGCCCGGATCGATAATTTTATACTAGTCGCGAACAACAATGATAAAATTCAACTATTTACTATTCATTAGCGCTGCACTGTTGTGTGGAGTGCAGGGGGGATGGGCCCAGGCCCAGCATGATGATGCAAAGATGGCGGAACGTTGTATACGTGCCCTGACGGATGTCATGGTGCATGATATCACTTCTCCGCCGGTGGCCGGGAGGGACTATGTGTATTCGCTGATCGCATTTTATGAAGCGGCAAGAGCCGCCGATACGACCTATAAAACTTTTGCCGGCTTGCTGACCGACCTGCAGCCTTTGCCGCGGCCTGTTCCCTGTGTTCAGTATGACTGGCTGGTGGCAGGGGCTACCGCGTTTTACAAGACGGGCTATGCCTTTGCTTTTTCGAAAGATCTGTTCCAGCGGTCATGGGATACAATCGCGGCTGAGTTGCGGAGGCGTGCCTTTAGCCCGGAGGTGTACGACAGGTCCGTTGTTTTTGGGGAGCAGGTTTCCGGGCATATCCTGAAATGGTCGAGAGGGGATAATTATCTGCGTACCCGTGGCATGCAGCGTTATACGGTCAGCAAGACACCCGGCGCCTGGCAACAGACAGGTCCGGATTATATGGAAGCCCTAGAGCCGCATTGGGACCAGATGCGACCGATGACGATGGCGAAGGCGCATCAGTTCGTGATCCCGGAGCCCGCGGCATTCGGCTCTGCAAAATTTGTGGAAGAATACAAAGATGTTTACGAGACGACCCTGAAAATGACGGCTGAACAGACTGATATAGCGAAGTTCTGGGACTGCAATCCTTTTGCCACGCAGACGGTGGGCCATCTGATGTACAGCGTAAAAAAGATCTCGCCCGGCGGCCACTGGGTCGAGATCACGGGTCTTGCCATCCGTCAGAAGAATCTGATGCTGGTGCCTGCATTATATACATACGGCATGGTGTCGGTGGCCATATTCGACGCGATACTCGGGGCCTGGGATGAGAAGTACCGGAGTAATTATATACGTCCTATAACGGCTATCCAGCAGACCATCGCGCCTACCTGGCAGCCTGTTCTGCAGACCCCGCCTTTCCCTGAATATCCGAGCGGGCACAGCGTTATTTCCATGGCTTCCGCCACGGTGCTGACGGGGCTTTACGGGGATGATTTTCATTATGTGGACAGTGTTGAAAAACCTTATGGGCTGCCTGAAAGGCCGTTCCGTTCTTTTTTCGAAGCGGCCAATGAGGCGGCCATCAGCAGGCTTTATGGAGGGATCCATTTCCGGGAAGCCATCGATAATGGGAAAGATCTGGGGAAGACTATCGGGAGCAATGTGCTGGAGAGGCTGAAGGGGGCGGGGCCGGGGGGGTTGTGAGATACAGGGAGCCGGGATTTATGGTTGCAAATAATCTGATAGAGGAAGATTGATGTGGATAACTTTAAAAAAATCGCTTTTTTTTGAAAAGTAACTTTGAGGTATCCACCTTATTTTATGTACCATTAATCAACCGTTATGACACAGGAATTCATACAACGACAAATAGAGATCATCCAGAAAGCCGGTGCTGAAGCGTGCAAATCAAAGGAATCCGCGCGGCAGTTCCTCATCGATGCCGGGATCATTAAGGACAAGAAAAGGAAGACTTCACCCAATAAAAAGAAGACCTAGTCCTTGGCTTATCACCAACCTTTTCAAGTTATAGGATTTCATAGTTGCGACAGGGAAGTGGGGTTGAGGATTATAAACGGGAAAGATCAGTTACGTCCGAGCGACAATACCTGGGATTGGCTGGGTCCCGGAATGTATTTCTGGGAGCAAAACCCCTATCGAGCATTGGAATACGCCAAAGAGTGTGCAAGCAGCAAGCAGAAATTTAGCGGGAGAATAAGAACGCCTTTTGTTATCGGAGCTCTTATCGAATTGGGAACCTGTTTGAATTTAGTTGAACCTAATTCTATAAGCATCGTAAAGAAGGCACACGCAATTTTACTGAAGACCATGCACGGCAGTGGAGAACGTATGCCCGTAAATAAGGGACCCAACCGCACTTTAGATTGCACAGTAATCAAATATGTGCACGAATCCAATAAAAAAGAAGGTGCATTTTCATACGATACCATCAGAAGTCCTTTTCAGGAGGGTGGACCTATTTACGAGGGTGCCAATTTTACCGATCGCCTGCATATTGAGATCTGCGTGTTGAATGCTGCCTTGATAAAAGGTTATTTCCTGCCTCTTCCAGTGAAGGAGTTCAATCCCTGGCTTAGCGCGTAATTCAATCAAGAACTTTCAGGTCGAAGAAACTGTGAGGAGTGAAGTTGGGGAGTTGTGAGGCGATGGGGATCGGGCGAGGGCGCGCCAGGGCTACATTCCAGAACTTTTTTTCGATTTCACTTTTTCGAGATACGCTTTGACGCTTTCGGAGTAGATGGCGATGCGATGAGTGCGGACCAGATCGGGAGTGGACTTGCTGGCATTGGAAAATTCAAGGGAGATCTTCTGCGAGGGCAGGGCGGGCATATGGCAGTCGATGCAGTTGTCGCCAAGCACCAGCCCTGGGGTTGGCGGCATGGTGCAGGTATTGTGAGCGGCCTCATAATGACAGGTCATGCATCGCTGCGAGAATAGCTTCGGGCTGTTCACTTCATTCACATGGACGTTATGGCAGGAAGAGCAATCCATCTGGGACATCCGGAAGCATTTGCTGGAGGTCAGCAAGCCATACTGATTGCCATGGACGTCGAGGGTGGACATGCTGTCGGTATTATATGCGGGGACGGAAAAATCGTCCAGCCTGTCGCCTACCTTAAAGCTGAATGCGGGCCTGATCTCTTTCCTGACACCAGAATGACAGAGGGCGCAGGCATCCAGCCTTTGCTGCCTGTCGAGCAATCTGGCGTTTATGATATATCTTCCCGTTTTCTCTCCGGGGTGTGCGGTATGATAAACAATATGCTCCGTTGCCGGCCCATGGCATTTTTCACAATCGACCCCATAAATGATCTGGCTTTTGTCGAAGACCGTACCTTCCTCCGGCCGGACTTCCGCTTTGGCATTGGTCCCGTGGCATTCTATACAGTGAGATGGGATCTGTCTGGTGAATTTTATAAAATTGCTGGGATAGCCCGGGCTGTTGCACCAGTCATTGAGCGGGGTGTAATAAGAGATCGGGAGTTGGTATAGTCTCGCATTATTCCAATACAGGTAGGTCTGCCCTTTCCTGCCCGATCCGATGACGACATCGAATCGCTCGCTCTGGGATTCGGCGCCGTTCATGAAAGCCGTCTGGTAGTAGCCGCTGCCCTTGTTCTCAAGGACGACCTCCATCCATTTATTATATACAAAGTGATTCTTCCCCGGTGAGAAGCTCCCCTTGATGAATTCCTTCGATGCGGGTTTGGAGGTCTTATAATGCGCCGTACCGATATGGCTCTCGTAGATGGTCTTATGGCAGGTGATGCAGGAGGCGGAGCCGGCGAATAGTTTGCCGTCATTGTCCGATATGGCCGGGGCAGAGGTCTTTACGGAATGGCTGGCCGGCGAGCACATCGTGGTGCAGAGATATATGACTGCAAAAAGCGCCAGGATGACGTAATTCCGTCTTCTTATTTTTCTCAGATACTTTGCCATAAGGGCCGGTCCGGCAGCAGTCGGTTTTTTCTTAAATTTACAATTATCTTTAGGGCATGAAGAAATTAATTTTAATGATCATGCTGGTGGCCGGGAGCATTACCCTTTTATTTGCCTGGGGCGCCTGGGGACATCAGCATATCAACCGGGCTGCGGTATTCGCCCTACCCGAGGGGCTGCGGCCATTATTCTATAATCATATCGATTTTATTACGGAAGAGGCCGTAGTGCCCGATCTTCGTAAGTACAGCATCAATGACCGGGCGGAGTTCCCCCGTCATTTTATCAATATGGAATCATACGGCCCAGTTGGCAGCCTGCCCAGGACGATGCAGGAAGCAAGAGCGCATTATGCAGACACATTCCTGACCAGAGCGGGCATTCTTCCCTGGTATATGCAGGAGATGGAGGAAAAGCTGACAAAGGCTTTCAAGGCGGGAAGAAAGGCGGAGATCATTTTTCTTGCGGCCGATCTCGGGCATTATATAGGCGATGCGCATATGCCTTTGCATACTGCGCTGAACCATAACGGCCAGCTTACGGGTCAGCAGGGTATCCATGCTTTTTGGGAAGCGCAGTTGCCGGAAATGTTCGGCGAGGGATATAATTTATATACCGGGGATGCTAAATATATTCCGGACATCGAGGAGGAGACCTGGCAGATCGTGGATTCCACCTACCGGCTGGCAGAGGTGCTGCTGGCTGCGGACCGGGAGCTGTCCGCTGGGCTTCCGCAGAACAAGGTCTTCATGATGGACTCGGCGGGACATATACGGACTAATCAGTTCGGGGACCTGGTGCATACACCCGAATATGCCAGGAAATTTCATGAGAAGCTGCATGGCATGATCGAATCCCAGCTGCGTAAGGCGATCGCGAAGACCGCTGATTTCTGGTATACCGCGTGGGTGAATGCCGGAAAGCCCGTGTTGTCGGGGCTGGACCCTGCTGAGCTGACGGAAAGGAACAGGAATAATCTGCAACGGGACCTGAAGCGCTGGAAGGCGGGCAAGGTGGATATGTTCAGGCCCGATAAAGAATTTAAATAACAGGGTTAGGCTGTCCGCGTTCAGGATGATGGCGATGTGGAGGGAGGCATGTAAACGTCCTTGTATTCATCGGAGCTTTTCAGGATCGACCTGGTAAAACTACAGATTGGCTGGATCTTCATATCATGCTGACGAGCAAAAGCAACCGCTTCGGCGACCAGTTGCCGGCCGATGCCCTCTCCTTTATGTATCTCACTCACTTCGGTATGATCGATGATCATTTTGTGATCGCCCGCCATGCGGTAGACCATGAGTGCGGTCGGCGCCGCGGGATTCCCGACAAAGAAGCGGCCACCTTTTTCTGTATGTGTATGCTGGATGTTCATAATTTTTCGAATGGAATTTATGCTATTTTCTGTTTGCCTGTCGCCGATCCGGGTAATTCCCGGGGTCGGATGGCTTCCGCGGTCAGGATACGGGGATTCGGCAAAACTGGGCATTAATTTTGAATAGTCAAACAACGGATTAAACTATTCAGCATTTAAAATGTCATAGCTCTGCGAAGAAGATAACCTGGGGATAAAATGTAAGTTAACCTATTGATAACCAGTATAAAAAGAAAAAAATGAATGTCAGCAAAGTTATGCCTGTATTGATGCTTTCAGCTCTTGGTTTTGCAGGGTGTACGAAGCACGTTACCCAGGTGGTCAACCAGGCTTTTTCGGCGACCTACAAAATAAGTTCGAGCAGTTGGACGACTACGGATGGGGGTTTAAGCTATTCGACGTCCCTCACGGTGAATGAAGTGGACGATGTGATCGTGGCGGACGGGGCGGTGATCGTGTACCTTTCCTTTGATGGCGGCGCCACTTTCGAAGCGCTTCCCGAAGCATTCGAGGGCGTTGCCTATGGAGCCCTCCATCAGAATAAAACAGTTTACATCGACCTCTCGGCTGCAGATGGATCTGCTACTACGGTGACTCCGCCAGTCAAGGAGATCCTTGCAAAGGTCGTGATAGTGGACGCACAGGCATTAGATTAGGGACGAAATGGACATAAAAAAATCCCGTCTTCCGTCAGGAGGCCGGGATTTTTTATTTTTTAATGGAAAAGCCTTTTAGCAAGAAATATCTTACTAAATTTAGTTTCTGGCTTCGTTATCACGGGGCCGGGCCCCTAAACCACCATGCTATTTACCATGCCTCATTCCACGATCAGGGTTACTCTTTATTCCCGGGTGCAATCCTTCCCATTGCAGGATATTTCCCTTACTTTTATTCCCGTCCTGCGTTCTAAATATACTCTGACAGCCTGTGCCATTTGAAAATCTACATAATGAGAAGGAGCTGCTGTTAAAGGTAGCAAATGGCGAGAGAAGCGCTTTTCAGCTCCTGTACAGACATTATTATCCATTGGTGAAATATTATGTGTCTTTTTTCGGTCCGTCAGATACGCGGGTGGAAGACCTTACACAGGACGTTTTTGTACGGATCTGGGAGAAAAGGGAGAAGCTGGATGGGGTAGAGATCTTTAAAAGCTATCTGAAGATGATGACCCGAAATCTGGTATTCAATTACCTGCGGGCCCGGAAAGTGCAGCGGCGGTTTGTGGAGCTTGAGCCTTCGGTAGATTTTGTTTCGGGGTCCGATACGGAAAACCAGGTCTTGTCCGGGCAGTATTACGATATTATCATGAAGGGCGTAGACCTTTTGCCGGAAGGCAGGCGTAAAATATTGAAAATGAGCATAGACCAGGGACTCACTCTGGATGAGATCGCCGATTCGCTGCAGATATCCCGATCCGGGGTAAAGAAGCAGCTGTATGCGGCTACGGCCTTTGTCCGTGACTATCTCCGGGAACACGGGGAATTATCCATTCTTTTATATGTTTTCCTATCGTTGTTCGAGCCATAGAAGGGGTTGAAAAAGATATTTTTCATCCGAGGTGTCCCCGGCCTATTATGAAGTGTCTTATGTAAAGCAACCTTATTTTATGAGCAAACAGGAAGCGAGACTTTTTATTGCCCGCTATGTTTCAGGGACATCTTCTCCCGAAGAGCGGGAGGATTTTCTGAAATGGCTGGAAGGAGCTACCATAAGGGATCTGGATGAAATCACGGATCATTTTGAAGCTCTGGAAGGCAAGTGGCCTCTTGGAGAAGAGCCCGATTCTATCTGGGTGGATCAATTGGAGGGGAGGTTGGATAAGGCTGACCAGGGTGCTAAACTGGCGCCCATAAAAAAAATAGGGTCTGGAAGATTTATAAAAAGGGCGGTGGGGGTAGCGGCAGCCGTTGGGCTGGTGACCTTTGGTGTTTACAAATGGAGTTCTCCATCTGGCACGGCGCCCGGTTCGCCACAGAGGCCCTCCGAAGTTCTTTCTGAAATAATGTCGGTTCGCAGGGGACAGGAGCAGCAGATGCGGGTATTGCCAGATGGCAGTAAGGTTTGGCTGAACGCTGCTTCATTGCTCACATACCCCCGGTCGTTTACGGGAAGTGAGCGGACCGTTGAATTGACCGGGGAGGCTTATTTTGAAGTGGCTAAAAATGCATCGATGCCTTTCCGCGTGAAGGTCAGAGATATGGAGGTAGAGGTTCTTGGAACAAGCTTTAACGTGTCTGCCTATGAGGATGACCGCATTGGCAAGACCAGCCTGATCGAAGGATCGATAAAGATCACCAGGGGGCAGGAAGCGATTGTTTTGGGGCCTGGAGAGCAGGCGGAGATCAATTATCATGTATCCGGTAATTCGACGCATGTCGTTAAAGGGATTGACAAGGACAGGGTTTTGGCGTGGAAGAATGGCTTTTTGCAGTTCAAAGACGATGATTTGCAGACGGTTATGAACGAGGTTTCGAGAAGCTTCGATGTCGATGTGGTTTATGCGGATAAAAGTAAAATACCGGTGACTCATTATAAAGGCACGATTTCACGGAAAGCAAATATTTATCAGGTCTTAAAAGATCTTGAGTTTTATCATATTCACTGTCAGATCGAGGGAAAAACCATCAAAGTCCTTCCCTAAGTATAGTATTGTCCATAACCATTGAACCTTTCCAAGCAGTTACAGCTCTGCGATCATGGGTAAGTAAGTATTTTTCTTATACTAACTCATGGCTCGCAGGCTGTAACTTTATTATTAAATGGGGTGTCAATGGATTTCATAAAACTGCTTGCTTTAATTGCGCTGCTTACTTCTCTTCAGCCGGGCATCAGTGTTTATGGTCAGCAATCTCCTCCTCTTATCAGCCTATCGGAAAAAAATGTTCCTCTCGAAAAGATATTGGATATCATAGAAAAGAAAACGGGGTATACCGTTTTCGGCGATGCCACATGGACGCAACTCGCCACGAAGGTGACGATCAATGTAGAAAATGAAACCATTCCGCGGGTGCTGGAGATATGTTTCAAAAATCAGCCCCTCGAATACATGCTTGACCATCGCTCCATTAACATAAGGGTGATGGAGCTTTTTAATGGAAGGCTTGTCAATGAAAGAGATGAGCCGGTGCCTTCCGGCACGATCCAGCTCAGCGGAACAAACCGGTCCGTGATCAGCAATGACAGCGGTAAATTCAGTATACGGGCACCCGACAAGAATGCCGTCCTGCTTATCAGCAGCGTCAATTTTGAAGCGCAGGAGCTGCGGATCGCAGGAGGAGGAAAAAGCGCCATCATCCACCTGAAGGAAAAGATCGGGGAACTGAGCGATGTGGCGGTCGTTATCAACACGGGTTATCAGCGGCTACCAAAAGAAAGAGCAACGGGCTCATTCTCGAAGATCAATACGGGGCTTATCGATCGCCGGGTTTCTACGAATATACTGGACCGGTTGGACGGAGTGACCAGCAGTGTGCTGTTCAATAAGAATAATGTATTACAGACAAATTCTTCTACGATCTCGATCCGGGGCCGGAGCACTATTTTTGCCAACCCCGAGCCCCTTATCATCGTCGATAATTTTCCTTACAACGGAAACATCTATAATATCAATCCCGAGGATGTGGAGAGCGTCACCGTGCTGAAGGATGCCGCTGCTGCCTCTATCTGGGGTGCTTTTGCGGGCAATGGGGTCATCGTGATCACGACCAAACAGGGTAAGTACCGACAGGAACCCAGGCTTCATTTCAGCACAAGCCTGAACGTAGGTGGCAAACCGGACCTTTATTATCTGCCTGTGCTGTCCTCCGGGGATTATATCGATGTGGAGCGATACCTGTTCGGCAAGAATTTTTATAATGTGGCGGAAACCGGTCCTGGGCATGTCCTCTTATCCCCGGTGACGGAGATTCTGATCAAAGAAAGAGATGGATTGTTGTCTCCAGCGGAAGCCGAGAGCCAGCTCAATCTTTTGCGGGGGCAGGACACCCGCCGCGATCTGGACAAATATTTTTACCGGGGGAGTCTGAACCAGCAATATTTTCTGAGTCTCAATGGTGGTGGATCGAAGAACCAGTATTATTTTTCGGCAGGGTTTGATAAGAACATAACCAACCTCGTCCGCAACCAGTATGACCGCGTGACCCTCAACGGGAACAATACCTATATCTTATGTCCGAAAAAACTGGAGCTCAGCACTGGCTTTGCTTTTACGTCCAGCATTACCAAGGACAATAACAGTGGGGATATCAATACGAGTTATCCTTATGTCCGCCTTGCCGATGCCAATGGGCGGGCCCAGTCAGTTCCTGCCGATCTGCGTCAATCCTATAAAGATACGGCGGGCGGCGGTCAGCTGCTGGACTGGAATTACCGGCCGCTGGATGAACTGCATAACGCAGATAACAGCACTCATCTTACCGATTACCGGGTCAATATCGGGATCAGATATCTGATCTCAAAAGGATTTGATGCGCATGCTTACTATCAGTATGGGCATGGGAGCGCCGATCATCAGAACCTCCAGAGTCAGCAAATGTATTATTCGCGCAATCTCATCAATGAATATACGCAGATGGGCATGGGCATGCTGATGCGGCCGGTGCCGCTGGGGGCAATCCTGGATGTCGGCGATACGGGATACAGCGCCAACAATGTACGGGTGCAACTGAATTATGAACATAAGGCCGGCCCGGATGGTGTACTGACGGCCATTGCCGGCGCAGAACTGAGGGATGTAGAAGGATCGGTGCGTAACAACCGCCTTTATGGGTATAATAAGGACCTGCAGAGCAGCCAGCCGGTAAATTACGCTGCCTCCTATCCGCAGTATTCCAATGGTGTATTACGCCAGATCCCCTATCTCGATCATAACGAGAGCAGCTCGGACCACTATCTTTCCTACTATTTTAATGGTTCCTATAATTTCCATCAGCGTTTTGTGCTTTCTGCCAGCGCGAGAAAGGATGAATCGAATATTTTCGGGGTAAAGGCCAACCGGAAGGGGGTACCGCTGTGGTCGGTGGGGGCTGCATGGGAGATATCAAAGGAAGATTTTTACCGATTGGCCGCGTTGCCCTTCTTGAAACTCCGGGTAACGGATGGGTATAACGGCAATGTCGACAAAACCGTCTCGGCCTATACCACGGCCCTGATCAATACCGGGTTTAATATCTATGGCGCTGCTTCGGCCAGCATCACCAACCCACCCAACCCTTCGCTGGGCTGGGAACAGATCCATATTGTAAATATGGGGGTAGATTTTGCCAGCAGGGGGAACCGGATAGAAGGGAGTCTCGAATATTATCTCAAGAATGGCTATGACCTTATCGGGCTAAGCCCACTGGACCCGACTACCGGCAATACCCAGTTCAGGGGAAATACGGCCGGAATGAAGACACACGGCGTCGACTTTGTACTGAATACTAAAAATATCGATGGCGCCATTCGTTGGAATACCAGCTTTTTGTTCAGCTTTGCCCGCGATAAGGTGACGAGATACGATACAAGTCGTGGAACAGGGTCAATTATAAATTATTTAAATTCCAATATTATAAGTCCACTGGAAGGTCATCCCCTTTATTCTGTTTACGCTCTACGCTGGATGGGGCTCGATCCGCAGACTGGCGATCCGCAAGGGTTGCTGAATGGGCATATCAGCAAGGATTATACGACCCTCTCCCATTCCTCCGATTTTTCAAATCTTATTTACAAAGGAACGGCCAATCCAAGCATTTTCGGCAGCCTGCGAAATTCAGTTTATTGGAAGAAATTAGGGTTATCCTTTACTATTCTCTATAAATTCGGATACTATTTCCGGAGAAGCTCCATCAATTATAGCGATCTGTTCAGTGGCATTTCCCGCGGACACCCCGACTTCGACAAACGTTGGCTGAGCCCCGGTGACGAGAAGAGGACAAGTGTGCCTTCCATGGACTATCCCGCCGATCCTGCACGAGATTTGTTCTATTCACAATCTGAAGTATTGGTCGAAAAAGGAGATCATATCCGGTTGCAGGATATCCGGATAAGCTATGACCTGCAGAAAAGCGCTTATCCAAGATTACCGGTACGTGCCATGCAGATCTATCTCTATGCAAATAATATCGGTATTCTCTGGAAGGCAAACCATCAGGGCATCGACCCGGATAATATCCAGAGTATTCCCAACCCCCGGACCCTGGCGGTGGGAATAAAACTGGATCTTTAAAATTTAGACAATGACAAAGATTCTTTATTCTACCATAATTGTCCTGATCCTGCTGGCTGGAGCTGGGATTATTTCGTCCTGCAAAAAGAATTTTCTGGATAAAAAGCCCAGTACGAATCTTGTTGTTCCTTCATCGCTGGAAGATTTCCAGGCGTTGCTGGATAATGATAATGTCATGCGGGAAACTCCTGAGTTGGGCGAATTGTCGACCGATGATTATTATCTGCCCAATGTTTTCTGGCAGGGGCTGGATGCCAAGGAACAAAACGCATATATCTGGGCGAAGGATCTTTACGGGGGACAAGGCAATGTGGATGACTGGAATCTGCCTTATCAGCAAGTGTTTTATGCCAATGTAGTGCTGGAAGGATTGCCAAAACTGACGGCAGACAGCGGCGGAGATGCGCAGGGATGGAAGGCGCTCAAAGGTGCAGCACTTTTTATCCGGGCTTATGCCTTTTACAACCTGGCCCAGGTCTTTGCCCCTGTCTTTGATAAAAACATATCCGCAGCAGATGATAAGCTGGGGATTCCCTTACGGCTGCACTCAGATATAAACCTTGTCTCTGTCCGGAGCACGGTCAAGGATACTTATGCACAGATCCTGTCGGACCTGAATGCAGCGAGTGGACTGCTGCCTGTTGCTATTCCAACGGCTAACCGTAACCGTCCGTCGAAGCCAGCCGCGCTTGCCATGCTTGCAAGAGTTTATCTTAGCATGGGTAATTATGGACAGGCGGGGATCTATGCGGATAGCTGTCTCAATTTTTACAATAAATTGATCGACTATAATATACTCAGCCCATTGTCACCTTTTCCTTTTTCAAGAACGAATTTGGAAACGATGTACCAGAGCAGACTGCTCACGTCAAGCCAGGTACTTGTCGCACTTGCGGTCCCTGATTGCATCGTGGATTCCATTCTTTACCGCTCCTATGCGGCAAATGATCTGCGAAGCACTGTATTTTATACTACGAATCCGGTAACCGGCCTTTCGAACATAAAGGGCAGTTATAATGGCCAGTTATATCCATTCAGCGGACTGGCCACCGATGAGGTATATCTGATCCGTGCGGAATGCGCTGCGCGTGCTGGGAACATTCCTTCGGCGCTGAATGACCTCGATACGTTGCTGGTGAACCGTTGGAAAAAAGGCAGCTTTGTCCCTGTCACGGCTTCTGATGGAGCTGCAGCTCTTGACTCGGTGCTGCTGGAGAGAAGAAAAGAACTGGCATTCCGGGGCGTGAGATGGACAGACTTGCGGAGATTGAACAAAGAAGGAGCAGGAGACACGCTTATCCGGAAATTGAACGGGCAAACCTACCAACTGCTCCCTAATGGACCGCGCTATGTATTGTCTATTCCTCCCGATGTGCTCAGGCTAAGCGGAATACCCGATAATCCCTGATAAGCATAAGGAAAAATGAGCGAACGGGCTTACTTACCTCCTGGGAAAATTACGGGTGTATATGTTCCTGTCTGGCAAAGTGCATAGCCACCTGCCACCTGGTAGTAGGTGCAATTTCCCCCATTGCCCATACAGACATAATTATAACCCGCTTCTCCGGCATAAACATACGTTCCTCCGTTGAAAACATACTGCGTGGCATACCGACAATCCTGATGACGATTTGTGGCGAAAGCTCCGCCGATACTTAATAAAATTGCAGAAGACATAATGATTAGTTTGATCCTTTTCATACGAAACTGTTTTTGATTTTGTTTAAGGTTATGGTTTGATAGCGCTTCCGATGTTGGAGGATAATGCCGGTGATGGCAAGACCCACGAAGAACAGGTTGAATACCAGGTGCTGGCTCCAGGTCAGCTTGCGGATCACCCCACCGCAGGAGCAGGGGACATAATGGAAAAAATGGAGGAGGATGGAGCCGGTGTAGATCGTGAACAGGCCCATCAGGACCAGGGATGCGATGAAACCGGCTTTCCGGCTTCGTTCGAAGACCAGGGCGAACGAGATCGCGATCTCCAGGCCCGGAATGGCCCAGACCAGGTAGGGGGCAAACCGGGTTGGGAAGGGTTGATTACTCATCTCGCTGATGAAACGTTTGAAATCTAAAAATTTACTTATGCTGGCGTAAAGAAATAGCATGATGAGCAAGCCAGAAATTGACTCGATCAATACCTGTCGTCTAGTCATAACGGAATGGGTTTACCGGGAGTTGCCTCAGTAAGACAATGATTTTTAATGAAATAAGAATATGGCTGGCAAGATCTTTGTTACGGTACGGACATGCGCTAAGAGGAGTAGGTTTGACTACGGAAATATCCGAACAAAAAAATCCGATGTGCGAAGGAGTTGGGTAAAAAACTTGGGTGCTAAGGGATAACATTTAGGTGTAATGCCGTAATTATTCCTAATATACCCTTAGAGGGGGGTACAAAATTTATAACAAATTATTAAATAATTGCATATTTATTTACTAAGCAATTTTTTTAGCTTACTGCAGTATTACTTCATAAATCCAGACCGATGAGATATATTTCTGCGATCCTTATATTTACTTTGACCCATTTCGGAGCTTACTCACAGACTAAAACCGTTTATGACGATCCGGAATTCATCAGTACTGTGCTGAAACAACATAATGAATTTCGGTTGGGCGTTGGCGTATCTCCCATGAAATGGTCGTCTTCCCTCGCCAAGGATGCGCTGGACTGGGCTCAGCAGCTTGCAAAACTGGACCAGGGGCAACATGATCCCCGGGTGAGAGGTCTGAAAGAAGGAGAAAATATCTGGTGGGGCACTGCCAGCGCTTATTCATACGGTGAAATGGTCAATTTCTGGGGGAACGAAAAAAAGGATTTTGTTTATGGCGTTTTTCCGGATTGCAAAACGCGCCGGTCCGCGGTAGTAGGACATTATACCCAGGTGATCTGGAAGGGCACCAGTTCGGTCGGATGTGCGGTAGCCAGCAATGGGAAGACCGATTTTCTGGTGTGCCGGTATTCTCCACCGGGCAATATTGAAGGCGAAAAGCCTTACTGAGGGAATATTGCAGTTTCGTAATAGCTAGCTCCTGTTGCGAACGGCCTCCAGCGTTCTACTGAGGCCATTTTTTCAGCCATCGTGCTGCGGTTTCCTTTTCCCCAAGATCCTGATCGACGACGCGCTGCAAATGACGCCGGGCATTCTGTTCATCACCGGCCTGATGACGCTTCATAAGGGTAAGAGCCTGGTAAAAAACGGCTGGGTTTGTATAAAGCCCCGGGCGTGTCTCCATCTTTGTAAAATATCCGAGGGCTTTATTGTATTCCCCGAGGCGAAGACAGGCGAGGCCTGCATATTGTTTGGCTTTGAAGCTGGCCGTGTCCGTCCGGAGGATCGTTTCAAATTGCCCCAAAGCTCCTTGCAGGTCCCCGGAATTGTAGGCACTTAAAGCAGTCTGCATGCTGTCTGGGTGGATGCTCATCTTCACCCCCTGTGTCTGCAACTCCTGCCGGATGTATTCATTGGCCAGTTGTTCCGTGCCTGTCTGGCGGAGGAAGACCCACCACAGGCCCGCTACCATCAGCAGGACAGCAGCGGCAACGGAGATGCGCCATGGTCTTATAGACCGCAACGGCCGGACGATCCGATCGTCTTTTTTAGCCTGCTCGAAGAGTTCCCTGAACCGCAATTTCTTTTCCTGGTCCAGTTGTCCCTTCAGCAGACTGCTGGTACCGATATAAAAGGCCACCTCTTCCGCAAAGGATGGGTCCGAGGCGATCCGTCGTTCAAACTGCTTTTTTTGTTCATCGTCGGGCGAGCCGTTAAAAAAACCGTCAATATACTCCGTGCTGTCCATGTCAATTCTTTAATAGGTTGTACGACTGACGCAATTTCTCCAGGCATCGCAGCCGGCTGGTCTTTACGACTTCCGCTGTTTTGTATTCCATGGATATTGCGATCTCTTTATCACTGTAGCCATCTGCGAAAAGCATCAGTAATTTCCGGCAATTGTCGCCGAGCTCATTCAGCTTCTTTTTTAAAAGGTCAAAATCCGACCGTTCGACCAGCTTCTGAATGACAGATTTTGCCGAATCGGACAGGTGCATCAGCATATCGGAAACGGTGGTGGTGCGGTGGACCTTGTTCTTATTTGTCGTTATTTTCCGGACCTGGTCAACACATTTATTGTGAAAAATCCGGTAAAGCCAGGTCTTGAGGGAGGAACGGCCTTCAAACAAGCCCGCCGTTAATTTTTCAATTGCCGAAAGGATCGTATCGGAGTAAACGTCGAAGGCATCTTCTTCCGTAAAGGAATATTTTATCATGCCTTCCCTGATAAAATACATATACCGGTTGAACAATTCTTCCTCCGCCAATCTTCTGCCTGGGCCGTTCTGTCTTAGATTTTGAATTATTTCAGGATCCGGAGAAATGGTGAGAGCCTTGTCAGAACGCATGTGGATTCCTGTTTGCAGAAAATTAAGAGAAAATAAATTAAAAACAAAATCCTGCTAATTCTGGCCGCCTTTTTCAAGGATCTCTTCCATTTCGATGCCCAGGTGACTTTCTTCATAGATGCATTTCCCGTTGCGGATGACCAGGACCTGGGGAGATTGGTGCCAGACGTCAAAGGTCTCGGCGATCTTATTGGAGACCGGGCGGTGGCCAATAAGGTCAAGGTAATAAAAATCGAATGTTTGGGGTGTTTCCGACCTTTCCAGCCTTTTTTTCACCAGTTGGCTGGTGGAGCAGCGGGTGCTGTGTTTGAAGATGACCTGGGGGCGGGTGGCGGATTTTTCGCGGATCTCATCGAGCTGCTTTTCAGAATCCAATACTATCCAATTCATTATCAACGACTATTTTATCTTTATGTAACAGCGGAAATAAAAAAAGGTTATCATTATGACAACCTTTTAAATATTTTAAAGTAAGGATGATTCTGCGCAGTGCTTAGCGGCTACCGTAGCCTACAAATCCTTTGCTCATATTACAACCGCTCCTGGATGATCCAACTCCTCTTGAAGATGAACAGGAAGAGAATACAGATGCAACGACGACGGCAAGTACGAGGATTAAAATTGACTTTCTCATTTTGAGGTATTTAGTGTTAAAAGTTAAATTGCCTGGTTGAATGAGGAATTGGGACCAGATAATTCAAAGGAGGGATGCGAATTAAAATTGAGAAAGGCTGTTTCGAAGGATAGAAGAGAGAGTAACTAGCTGATTTGCTGACACAAAGTAAATACAAAATTCCGGATTGTGCAAGCCCTCTTTTCCCAATTCAGAAAATTTTTGCTAATCCGCTGATCTTGAATACTTTTAATGAGAAACCAATCTATCATTCGTGAATGTACATTTTATTGCGGTCGGCGGCAGCGTAATGCACCAGCTGGCTATCGCCCTAAAACGGAAAGGGTATACGGTTACGGGCAGCGATGACGAGATATTCGAGCCTGCACGGTCCCAGCTGGAGCTGGAAGGCCTGCTACCGCCGGCTGAAGGCTGGTATCCTGAAAAGATCGGACCCGGTCTGGATGCGGTCATCCTCGGCATGCACGCCAAGGCGGATAACCCTGAGCTGGAAAAGGCCAGGGAACTGGGGCTCGCCATTTATTCCTTTCCAGAATATATTTATCAGGAAAGCCGTCAGAAGACCCGGGTCGTAGTCGGGGGCAGCCATGGCAAGACCACGACCACTTCCATGATCATGCATGTGCTGAAAGAGGCAGGCAGAGACTTTGACTGGCTGGTTGGAGCCAGGCTGGAAGGGTTTTCTCAGTCCGTAAGCATCACCGGAGCCCCGGTCATCGTCTGCGAGGGGGATGAATATCCGGCCAGCACCCTGGAAAAAAGGCCAAAATTTCACTTCCTTTTCCCACATATCGCGGTCATTACGGGGATAGCCTGGGACCATATCAATGTTTTTCCCACCTGGGAGATCTATCTTGAGCAATTCCGGATCTTCATGGACAAGATCGAACCCGGGGGAATACTTATCTATAATGAGACCGACCCGGTGCTTAAAGAACTGGTGGAAAAACATACTCCCGCCTTGCGGAAAAAGGGTTACGGAATACCCGTTCACCGGATTCAGGACGGCACGACTATTGTTGAACTGGAAGGAAGGTCCGGCCCTTTGAGGGTATTCGGGGATCATAACCTCCTCAATCTGAACGCGGCCTGGCTGGTATGCCTGGAACTTGGCATTGACCTGGACGCCTTTATGAAGGGAATTGTTTCCTTCAGTGGTGCTGCCAAACGATTAGAATTGCTGGCCAGGAATGGGAAGACAAATGTATACCGCGACTTCGCACATGCTCCATCAAAGGTAAAGGCGACGATCGAGGCCGTCAAAAGCCAGTTCCCGGACAGGCGTTTGATCGCAGTACTGGAATTGCATACCTTCAGCAGCCTCAATGAGCAGTTCCTGAACGAATATCATGGGGCTATGGGGCCGGCGGACAAAGCCGTAGTGTTTTATTCGCGGCATGCGCTGGAATTGAAAAGGCTGCCGATGTTGCCTCCGGAAAAGGTAATGGACGGCTTTGCAAAGGACGGATTGACCGTCATTAATGAAAAAGAAGAATTAGATGTCTGGCTGATACAACAATCTTATGAAAATGCTAACTTGCTATTGATGAGTTCTGGTAATTATGACGGATTGGATATGATCGGTTTTGCTAAAAAAATTACACAGTAAGGTTTTTTTTAATATTACTAACGAAGGAATGCTACAACTTACACGCCCTTTGGCAATCATTGACCTGGAGACTACTGGGGTCAATCTCGGGTCCGACCGCATTGTGGAAATCGCTATCGTGAAGATCATGCCCGATGATAAAAAACTGGTAAAACGCAAGCTGATCAACCCGGAGATGCCTATTCCTCCTTCCTCCACCGAGATACATGGGATCACGAATGAAATGGTAAAAGATGCCCCAAGCTTCCGGCAGGTCGCCAACGAGCTTAAACAGTTCCTTGACAATTGCGACCTGGCGGGATATAATTCCAACCGTTTTGACATTCCTTTGCTGGTGGAAGAATTTCTCCGGATAGGCATGGAATTCGAGGGGAAAGGAAGGAAATTGCTTGATGTGCAAAAAATATTTCATATGATGGAGCAGCGGACGCTGAGCGCAGCCTATCGTTTCTATTGCGGCAAGGAGCTGGAAGGAGCCCATGGGGCGGAAGTAGATGCCTCGGCTACCTGGGAGGTGCTGGTGGCGCAGGTGGGCAAATATCCTCAGCTGGGATCCGATATAGACACCATTCTCAAGTGCATAGGGGAAGAGCAAGTGGTAGATTTCGCCCGCCGATTTGTGCTTGAAAATGGGGTAGAAATATTTAACTTTGGTAAGCATAAGGGGAAGGCCGTAACCGATATTCTCAAGGCGGAGCCCCAGTATTACGACTGGATGATGAAGGGTGATTTTCCATTGCATACAAAGCAGAAACTGACTGAAATTTTCAACCGGACCTTGTTAAAAAAGGGATAAAAGGACAGACGGGTGAATGGGCGGGTAGGACTCATTTTTAAATATTGTATTTTTGTATATCAACACAAACAGGCAGTTGGAAAAGATTGTTATCATACCTACTTACAACGAAAGGGAAAATATTACCAATATCCTTGAGGCCATTTTCCAGCTCGCCCAGGGTTATCATGTATTGGTGATCGATGACAGCTCCCCCGACGGCACGGCCCAGATCGTCAGACAGCTGCAGGCAAAATATGCCGGCAAACTCTTTCTGGAAGAGCGTCATGGTAAGCTCGGTCTGGGGACGGCTTATATTCATGGTTTCAAATGGGCCGTCCGCAATGACTATCATTTTATCTTCGAAATGGATGCTGATTTCTCCCATAACCCGGCTGATCTGCAGCGTCTTTACGAAGCCTGTAAGTACCAGGGTGGCGATGTGGCCGTCGGCTCGCGCTATGTAAAAGGAGGGGGAAATGTGAACTGGCCGCGCAACAGGATCTTATTATCCAAGGGAGGATCTATCTATACCCGTCTTATCACCTGGATGCCGGTGCATGATCCCACGGCCGGCTTCGTCTGTTACCGCAAGGAGGTACTGGAGACCATCAATCTCGATCAGATCAAATTCGTAGGCTACGCTTTCCAGATCGAGATGAAATTTGCAGCCTGGAAACTGGGCTTTACCATTAAAGAAGTGCCGATCATTTTCGAGGACCGCAAATTCGGGGTCTCCAAAATGAATAAGGGCATCGTGAAAGAAGGTATCCTCGGGGTACTGAACTTACGCTGGCAAAGTCTGTTCAAGAATTATCGTAACCGGGTAAAGAATACGGATGTGTTGCCCATGGGCTCCTTTTCCAAAGAGGCGATAGCGGAAAGCAAATGAACCGGGCGGCCACGCGCGGAAAGCAAATAATTTGAAGAAAGCATTTATCCAACTACATATTGCGGTCCTTCTCGCGGGGCTTACCGGCATACTCGGTAAACTGATCACGCTGAATGAGGGTTTGCTGGTCTGGTACCGGCTCCTGCTCACTGCCGTAACCTTATGGGTCCTGGCCCTTTTCCGGAGGCAGGCGCTGGCCATCAGCCGCGCTGATATCTGGAGGATCTTTGGAATAGGCGCCATTGCCGCCTTACACTGGGTGGCTTTTTACGGAAGCATAAAATATTCAAATGTTTCTGTCGCTCTCTTGTGTTTTTCCGCGATCGGATTCTTCACGGCACTGATCGAGCCCCTGATCTTTCGTCACCGGATAGATGGAGTAGAATTATTGCTTGGCATCATGGTCATACTCGGTATTTTTTTTATATTCCGGGTAGACCCTCATTATAAGACGGGCATTCTCATCGGACTGGTATCTTCGCTGCTGGGCAGCCTTTTCCCTGTGCTGAACAGGCGGATATTGCGCAGGGTGCCTGCCGCGACGGTGACCCTGTATGAGCTCAGCGGGGGATTTCTTTTCCTGAGCGCCCTGCTGCCTTTCTATCTTCATTTTTTCCCTGTAAAGTCCTTGCTGCCCGGCCCTGGTGACTGGGTCTGGTTACTGGTGCTGAGCTGGTTGTGTACCGTCCTGGCTTTTTCCTTGTCCATGAATGCGCTGCGGAAGATCTCCGCTTTTACGGTGAACCTGAGCTATAACCTGGAGCCTGTCTATGGCATCCTGCTGGCCTTTGCCGTATTCCGGGAAGACAAAAATCTTACGATGGGGTTCTATATCGGGTTCTGCTGGATCCTGCTGGCTGTTGGATTGCAGATGTTGAGGTTGTGGCGCCTTCGTTCGGTTGACCCTGAGCGTGAGGGTGAACTGCCGACTGCGGATCATGTATAAATAACCGCCTTATGCCGCGAGGCTGCTGATGTAGCGGACGAGGGTCCTTTTAGCGATGGGCAAGAGCGTCTCTTCCACGGGGAATTTCAGCTCGGTCTCGATGGAGTAGACTGCGGGGTTGGGGAATTCCGTTTTTATTTTTATCAGCTCGGACTTGATGTTTTCGTAAGTATTGACGAGGCTTCTCTGCCAGGTATCGATATATTCCGTGCGGATGCTGCGATATTTCTCGTCGTGCTTTTCGAAGAAGCTGAGCCGATACCTGTATACCCGTGTATCTGAATAACTCCCTTCGCTGAGAAAGAAATAGCCTTCATTGATGTCGAGCGGAATGAGGCCCACGGGAAAAATGACGAATTTCTCTTCCACGAATTCATAGATCTCCGTCCCGCTGCTGATGGCATTTTTCATTTTTGTGGCGGAAAAGTTGATGATGTCTTCGAGCTCCTGCATCAGCTCATCATCCTCGATCATCTGTTCGTAAAGCACCTGCAACTTTTCTATCTGCACCCCCGTAAGTTTTTTGGGGAACTGTTCCTGAAGGTATTTTTTGTTTTCGCGGAAGGCGGCTAGATTGTTATAGTGAAAGATGATATCGGCCAGTTGCGGATAGAGCTTGTTCTGGGAGAAATTTTGATGGATCTCCTGGAGATAGGCCAGCAGGGTGTATTTTTTCAGCTCGAAATCAATATACCCATCGGCGAACCAGGTGTCGGATAATGTTCTCATATCGATCCATTTTATAATTTAAGTATATATAATGAATTTACGGAAATCCGTGCATAGATAAAAGCCAACCTGTCCTAATTTAACGGGGAAATCGGTAAATAAGTATGTGCCTGCACCGAAAGGGGTGTGTAATCGCGGCGTTTAGTATTCCCTGTCAGGCCGGAAATTTTCCAGCTCCCTTGCCACGGCGGTGAGGAAGGTAGCCCCGAGGCTGCCGTCCACAATGCGGTGATCGTAGGAGAGGGACAGGTACATCATATGCCGGATGGCGATAGAGTCGCCTTCCTCGGTCTCCAGAACGACGGGGCGTTTCTTAATGGCGCCTACGGCGAGGATGGCTACCTGTGGCTGGTATATGATCGGGGTACCCATGAGACTGCCGAAGGTGCCCACATTGGTCATGGTAAACGTGCCGCCCTGGGTGTCTTCGGGGCGCAGCTTATTGTTCCGGGCATTGTCTGCCATGGCGTTTACCTGTTTGGTCAGCCCGACAAGGCTGAGCTGGTCTGCATTTTTGATAACAGGCACGATCAGGTTGCCGCTGGGCAGCGCTGTGGCCATACCGATATTGATATCTTTTCTGACGATGATCTTGTCTCCGTCGACGGAGCTGTTGATCAGCGGGTATTTCTTAATACAATGTACGATGGCCTCGATAAACAGCGGTGTGAAGGTGATCTTAGCCCCTTCTCTTTTCTCGAATTCTTTCTTCACTTTATCCCGCCATTGGACGAGATGGGTGACATCGGCTTCTGCGAAGCTGGTGACATGCGCGCTGGTATGCTTGCTGCGGACCATGTGCTCGGCTATAAGCCGGCGCATGCGGTCCATTTCGATGATCTCTACGTTGCCGCCATAAACGACCGGCTGCGGTTGTGATTGAGCGGTTGTGGCCCCATAGGTCGGAGACGTTGACGATGCAGGCTGGTTGACCGGTTGTCTCGCAGCGGGCTGGGCTTGCTGGACGGACTGCTGGTAGCCACCGTTGGTCGCTTCCTGCTGGTAAGGGCTGCCCTGCTGTGGAGCGGAATAGCCCCGGCCTCCCGACCTTCTGTCCGATACGTATTGAAGGATATCTTTTTTTGTTACTCTGCCTTCATTGCCGGTGCCGGGGATCGTTTCCAGTTCACCCAGGGGCACTCCTTCGCTGGAGGCGATATTCAGAACCAGGGGAGAGTAAAAGCGATTGACTGCTGCAGGCGTTCTGTGTCCGCTGTCGGACCCTCCGGACCAGGCGTTCTGACCCTTGTAATCCGTATGCTGGCCATTGGAACCGGGACTTGCCTGGCTCTGTGGGGTTGCCGGCTGCTGGCTTTGTGCGGAGGCAGGCGGGCGGTTGTCCTGGGCAGTAGGTTGTGCGGCAGCGATATTCGTGCGTATACGTGCGATAACGGATCCGATGGGGACCACGTCATTGACCTGAAATAATAATTCTTCAAGCACCCCCTCTGTAGTGGAGGGGACTTCGGAGTCTACTTTATCGGTAGCGATCTCGAGTACGGTCTCATCTTGCTTCACGGCATCACCGGGTTGTTTGTGCCACTTCAGAATGGTGGCTTCCATGATACTTTCCCCCAATTTTGGCATTACCAGGTCAACAAGAGGCATAACGTATGTTAGATTTTATATTATATATAGCGTGGTCAAAGGTAATTATTTCCCCCCGAAACGCTCTAACGACTATTCAAATGGCAATATTTTCCAAATTAACGACTAATATTCCTTAGCCAGGATAAATTTTCTCACCATATTCAATGCGTTGACGGCTGTCAGCTCAATATTCCGCTGCCGGTCGAACCGGAAAAAGAATTTTTGGGTAAGGGTCTTCTCAGCGTTCCCGACGGCTATCCAGACGGTCCCGACCGGCTTCTCCGGGCTGCCTCCGTCCGGTCCCATAATCCCGGAAACGGCAATGCTGTAATCGGTATGCAGCAAGGCCAGGGCGCCACGCACCATCTGGGTCACGACTTCCTCGCTCACTGCGCCGGCGGAGGCAATGACACCTGGATCTACCCCCAGCAGATCTTCCTTGATCTCATTGGCATAGCTCACCACGCTGCCTTTAAAGTAATGGCTGGAGCCGGGGATCGAAGTAATAAGATGGGCGATATAGCCTCCTGTGCAGCTCTCGGCGGTAGAAAGGGTCTGCCCCTTCTCTTTCAGCAGCTTTCCCAGGGCAGCCTGGAGAGAAATGTCTTCATCGATGACCATCCATTCCGCGACCAGTCCCCTGAGGGTATCGAATTGCCGCTGGAGCTCCAGATCCGTCGCTGCAGGATCTTCTCCCCATGCCGTCAGCCTTAGCCGGACCATCCCGTAATTGGGCAGATAAGCCAGCTTTATAAAAGGGGGCAGGGCGGATTCGAAAGTCTTTATATGCTCGGCCAGCCAGGATTCGCCGATGGCAGCCGTGAGCAGGGTCCTGTGAGAAATGAAAGGAAGGGTGAAATGGCGCTGAAGGGCAGGCAATACCGTATCGCTCATCATGCCTTTCATTTCATGGGGCACACCCGGCATAGATACGAAGATCCTGTCGTTCCTTTCAAACCACATGCCTGGGGCGGTGCCCCTCCTGTTCGGAATGACCGTACAGGTATCCGGCACTTCCGCCTGCTGAAGATTGCGTTCGATCATGGGACGGTTGAGCACCTTCGAAAAGATATATTTCACGTTGGCGAGGGCGCCTTCGTCGACGACCAGCTTGCCACCGAAATATTCGGCCAGAAGAGGTTTGGTGATATCGTCGGCTGTTGGCCCCAGCCCGCCGGTGATCAGGATGATGTCCGATCTTTTTGATTCCTGATCCAATGCATTCAGGATATCTTCCCGCACATCGCCGACGGCCACCCGATGGCCTACCCATATTCCAACCTTGTTCAGTTCCTGCGCCATCCAGGCGCTGTTCGTGTCCACGACCTGTCCGATAAGGAGCTCATCGCCGATCGTGATAATGCTTGCAAGGACCTTGTTCATATTGCAAAGATAAAATTCGGGAATGGAATTGTAAATTGCCAAACTATGAGGAATAAACTACTGACAGGGCTGTTTTGTTCGATGCTGTTGCCGGGCACTGTTATTTCGCAGTCGCTCGCCGACCGGCTGCAGACCGCCGTAAAAAAAATGGAGGCCGACACGCAGATGAAACATGCGATCTTCAGCCTGTATGTGGAAGATGCGGCAACGGGAGCCATCATCTTCGACAAGAATTCGCAGGTGGGGCTGGCTCCGGCGAGCTGCCAGAAACTATTCACCAGCGCTGCGGCCCTGGATATTCTGGGACCGGATTACCGGTACAGCACGAGCCTCGGCTATAGTGGAAAGTTAGTGAAGGGGTTGCTGAAGGGGGATCTTTATATCACCGGCAGCGGCGATCCCACATTGGGGAGCTGGAGGTATGATTCGACAAAAGAGGAACTTATACTGAGCAGGTGGATCAGGGCAGTACGCGATGCGGGGATCAAACAATTTGACGGGGATATCATAGCAGACGACAGCCGCTGGGGTACGCAGCCCCTGCCAGGGGGCTGGATCTGGGAGGATATCGGAAATTACTATGGCGCTGGGACATGGGGGCTGAACTGGCATGAGAACCAGTATGACCTCCGGATGAAGCCGGGGCGTGCGGAAGGAGATTCCGTAAAGATCGTCAGGCCTGCTGATGAATATGAGATATTCAACTGGGGGAACGAGCTGAGGACGGGTGCGCCCGGCAGCGGAGACAATGCTTTTATCTATTTGCCTCCTTATAGTCCCATTGCTTTTGTACGCGGCACCATTCCCCTGCAAAAGGAAGATTTTGTGATTTCGGGGTCGATCCCCATACCACCGAGATACCCGGCCATTTTGTTGGGAGAAAGATTAAATAAGGAAGGGCTTGCCGCTACAACCGGAGAGGTGCTCATGGCGTCGGAATTCCCCCTGGAAAAAAAGCCCGTTGGTGACCCCGATATGGTCATCGACCGGTATTTTTCTCCGCGCCTCGACAGTATCAACTACTGGTTCCTCCGCAAAAGCATCAATCTGTATGGAGAGGCACTGATCAAGACCCTTTCTTTTGAGAAGACGGGGACTGTATCGACGGAAAAAGGGGCAGAGATCGTCCGGAATTTCTGGGGTCAGCATGGTATAGAGCCGTCTGCTATCCATATCCTCGATGGCAGCGGATTGTCCCCGCAAAACCGGGTGACGACGGATGCATTGGTGAACGTATTGCGCTATGCAAAGGGTCGCCCCTGGTTTCCCGCATTCTACAGGGCATTACCGGAGATCAATGGTATGAAAATGAAGAGCGGAGCGATCGGAGGGGCAAGGAGCTTTACGGGGTACCAGCTTTCCCGGGATGGCAGGGAATACGCATTCAGCCTGATCGTAAATAATTATGATGGTCCGTCCTCCTCGATCGTAAAGAAGATGTTCGGGGTACTGGACCAGTTGAAATGACGAAGCGCAGTCCGTGCGATCCGGTTCGGGATGCAGAGTGGTCCTCCGGACTGGGGCAGGCAGGAAGCCGGTTCAGGATACTGCGGGGTCGGATCCGGATGTTGCGGGATCCGATGATCCGAAGTAAGGCGCGAGCTTTTTTACCAGCTCGTCGGGCATCTTTGTTTTTTCCATGGTGGCCGAGAGCAGGAAATACAACAGCACTTTGCCAACGGTCAGCAGTTTGCCGCTCTCGTTAAATACTTCCACGTGAAATTCGATGCGGTGACCGGCGGGCAGCTCTCTGAGGGTAGTCTTCACGGTAAGCAGGTCATCGTAATGGGCAGGCCGCAGGAATTTCGCCGTCCATTCCACGACCGGCATGATAACGCCCGTGGCCTCGAGGTCTTTATAGCTCATCCCCAGCTGCCGGATGGATTCCACCCTGCCCACCTCAAAATATTGCGCATAGTTACCATGATATACCACATTCATCTGGTCGGTCTCTGCGTATCTCACGCGCACCTGGATTTCGCTCGAATACATATTTCGGGGAATTATAGGGTCAATTTAATCATTTCCCCATTGCGCTGTCCACGCTGATCTTCCCGGGGCCAACCAGCAGAACGGAAAGAAAGGCCGTCAGATAGAGCAGGGCGGGCTCGTGGATGATCATGGATTGTCCTTTATGGACGAGGATAGCTGCTACGGACATATTGATGATCAGCACCAGTGCAGCGAACCGGCTCAGCAGTCCCAGCACCAGCAGGAGCGAACAAACTACTTCGGCGAAAATGGCCAGCACAAGGGACAATCGGTGGCCGATATGCAAAGGATCGGAGAAGTTGTTCTCATAGTTGCCGAAATGTGTCAGTTTAGCCAACCCGTGGTCGGTGAGGATCAGCAGTCCGAAGCTAAGGCGTATAAGGAGCATGGCCAGATTAAAGGCCGATTCTGAATAATTGGTTGACAGGAACCTCTTCATGCAATTAGATTTTACGCCGAAGATAAAGGATTTACCATTTTTTTACGACTGAAATCAAATGAAATGTTAATCCTTATAGTTATCCACAGGTGTTTGGAACGATGTTTGGTAAACGATGAAATAATTAGAAACTTTAGCTCGTTAAACGCCAGAGGATAGAAAATCAAATCATTTTTCCAGTGAAGAATACCGTATTATTCATTTTCATCATTCTTTTAGGCAGTTCCTTAGCGGCTCAGCAAACCAAATACTTCGAAGATCCACAGGCCAGTTTCAAGCAGGCCAAAGACTTTTTTCAGAGCGAATATTATAGCCTGGCCTACCCGATATTCAGGGACCTCCAGAATGGGATGCGGGAGACGGATCGCAGCAATAATGCCGTGGAATATCAGGACCTGAAGTACTATTACCTGGTGTGTGGTCTGAAGCAGAATGATAAGGTGGCTGCCACCGCCGCCATGGAATTTATCGACCTTGAGAATAATACCGCCCGCGTGGAAATGATGAGCTTTCACCTGGCTGAATATTATTTCCGTCAGAAGGACTATGTGGCGGCCGTCCGCCTTTATGAGCATGCCAGCATCGATAACCTGAGCAACCGGGAAATAGCCGATCTGAAATTTCACGAGGGGTATGGGTATTTTACCCAGAAGCAGTTCGACAAGGCCCTTCCCCTGTTCGATGCCATCCGCCAGCTACCCAAGGACCCGAACTATCTCGACGCCAATTATTACTATGGCTTTATCTGCTTCTACCAGAAGAAATACTCCGATGCGCTGACGGCTTTCAGAATAGTGGAAGACAAGCCCGCATACGAAAAGGTGGTGCCTTATTATATCGCTAATATTTACCTCGTTCAGGGGCAGAAGGATAAGGCGGTCGAATATGCGGAGGCGAGATTAAAAAAGGGCAACCAGTACTATGACCAGGAGATGAGACAGCTCGTAGGCCATGGTTATTATGAAAAGCAGGATTTCGCCAGGGCCCTCCCTTATCTCGAACAATATGTAAATCAGTCGAAGAAGGTCACCCGTGAAGACCTCTATGAACTCTCCTATTGCTATTATCAGACAAAGGCCTGGGACAAGGCGATTGCCGGTTTCAAGCAACTGGGTGGACAAGGCGATTCGCTGGCTCAGAATTCCATGTATCTGCTGGGAGATGCTTATCTGAAGACCGGGCAGAAAGCGAATGCCCGCAATGCCTTCCTCTTTTGTTCATCCAACAGCAGCAATCCCCTGCAGAAAGAAATATCCAAATTCAATTACGCCAAGCTATCCTACGAACTGGGTTATCAGGATATAGCCTTGACGGAACTGCAGGACTTCCTGCAGCGATATCCCCGCAGCACGTATTACACGGAGGCAAGGGAGCTGGAAGTGAGCGTGCTGGCGAATACGAATAATTATAAGGACGCCCTTGTGCTGATGGACAGCCTTGCTCATCCGACCGAGAATTCCCGCCGGCTCTATCCGCGGATCCTTTACGGACGCGCGACGGAAATGGTCAATGACGGGCTGCTGCTCGGCGCAAACGAGTTGCTGGATAAGGCTTTGAGAGACCCCAACAACGGCAGCGTCCTGCCTTATATCAATTTCTGGAAAGGGGAGATCGCGTACCGGCTGAACAAAATTGACGATGCTATCCGTTATTATTTCGACTATATCAAGACCGGAAGCACTAATGGGGAAGTCAATCCCACCAATGCAAAGTATAACCTTGGCTATTGTTATCTTAAAAAAGAAAATTACCATCAGGCCCAGGGATTTTTCGAGCAGGTCGTCCGGAACCCACAGCTCAATTCCTCTTCCATGGAACAGGATGCTTATATCCGTGATGCGGATTGTTATTATATGAACCGTGATTTCAAGACGGCTTTGAACATGTACAATAAGGTGCTGAGCCTTTCCTGGCCCGGTGCGGATTATGCGATCTTCCAGAAGGCCATGATCGCGGGGGTCAACAACGGAAAAGAGAAGATCACCCTGCTCAATTCCATCAACCGGCAATATCCCGGCTCCGCCCTTGCACCCGACGCCAATATGGAGATCGCCGGCACTTATCTTGCCGGAGAGCAATACCGGGAAGCCCTGCCTTATCTGAAAAATGTGCTCCGTTCCCCCGGTGCGGAAGCGTTGAAACCAAAGGCCTACCTCCGGTCCGGGATCGCGTGGTATAACCTGAACAATAACAAGGAAGCCCTTAATCAATATGATTCCCTGCTGAGGCAATTCCCCAACTCCCCCGAAGCGCAGGATGCGCTCGAAAGCGCAAAGACGATCTATGTTGAAGAAGGAAGGACCGGCGATTACGTAAACTTTGCCAAAACCATGGGCGTCGAAGTAAGCTCCAGCCAGGAAGACCAACTGGCCTATGAAGAGGCGGAAGTACAGTTCAACAATGGAAGCTTTGCGCCGGCCAGTCAGAAATTCGAAGACTATCTGGTCAAATTCCCGAATGGCAAATATTCGCTGGAAGCCAATTATTATAAGAGCGAGATCTATTATTCCCAGAAAGATTGGGCCAAAGCTGCAAGCGGCTATGAAGCGGTTGCGGACAAGGCGCCGAATAAATTCGCTGAAAAGTCCCTTTTGCAGGCGGCTCACCTGAACTTCTTCGATCTTAAGAACTATGGTAAGGCAGAGAAATATTTCAGTAAGCTGAAAGACTTTGCGAGCTCCCAGGAAAACAAAATGGAAGCCATGCGGGGCTTGCTGCGCAGCCAGTATCAGCTGGAGAAATGGTCTGATGCGGTGACGAATGCCAAAGATCTGCTGACCCAGAAAGCGCTGAGCACGGATGATAAAGTGTTGGCGAATATGGCCATCGCCAAATCTTACCAGGTAGGGGGT
Organism: Puia sp.; assembly: GCA_035317125.1. Lineage (GTDB taxonomy): Bacteria > Bacteroidota > Bacteroidia > Chitinophagales > Chitinophagaceae > Puia. The sequence continues at coordinate 31,652 of DATHHO010000009.1, forward strand.
GATTGTTCGACGGCGCTTCAGTATTTCAGGACCGCGGCCTCTCTCAGCAAGTCCGCATACGGTGCAGAAGCAAGGTATGAGATCGCCGATTGCCTGTACCAGCAGAACCAGCTGAAAGATGCTGAAAAAGCCTCCTTTGAAGTGATCAATAAGGCCGGCTCATACGAGGTCTGGGTCACCAAGGCTTATCTGCTGCTCGGCGATATCTATTTTAAGGAGAAAGATTATTTCAACGCCAAAGCGACCTTTCAGAGTATTTCGGAGAATGCCAAGGTTGAGGAACTGCGACGTCTGGCCCAGCAGAAACTGGACCAGGTGACGGAGGAAGAGAAGAAGAACAGCAAGGTAGGAGAGGGGGGTAACTGAAAAGAATAAAAACTCAATGAACCGACTGATGAACATGAAATTATTCAGTTTTGTGACCGCCTGTTTATTTATACTGCTGGCATCTGGCCTGCGGGTGAATGCGCAGGATACGACCAAGCGAAGGACGATCGAGATCACCTCCTCGTTCAAGCCCGTATTGCGTGAAGCAGTGAAGATCAATTTCAACGCAGCGCCGCCGGTGGCGGATACGTCGAAGCCACGCCTGAACTATTCCATTCCGGCCCAATATCTGTTCCTCACTTATCAGCCTGCGGAAATGAGGCCGGTTGCTTTGCAGACAGATTCCCTCACCAGCTGGCAAAACGATAACTATATAAAGGTGGGAGTAGGCAACGTACATCTGCCCTATATCAGAACGGGATTCACCTTCGGAGATGCCAAAACGAGTATTTTCAATATTTATGCAAATCAGCTGAGCTCAAAAGGTAGTCTCCCTTTTCAAAAGAACAGCCTGACGGATGTTAAGCTGATGGGGACGGTAAAAACGGCCAAAAATCTCGAATGGAACGGAAGCATCGGCTTTAAGAATGATGATTATTTTCTGTATGGGTTCAGGCCCGACACCCTGAAATATAGTAACGAGCAACTCCGGCAGCAATTTCAGACCTATGAAGGAAAGCTGAGCCTGCGTAATATGGAGCCTACGGAATTTGGTCTGCTTTATCATCCCAATATCAAGGTCTCGGTTTTTGCCGACAACCACGATCCCAGGGCCTCGGAGGCGAACTCGGTGCTGAACCTTCCGCTGGAGAAGACCTTTGGAAAGGATTATGGCTTCAACCTTGGGTTTACGGCAGATCTGACCAACTATAAGGTCTCGGGAGCCAGCGCCGTTCAGAATAATATTTTCTTTGTTACCCCCGCCTTCCTGATAAAAAAACAGAACCTGTTCCTGCAGGCTTCCGTCGTGCCGTCCTGGGATAACAAGGCCTTCACCTTATTGCCCAATTTTATTGCAAATATTACCACTTCGGATCAGCGGTTTGGCATCCAGCTTGGCTGGATAGGCTATTATGACAAAGGCTCTTACCAGCGTTTCGAATCGATCAACCATTGGCTGGGACAGCCCGACCTGCTACTGAACACCCGCATGCAGGAGCGGTATGCAGGTTTCAGAGGATCCCTTGACAACCATTTCAGCTATTCGGCCAAGGTAGGTTTCCTCCAGTACAAGAATATGCCGCTGTTCGTCAACGATACGCTGGATGGCGGAAAGAAGTTTGATATCCGGTATGCAAGCTCGATGGAAGCCCTGCAGCTCCACGGCGAACTGAACTATGTCCAGGGCGAGGACTTCAGCGCCACGGCCAGCCTGAACCTCAATCAGTATTCCAAGATAAAAGGAGAGCCTAAAGCCTGGGGTTTGCTGCCGCTGGAATTCAATACGACCTTGAAATGGCAGGCATTCAAGGATTTCTGGGCCAAAGCGGACCTTTTTGCATTTGACGGCGCTCAGTACCGCGCCAATAACGGGGCGTCCTTCAAAGGGGACGGAGCCTTCGACCTCAATGCCGGTGTCGAGTTCCGGATCACCCGGCAGCTGAACCTCTGGGTGCAGATGAACAATCTTTTTAATAAAAAGTATGAGCGCTGGCACCAATACGAGTCTTATGGCTTTAATATCCTCGGGGGAATCGTGTTTTCTTTCAGCGGGAAATAGGTCTTTTTTGACGCCCCACGCCTACGATCCGGACAAAAAATGATAGATTCGCAGCGAATAAAAGGAAGTATCCATGTTTCAGGTATTAAACGCGTACTTATTCCAGCATAGGAGCATCAGCATCCCTGGCCTGGGAACCATTTACATGGAGACCTTCCCTGCCAGCGTGGATGTAGCCGACAGAACTATCCATACCCCCTTGTACCGGTTCCGCTTCGACAAGTATTTCGATGCCCCGGACCGGGAATTCTTTTCCTATCTCGCCTTTCAGAAGAATATCCTTGATTTCGAAGCGATCAAATGGTATAACGAATTTTCCTCGGAGCTTCGCAGCCGGATCCGTTCGGAAGATCAGGTGACCTGGGATGGGGTGGGCATACTGAAAAAAGATGGAACGGGGAATATGCTGTTCGAACCGATAGCCGACAACGGTCTTTTTATGACGCCGACACCGGCCATGCGCGTCAACCGGCAGAACGCATCTCATACCCTGTTGGTAGGAGATCAGGAAAAAACGAATTTTGAGATGAACGAATGGCTCAGCGAAGAAGCTGGGAGCCATCGGAACAGGTCCTGGTGGATCATCGCCATCGTGTTAGCAGCATTAGCCCTTGGAGTTATTGCCTGGCATGTCTATTCGAACGGCTGGTCTATCGGCAATCAGCAGCATCTGTAATCCGTATTTTGTTATTCCCCCCCTGAACAATTCTATGCAACAAGAGACCCTGATACACTACGATACCTGTCCTTCCTGCGGCTCGCCAAACCTGGCGCCACAATTCAAAGCAACCGATCAAACGGTCAGCCACACAGCGTTCCTTATCGTGGAATGCGGGGATTGTCATCTGCGGTTTACCCAGGATGTACCGGATGCCTCCTCCATCGGACACTATTACCGCTCCGAAGATTATATTTCTCATTCGGATACCCGCAAGGGCCTTGTCAACAGCCTGTATCATCTGGTCCGTAAACAGACCCTTTCACGTAAACACCGTCTGATCCAGGATTCCACCCGGCTGGACAGGGGCAGCCTGCTGGATATCGGCGCCGGAACGGGCGCTTTTGCCGCGTATATGAAACAACATGGATGGGAGGTGAATGGTCTGGAGCCGGATGAATCGGCCCGTGAGGTGGCTGCATCCCGCTATGGTCTTCGCCTGCTGCCGACCGAGCAGCTTGGCGACCTGCTGCCGGAGAGCTTCGATGCGATCACGTTGTGGCATGTGCTGGAGCATGTGCATACGCTGCATCCTTATCTCGAGCAATTAAAAAAGCTGCTCAAACGCGAAGGGCGTATTTTTATCGCCGTTCCGAATTATACTTCCTACGATGCTGCTGTATATAAGAGCCACTGGGCTGCCTATGATGTGCCGCGCCATCTCTATCATTTCTCACCCGATGCCCTGAGAAATCTCCTGCACATCCATGGGCTGAAACTTCAGGCAACACAACCGATGTGGTATGACAGTTTCTATATCGGCTTGCTGAGCGAGAAATACCGCAACAACGGGAAAGGCAATGCGCTCCGGGCCGGCCTTATCGGGGCTGTTTCTAATCTGAAAGCCTTTGTCGATAAGTCGCGGTGTAGTTCGCTGGTTTATGTGGTGGGGAAATAGTTATGCCTTGCACGCCTGCATGGTGTTGTGCAACGTCGCTGTATTTTCTCATGGGCCGTGCTATAGCCGTCCATTGGGTATTCTGTTCAGCGAATAGTAACTTCAGCGATAGGATCAGCTCGAAAATAAAGCGCCTTATGCATCAACACCATGCAGGTGTGCAGGCTTTCATTATGTATGGAGACTGCGTCATTTCTGTGGATTTGTGTATGGGAGTATTTTAAGTCTTAAGATTTTTGCCCGATACTCATGCCACAAAAGGAGCATTATTTTCGAGCTGATTCTATCGCTGGGGTAAACATTAGTAGCACGGAGAACTGATGCTTGGCTGTTGGAAAGTCCATGAGAAAATACAGCGACGTTGGGGCATAGTATCGGGCAGATATAATACACTTACAGATACCTAGTGCGGGAATTTGATCTCGTAGAGATTGGGCCACAGCTTGCCGGTAACATAGACCTTGTCGGAGGCCGGATCGTATGCGATGCCGTTGAGGGCTTCGCTGCCCGGATATTTATTCCTTGCCTCATTGACCAGCGAGCTGAGATCCAGCCTGCCCACGACCTTGCCGCTGGCCGTATCGATCTTCAGAATATAGTTTGTCTGCCATTGGTTGGCGTACAAAAAACCATTGATCAACTCCAGCTCATTGATGTTGCTGACGGGGCCATTGTTATCCGTTATGCCCAGGACCCTGGCCAGCCGGAAGGTCGCAGGATCGACATAGCTTATATTACTGCTGCCATCGCTCATGATCAGATGAACGCTGTCCGTGGTCATTCCCCAGCCCTCTTTTACCGGAATAGGAAACTCACCCAGCTTTGAAAAGGTTTTTGCATCGTAAATAAAGCCCAGTTTGGTGGTCCAGGTCAGCTGGTACCATTTATTATTAAGAAAGCTGATGCCTTCGCCAAAGTATTTGCTGCGGTCCAATTCCGCCTTTACACTGATCTTTCCCGTATTAGGGTCCAATACCCCGAATAAAGAATGACGGCTCGGAGGCATCGCGGGTTCGGTGCCCGTGCTTTCGTATAATTTCCCCTCGTGGACCAGGAGGCCTTCGGTGAAAGAGGTGGTATCATGCGCCAGGACCTGCATTACGCTATAATTGATGAGCGGAGGCGTATTATCTACAGATTTATCGCCCCCTGCATCTTCTTTGGAAGGATTACTACAGGAAAAAAACAGGGCCAGAGCGACAAAAAGGCAGATCGGTTTGTGCATAATGGAGCAATAAGCTGGCAAAATTAAGGGTCAGAGCCCTTAATAAGTCGCTGAAGCTCATAAATTTTCGGTTAAAAATTTTGATTTGTGGATAAAAATGTATTGTTTTACAATAGCTTAATCTCTGAATACCTCCCTGAACCCATGTCTCTGCTATGCTATTCTTCAACCGGGTGATATTCACTGCCATTTAATGTATTCTGATTCGATATAATATATCCTCCCTGATAAGCCTTGCCAATTTCCTTTGCTTATTTTAAATCTTGTGCGCCAGATAAAAGCGAGTCTCTTATTAGAGAGATGAAATCTGTATTATTTTCTTTTCCGTATTTAGCATAATTCAACCCTTATCCGATCCGGTACCTCTGAAATGCCCCTTAAAGAAGGTACCATGCGTCTATTTTTACCCTTGCCTCTGTTGTTATTGATCAGCTCTATTGCGATTGGTCAGATGGACTGTCGTTCAACGGATTACAAACAGGGATTACTCTCAAGGACGCCTTCGCTCCTCACCGAATTTTCAAAGATCGAAGCATTCACCCGCAGCAGGCTTCAGCATGGAGCTGGAATTGCCGTGACCGGCGGTGGTCATGGAGGTAAGGAAACCGCGGTCATCACCATACCCGTGATCGTACATATCTTATACCATTCCGCGACTGAAAACATCAGCGATGCGCAGGTGCTCTCCCAGATAGCTGTCCTCAACAGGGACTACCGTAAAACGAATGCTGATACATCTGCTATTCCACAATACTATAGCTCAATGTCAGCCGACTGCGGCATTCAGTTCGCACTGGCCAATCTGGATACCATCGGTTATCCTTCGTCCGGGATCGTTCGCAAGTACACGGATGTACAGACCTTCGATATAAACGACCGCATCAAGTCTTCGGCGAAGGGCGGCGACGATGCATGGGACAGGGACCGTTATCTGAATATATGGGTAGGTAACCTGAATACCGGCATTCTCGGTTATTCCAGCATGCCGGGTGCGCCAAAAGAAATAGATGGAGTAGTCATTCAGTACACCGCCTTCGGGACACAGGGTACGGCGCATGCCCCATTCAACCTGGGCAGAACGGCCACACATGAGATCGGCCACTGGCTGAACCTGATCCATCTTTGGGGAGATACGGATTGCGGAGACGATGCCGTAGAAGACACACCTCCCCAGCATGGCGCTAACCGGGGTACGCCAGGCGGCATCAGGGTCACCTGTGGCAACGGGCCTTATGGTGACATGTATATGGATTACATGGATTTTACCGATGATATCGGCATGCATATGTTCACCAGCGGACAGCGTGACCGTATGCGGACGCTGTTTGCAGAAGGCGGACCCCGTTATGCCATCCTCTCTTCCAATGGGCTGTCCTCTTCTACCGTGATCAGCAGTCAGACGCCTCCGTTATCATCGGTTATGGATGGGGCTCCGCAACTCAGCATTTATCCCAATCCTGCTCAGGGACCCGTATCGGTGATTATATCCGAAGGATCCCGTATAGGCTCCGTCCTCGAAGTGTATAACCTCACCGGGCAGAGAATGATAAGCGTCAGGATCATGCGGCTCACTTTCCAGATAGACGTATCATCCCTGCCCGGCGGAGTTTATTTTGTCGGGATCAATGACGGAAAATCCAATATGGTCAAGCTGGTGAAGCTGTAGTCTCCCTTAATTTATTGCAAAATCCACCGCCGCGGTGGCGTGAATAAGCGTGGTATCAAAAACAGGTACCGCACAATCCTCCTGTTTGATCAGAAGAGGTATTTCCGTACAGCCCAGAATAATCCCTTCCGCTCCCTGGGCGATCAGCCGGTCGATGATCTCTAAGTACTTTGCTCTGGTATCGCTGGAAAATATTCCTTTTGCAAGCTCCGTGTAAATGGAGTGATGGATAAATTCTCTGTCGGCCAGCGGGGGGATGATCGTCTCGAGATCATGCTGGGCCAGCCTGTCCCTGAAAAAAGGTTGCTCCATGGTATATTTTGTCCCCAGCAAAGCGACCTTTTTAATATTGGCTGCTTTGACCGTTATGGCCGTTGCCGTGGCAATATGGATGATGGGGATGCTTATTCTTTGCTGAACGATATCCGCCGTTATATGCGGGGTACTGGCGCAGAGAACGATACATTCCGCGCCGGCCGTTTCCAGGCGTGTGGCGATACCGGAAAGCGTATCCGCGATGGATCCCCAGGCGGCGGGATCTGCCGGAGGCTTGAACTCTTCAAAGTTCAGGGAATAGAGCAGCATCCTTGCGGAATTAAGCCCGCCCAGGCGCTGGTTGGTCTGCTGGTTGATGATCCTGTAATAATCTGCCGTAGAGAGCCATGTCGTTCCTCCGATGAGTCCTAATGTTTTCATGGCTCAAAATTGAGGTTAATAACCCGTAAAAAACAGATTCAGTTTTTGCTTTTCCGGGTAGATCAGATGGGGTGTATCCGGATCATCGATCCGGACGAACCTTTTGCAAAGAAACGCGTGATCAGGGGCGGTTCTTTTTTGTGCAATGAAAGCTATTGTTCGGGATACGGGGTCGCCCGAAGGATGAAGAGCACGGAAGACAGTGGTATGGAGCACCTTGGGTTCAGATGTGTTTCGGGAAAGTGACCGGGGCGCTGCCGGCAGATCGCGGGTAACTATCTGGCGGGTGATATTGAGGCAGTAGATGCACCCAACATGAGCGATGCGATATGTTCTCCGATGACGGGGGCCAGCGCAACGCCCATGCCGCTCATACGCACGGCGCAAAAGATCTGGTCACCGACCTGTTTTACTATGGGCATTTTTTCGCTGCCCATGCCCATGATGCCGCTCCACCGGTGGTCGATCGTATAGGTCCTGCCAGGCAGGATCGTCTCTTGGAGGAACCGTTCGAGCTCCTGCTGGATCGTACCGGTGATGTCCATCTCAGCCGTGTTCTCTTCTTCAAGCGCCTTATTGCGGGCGCCCCCGAGCAACACCCGGTCGCCAAGGTTGCGGAAATAATAAAATCCCTCCTCGAAATGAAAAGTACCCTTGAAAGGCAGTCCTTCGATGGGGGAAGTGACGAGGACCTGCCCTCTGGCAGGAACAATATCCAGCTCTGGCAGGAGCTGCTTTGCAAACGCGTTGGTGCAGACGAGGAGCTGGCTGGCCGAAAGGTTGAAGCCCTGGTCGGTCTGCAAGAGGAGGCGGCCATTCGTTCGCTCGAAATTCTTTACTTCGATATTGTTGAGCACGGTGACGCCCATACCCTGCACCAGCTTCAGCAGGGCCTGGCATAATTTTCCGGAATGCAGCTGGGCCTCGGCCTCGTTCTCAATTAGATGCCGGACACCGGCGAATCCAAAACCGGCAATCTTATCATCCTGCAGACGGAAGGGCTTCTGCAGTTTTACGATCTTTTTCAGCTTGCGGTTGAGCAGGTCGATATCACTGCGGAGCCGGTTCATGTCGGAACCGTCTTCGATCAGCTCGTAGCCTCCGTGCTCCTCGTAACCGATCTCTTTTTTACTGAAGACCTTTCTGATTTTTTTGAGCCCTTTATAGCGCATTTCCACCAGTCCGAGCATTTTATCCTCACCCATTTTCTGCGAGTCCGCGAGCAGTTCGGTGAGGCTGCCAAAGCAGGCAAAGCCGGCATTGCGTGTGCTGGCTCCCGTGGGTATGATGCCGCGTTCGACGATGGTGATGGAGAGGGAAGGCTGTGATCTTTTCAGGTACCAGGCGCTCCATAGGCCAACAAGGCCGCTGCCGATGATCATGATATCGGCGGGTGCATAAAAACTTTCTTTTTCCCAAACGGAGAGATGAGTCATGGTTGAAATAAAAATGTGGCGTTTGGCGCCACATCAGGTATAAAATGAATTATCGGTTTATTTGGGGAGGCCACCCAATTTTTTTCAGACGTTTGAGGCCCTCCTCTATGAAATCTGGAGTTGGGATCGTCCCTTTTAATTTATTCAGGTCATCTCTTACCGTCACGGCAAGAGGCCGATCCCAAAAATTTGATTTCTTCTTTATTTTTTTCATAGTAGTTGCAATTTACAAAAATAAATATAGATTTTATGATCGGGTTTTTCTTTTGATTAGAAATGCATTGATTTCCATGTTTTTACGGAAGGGTACTATTTTTTCTTCCTCCTCAAGTTCGGCGTAAATGTCAAAATGCAACTGAAGCTCTTCTAAGTTAATACTTATAACTCTCCGGTACAGCCTTATTCTCTCTTTAGTGCTTCCAATAAAATAGATCCATCGGGCCGGGTATTGTTTAGTATAAAGAGCTACTGCCTTAAAAACAGTTGCCAATATCTTATTTCTATCTCCATTGTCCGTAACTGAATAATAATCGAGCTTGTTTTCCTTTGTTATAATGCCGAAGCTAAGACTATACAATCCCCTGAAAGAAGTGGGTGCGAAAACAATTCTTTTCCGGATATCTCCCCTTCTGCCTTTGCTTACAAACTCGAAAACACTCAGATCATCCGCGACGGCAGCAGACGGGTAGCTATCATACTTCATTGAATAAGGTTGTTCAACAAAGCTAGATAACAAACAAATTCAGATGGCGAGGAGAAATAAATTCAGTGTGACAATTGTCACAAAAATCGAAAATAGTTTGTGATAATTATCAACCTATTTTCAATATCACCGGATTGAATGCCTTGGAGGCGACGAGCACTTTATCGCCGATACGCAGACCTTTTACTTCGTCCGCCGTGGCGATGACTTTGACGATGCTGTTGGCGTGTAATACGCTTATGATAAAAACGATATCGGCCTGGGTTATTTCGATGATCTCTCCCGTCAGCTTGAATTTGCTGCTGAGTTTTTCTCCGGTGAAGATATCAGATGGCCTGCCCATCCGCTGGATCTGTCCTTTTTCAAGACAGATCACCTTGTCGGACAAGCGGAAGATCTCGGGGAGATGATGGCTGACCAGGATGGTGGTCAATTGGTACTGTTGGTGCGCTTTCAGGATATAGTCCTGCAACCGGAAACGCATATCGTCGTCCAATGCGGAAAGGGGCTCATCCAGCAAAAGGAGTCTGGGCTTTCTTACAATGGCGCGGGCAAGGGCAACACGCTGCTGCTGTCCACCCGATAAACGTGCGGGTCGTGAATCCTGTAACTGCTGCAATTCCATCAATTCGATCAGCTCGTCTATCAACCTTTTGTCATCTCCTTTTTGCAGCGCGAATGCGAGATTTTCTTTTACGGTGAGATGCGGGAACAAGGCAAAGTCCTGGAAGACCAGCCCGATGGACCGTCTGCGTGCCGGAATGTTTATTTTCCGGCTGGTATCCCGCCATGCTTCCCCTTCCACTTCGATATGACCGGACTCGATGTCCGTCAGACCGGCCAGCATGCGGAGGACCGTAGTTTTTCCCGCTCCTGAATTGCCATAAATGGTAAGCAGGCTTCCTTTATCCAGTTCGAAGGAAATATCCAACGGCAACTTGCCATCGGCAGTCTGTAATGTTTTAAAAGCCTTGAACCGGAGAAAGCAGGGCCTGTCTGATGATATCGCCGGGTTTGTGCTATTCCTTTTCATGGCAATGGGTTCACCTTGCTGAAATGATGATTGACGATATAAACGATCAGCAGGATCGTAAACGAAAAAGCAAATAGAATAAGCGCATATTGGTTGGCGGCAGTATAGTGCATGGATTGGATCTCATCGTATATGGCCAGAGAAGCAACCCTTGTCTGCCCCGGGATATTGCCGCCGATCATCAGCACCACGCCGAATTCACCGATGGTATGTGCGAAGCTCAGCACGATCCCGGTGAGCAGTGAAGGGCGTATATTGGGAAGAATGATATTTACCAGCGTAGAAAATCTGGATTTGCCCAGGGTATAAGAAGCTTCCTTCAGCGAGGGCGGGAGGCTCTTCAGACCGGACAAGACCGGGTTTACCATAAATGGCAGGCTGTATAGAATGGAGGCAATGACCAGCCCCGGAAAACTGAACACAAAACGGAGGCCCAGATAATGGTCCAGAAATTTGCCAAACGCGTGCGATGGACTGAAGGCCAGCAGCAGGTAGAAGCCCAGCACCGATGGGGGTAACACCAGGGGAAGGCTTACCAGTGACTCCACTACTGCCCTTATCCGGAAACGGGTGTAAGCAAGCCAGCAGGCAAGGGGCAGGGCAATAAGGAACAGGATCACTGTCGTGACAAGCGATAAACGCAGGCTCAGCCATAAAGGTTCCCAGTCAATCATCGGCAGATAAACTTACTTCATTCGTTTTTACCAGGGCGATTATTTCGTCGTTTTCTTTCAGACCCAGCTCCTCGCAGGCATTCCGGGTGATGATGGACCGGATCGTCCGGTGGTCTGAATTTCCGCTATCCGCCTTCAATCCAAGATCCAGCTCGCAAAGGATCTTGCCGGTGGTGATCTTCAGAATAGTAGCTTCCATCCTGTTGCGGATGCTGATGGCGAGGGGCTGATTGCTGGCTATGATGGTCTCCGTCTCTTTAAAAATCAATTTCACGGGATAGCCATTTTTGAGCCAGGAACAGGTGGCCGGCGAGTCGATCACAATGGAAGTAAACGTCAGGGAACCCGAAGATACTTTCACCAGAGACAGTTCGTCCTCTGATACAATCTCCGTTATTCTTCCTTTCAGGATGTTCATAGTGATGTTTTGAGGTCGTTGCCTATCGCTCGCCGAAACCAAAATATTTCAAAATGGCCGTTGCCGTCGCGGAATCCATAAAACCGGCAAATAATTTTGCGCCGGCATTCCCTCCGGCGTGCTGCAATAGTACGAAACCCTGTCGAAGGGGTTGATGGCTTTCTGCCGGGATCTGCCAGTATTTTCCGCCTTCCTGCTGCATGGATGGGGAGAGTGCCAGAGACAGGGCTATGATCCCGATGTCGGCAGCTCCGCTGGTTACATACTGGGCAGTCTGGGAAATGTTTTCACCCATGACGAGCTTGTCTTTTATCCTGTCGTAGATCTTGTAATACCGCAGGCTTTCCTCCGCCCGTTTTCCATATGGAGCATGGGCTGGATTGGCGATGGCTATTTTGGATAGCTCTTTGCCGAGCAGGGAATTCATTTTGGCTTGTGCGGGATCCGTTTTTTTACTCCAGATGACGAGTTGCCCAGTGCCGTAGGGCATTACTTCACCGAGGACCTTGTTTTGCTCCCGGAGCTTGCGGGGATAGTCGATGTCGGCTGAAAAGAACAGATCGAAAGGAGCGCCGTTCTGGATCTGCTCGAAGAAATTACCGGAAGACCCGTAGACGGCGGTCACCGGCAGGGCCGGGTTTGTTTTCTTAAATACGATCAGCAGGGAGTCCATCGCAAATCTCAGATCGGCTGCCGCGGCGATGCGGATCTGATCCTTCTCCTGCGACCGGAGCGCAAGGGGAAGGGAAAGTAGGGTAAAGGAAAGGAGGAGGGTAAAACAAAGAATGGTTCTCTTCATTCTTAAAATTACTGATTTATTCCTTGGCGGAGCGTACGATAAAGGTAGTCACACCCCAGGTCCAGCGGGCATGCTTTTTTTCTCCGGGAACGATGATCCGGAATGGGCCTTTATCGGCAGGAAGCGGATGCCCATCTTCCTGATCTGCAAGGAGTATAAGGTGATCAGTAAAGCTGGAATCCAGTTCGGCCAGCGAAAAGACGGTCTGGTATCCATCTTTTGACCTTACCAGCAGGTATTTGTTCATGTTCTTTCCGCGGAGCTGGGATCCCATGGTGGCGCCTGCCTTCTGGAGGATATCCGCCACGGCGAATCCCGAGAAACCATGCTCTTTCCCATCATGGTCTGTGGCCCGGACCTGAATCCTGTTTATTTTTGCCAGATCGGATGACTGAAGGGTAAGCGGCTGCGAGACTTCGCCTTCGACCCTGAGGGTTGGAGGCTGGGTTGCGCCTTGTCCAACGGCAACAGAATGTATCAGGGTAACCAGCGCTATTAAAAGGCAGATGTTATGATTTTTCATGCGTTGAGATCAGGATGTTTTTTTGGGTTAACGGGCGGGACTATCCGAAGATCTTTTTTAGTATTTTGCTCAATCCGGATTTGCTTTTCTCGGCGATGTTCTCTTCGTTCTTGTATCCTTTTCTCCCTACCCAAAGCGTGGAGTGTTTCTTCATGGTCTCGTTGATCTCCTCTTTTGGCCGTCCTTCGGAATAGTAATAGAGCGCCAGCGATTTCCGGCTCCGGTCTTCGGGGCAGTTCAGCGGATCGGGATGACCATGATAGGAGAAGTCCGTAGTCGAGAATATGGCAAGGGTGTTAAAATCTGGTTTTATTTTCTGGACACAGTTCGTCAGATCCTTATCCCATAATTCAAAATGGCCGCCATATTCTTCTTTCCAGTCCTTGTTGAGATAAATAAGGGTATTAAGCCTCCGGTCCAGGTTGTTGGAATGTTTGTTAAAGTCCGCATGGAGCTTCAGAAAACCGCTCCGTTTGATCTCATGTAACCCGCCTCCGAGGAATTCGTGGTCTGGGATCAGCTTCTCTTCGATACCCGTCAGTTCCTGCAAGAATTCGATAAATGGTTTCGAATTGAGAAAATGCACAAAGGCCTGGGTGGCTTCACCGAAATAACCTGTCCCTTTACTGGCGAGCTTTACCTGACCGGCATTATCTATTTTGTAGGCTTTGTTGACGGAAGAAAGATCGGGGAACTCATCAAGGACCTTTTGAAGCATGTCCGGGTTGAAAAAATCGGTAAAATATATATTGGGGAAAGGCGGATTGGACATGTAATGCGCGCGCTCTCTTTTGGCCACAGCCAACAGATCTTCATAAGATTTATTGACAAATTCCATAAAAATATATTAGGTGAGTTGGATAATGGCGGAAAGGTATTGATTTTTAGAATACTTATGAAAACTGAGCCGGATAATCGGTGGCACCGATCAGAAAAAGGACAGTCCGATATGCCAGCCGATCCAGCCGGTGAAGGTGTCAGACAGGGTAAAACCCGGATACCCTTTATGCGGAAAAGTGTAGGGATGCCCGTTGACCAGATCTTTATGGTCGGAATAGCAGATGACCAGGGATGGTCCTGCCGAAAAAGAAAGATATTTACTACAGCGCCAGTGCATGTTCAGACGGAGCCTGTTAAGATAGACCGAATGCTTGAAATTATCCCAGGAGTCAGTTTCCTTCCTCCTTCATTGCGTTCTTTCAGCAATCGGATGATCGCTGTATCATTCAATTCCATTCTGATCAGCGGTTGGGTTATTGCTTTACATATTACGGCTTGTGTCAAACAGGTTTTTATAGATAACAACCTGGATGGACCGGACCCCTATGCGGGGCAAAAATAAATATTCCTCCGGAGAAACAGGTGGTGAGGTTCTCTCTACAATTTAAATTTTATGGCGGCCGTCGGGTAGACCTGAAAGTCATTTTCGCTGGTATTGACATGATAATACATATTGATCTTCGAACCTACGGCGAAGATCTTATTTATATTATACCAGATCTGCGGCTCTGCGAAAAAGAAGAACCTTTTGCCGCTCATGCCAGCGCCATTCCCATCACCGTGGTCTTTGTTTTCCGTCCAGACCGAAAAATCGCCGGCCAGCTCCAGCTTATAATTCAACAGCCCCTTCCACCAGTACAGCGTGAACAAAAAATCATTGGATGGTTTTTTGTAAGGGATATACTTGTAATTCAGCACGGCGCTGAACCAGGCTTTTTTCCATTGAAAAAGATAATCGGCGCCCAGAGAAAAAGTATTGGTGATATAATAACTGTATTGTTTTGGCTCGGTAACCCCAAGGCCGCCGCTGTATTGAAAACTGAGGTAAATTTTGGGCTTCCAGAAACGAAAGGATTGTGACGTTTGGATAAAAGCTTTGCCAATATTGCCGCCATCACCCTGCAGGTCGTCTTCTGCTTTTAAAAAGAACGAACCGGTTTTTATAAAGGATGTGGTATCATTTTGCGATTTAAAATATTCAAAATAAATAGTGGGGAAATTCCGCGAATTGTGCGCGGGATCAATGGTATGCCGCAGATCATAATGCAATTGCAGGTTTTGCGAAAATAGCGGGATTGAAAAAAAGAATAATATCGGTAATGCCAGGTATTTCATAAAAACAGTTTTAAAATTAATTTCATTTGTAAAAACATAGCCCTCGTGGCTTATTTGTAAATATCTTTGAAGTGATTCCGGCAGGGCGTAATTGCGGCGTAAACCTTGCGTAAATCTGTTTTTATTACTGTATATTGCTGAATATGAATAATTTATGGATGACTTAGATTTTTTAGTGTTTGCCCGGTTATTTAATGAAGCATTTGTAAATTGCTTTGGGCATGCCATAAAAAATCCGCTCACGGAAACCGAAAGCAAAATATTCTGCAATAAAATACTGGAGCAAACCGGCCTGTCCATAGGATGGAAGAGCGTTAAAAACTATTCTTTTTTTATTCTTGATAAAGCTGGCAGTAAAGAGAACCCCTCTGTTGCAACCCTTGATACCCTGGCACGATACGTTTTAGGAGCGCCCTATACTACCGAGATCCAAAGGAAAAATGATGAGAGCCATTTTCCGTACTGGTTCCTTTAC
>DATHHO010000010.1:0-34865 GCA_035317125.1 Puia sp.
TGCCCTGCAATGGCAATAGAGCAACGCCTATCCATACATACCCTTTACACATATCTCCCCAGCGATCTCTCCAGCATCTCCTTTGCTCCACCCTGAATATTGGCAAAGTCATACGACCCATACATCGTATCGAACGACAGCGCAAGCATCTGCTTTTTTATCCGTGCTATTTCCTGCAAGGGCAGCGGTATCCGGTTGGGGAAACTGTACATCGCCGCCATATGCCGCTTGCTGGGTGCGACATAGATCGTGTCTCCGGTCAGCACAGCGCCCGCGGCGGATAAAAAAGGGACCAGCAATATACTGCTTCCCGGAAAATGCCCACCGATATTGATCAGCCTCATCCCATCCCAGAGCTCTTTCTCCACACCAGTCCATACCTTCACCTGTTTGCCATGGTTCATGATCCATTGCTCATCACTCTGGTGAATATAAATAGGGCAATCGAAGACCTCCGCCCATTCATTCATCGAGCTGTAATAGTGCGGATGCGAAAGAGCGATGGCTTTCAGCCCTCCCCTGGATTTTATAAATTCGATCGTCGGCTCATTCAGCAAGGAAGGCAATCCCAAAGAATATTTCCACCCGGGGAAAGGACCAGCAAGGCCCTCTGCCCGAGGGCAAAGGCTGGGGTCATTTTCAGCTCATAAAGATGGTCGTTGATCTTTTTAGAAACAACACCGTAACGGTCGGACAGTCCGTCGAGATCTGTCCAGGTCTGACCAATCTCCGGAACGAACTGCCTGTCGTCATCACAGATCGGACATAGTGCCGGCACAACACCGTTCGGCGGGAACTGCGTACCACAGGCTGTGCATATTTTCTGCTGATTCATAAAAATTTATTTAAAATATAAAATTATTAATCCATATCCGCCACCATGTGCATGGATATGGCGATCCGGTTCCAGCTGTTAATGGTCACCGCGACAAAAATGACCTGGGCCAGTTTCTGCTCACCCAGAACATTCAAAGCGGCCCCAAACACCTCATCCGATACGCCGCCCTGCGAAATATGCGTCACCTGCTCGGCCAGTCTAAGGGCTGCCTGCTCTTCCGCAGAAAAAAACGGCGTTTCCCACCAGGCGCTCAGCGCAAAAAGCCGCTGCGTCGTTTCACCCAGCTTCAGGGAGTCCTTCGTATGGGTGTTGATACAATATCCGCATCCATTGATCTGCGATACCCTGACCCTGATAAGCTCCTTCAGTTTCGGGTCGAGTTCAAAAGCATCTACCTTGCTGTCTGAGGCGGCCATGGCCTTGTAAATGCCTGCTTCGGCCTTGTCGATATTCATTCTTTCCTGCATCGTAATTTTTTTAAAAGATCAATAATAAATTATCAATGCAAAGATGCGATGAGCGGTACAGCTAAAGAATAGACGATCTGGCAAAAAGCATGTAATATTTAAGAAGCGAATTTTTCCTTATAGAGCTTGGGAGATTCTTTCGTTTGTTTCTTGAAGAAATTGGAGAAATAGAAAGGGTCGTTAAACCCCAGTTGATAGGCTACTTCTTTAACGGATAATTTTTCATAGATGAACAATCGTTTCGCCTCGGACGCGATCAGCCCGTGGATGACGCTTTGCGCCGTCCTTCCCGTGTGCAGCCTGGACAACTCGTTCAGCTTGGATTCGGTAGTGCCCAATCCGGCAGCGATCTGCTTCACGGTGGGGTTCTTCTTAAAGCCGGCGATCACCGTATCGAGGAATTTCAGGAACAATGCATCGGGCTTATAGATATCCCCGCCCTGTTTTATTTTCGAACGGTTGATCTCCACCAGGATCAGCTTGATCCTGCTGTGCACCGAGATCAGATATTGGTAGGGCTTTTGCTTCAGCTCTTTTTCGATCTCCTTTAATTCCAGTCCTACCACCTCGCTCCTGCCAAGCGGGATCACTTCATTCATGGCAAAATGGCAAAACAGGCTGTTATGAAAGATAAGCTCGATGTCTTTATCGTCTTTACAGAAAAATGCATAGGTAAATTCAAGGACCAACCCTTTGGCAGCCTTTGATTTTTGTATATAATGGATTTGCCCTGACGTTATCGTGATCACCGAACCCGCTTTCAGCCCGAACGTTTTTTCATCGACCATCATCGTTATGGTGCCCGAAGAGCACCAGATCAGCACATATTTTATGATCCGTCTTGGTTTCTGGAGCTCAACAGCTTTTTCAAGAGATTTTATGTCTACCATTCGTCAATACATTTATATTTGTTTCCGTGACCTGCCTCAGAGTTCCAAATATAATGTTTCTTTTGTTTTTGGTGTTTCTCATTGCGCCTGGCGCCAGAGCCGGTTCGGTCCGCTTGTCGCCCAACAGTGCTGTAAGCATCCTGACCTGTGACCCGGGTACGCAGCCTTATGCCATTTTTGGCCATAATGCCATCCGTATACAGGATTCTTCCATCGACCTGGACGTCGTTTTTAATTTTGGCACCTTCAATTTCGAGGATCCTCATTTTTACAGCAAGTTCATCGGCGGGGATTTGAATTATTATCTGAGCACAACTTCATTTGAAGAATTTCTCGAAGAATACGAAGAAGACCACAGGACGGTGTGGGAACAGGTGCTGAACATGAACCTGGATGAAAAACAATTGCTGACGGACCGGCTTTTTGAAAATGCCAGAGAGCAGAACAAATATTATAAATACAATTTTTTTTTCGACAATTGCTCCACAAGGATCAGGGATGATGTGGAAGGGATCTTCCCGAACCATCTCCAGCTGACGGATTCATTCCCCGGTGAGAATAAGACCTTCCGGCAATGGATAACCAAATATTTTGCTTTCAATCCCTGGGCGGGCTTCGGAATAAACATCTGCCTTGGGTTGCCAGCCGATAAGCATGCCAGCCGGGAAGAGCAGATGTTCCTGCCGTCGAACCTCCACGACGCAATGGGTCATTTCCTCGTCACCCACGACCGGAAGCTGGTCAGCGCCGAAAAACTGTACGACTTTAATCAGCCCGCGGACAACAAGGCCTACAACAAAGGCCCCGCTATCCAACACCACAATAACCTCAGCTCCCCAGTCCCTTTTTTTTGGCTGATCTTCGTTCTTTATGGATTACTCGCAGCATGGGAATGGAGATCGGGCAAACGCAGTATGATCCCCGACTTTATACTTTTCAGTTCAACTGGACTCGTGGGGCTTTTCCTGCTGTATCTCTGGCTTGGCACCCACCACAGCGTAGCAAAGTTCAACCTTAACCTGATCTGGTCCTGTCCGCTCAACCTGCTGGCGATCTTTTCTCCGGCAGGGCTGAGAAAATATTACTTTTCTTTTTATTCGGTCCTGCTCAGCCTGTTCCTGGTCTTCTTCCTCCTTTTTACAAAGTATTTTGATTGGGCAATCCTGCCGCTTATTCTGACCTTGCTGATCCGGTCGGTGGGGCTCCCGAACGATCACCCGGCAATAATTTTTTCCCCCGCTGTCACAGATAACTGAAGTAAATTGTCTTATCTATGGAAAAGCAATTATTTTGGTATGGACAGCAAGACGGAGACATTTTTAGAATATAAGGCCCTTTTATTCTCAATGGCCTATAATATGCTCGGCAGTATCGATGTCGCCGAGGACATCGTTCAGGACACTTTTCTGAAATGGATGGAGATACAGGCGGATACGGTCAGGCACACGAAGGCGTTCCTGGTAAAGATAGTGACCAATAAATGTATCAATTACCTCAACAGCGCAAGGGTGCAGCGAGAGGAATACGTCGGGATATGGCTGCCCGAGCCGTTGCAGAATTATGACCAGAACAAAACGCATGCAAAGATAGAGACCTGGCACGCCCTGTCCATCGGTATGCTGGTCCTGATGGAGAAGCTGACTCCCCAGGAACGGGCGATCTTCCTTTTGAAAGAAGTATTTGCCTATGACTATTACGAGCTGGCGGAGATCTTCGACAAAACGACCGATAGCTGCAGGCAGATCCTCAAGCGGGCCAAAGATAATCTTGGCAAAGATGCCCGTCGTTTCGAAGTAGACATGAAAGTGCATGAAAAGATCCTGAACAACTTTCTCCGGGCCATTTCAGAGGGCAGCGTGGACGACCTTATCGACCTGCTGAAAGAAGACATCCTGATGTTTGCCGATGGAGGAGGCAAAACTTTTGTGGTCAACGGCCAGCGGCTTACGGCATTCCTGAAGCCCATCCATGGAAGAGAGAACGTCGGCCGGGTCCTGCTCACCCTCGTTCCCAAATTTATACAGTCCGTCCCGGACTTCAATCAGAAAATAGCTTTTGCAAACGGCTTACCTTCCATCATATCCTTCTCGGGCGCCACGCCCATGAGCCTCGTCTCACTCGAGACGGACGGGGAGCATATCAGGAATATCTACGTGCAGACAAATCCTGACAAATTGAAACACCTATAAATAAAATATCTCATGAGCTCACAGACCATTTTGCAGCTATGCCTCGTAGCGCATATCTCCGGATTTACGATCATGGCAGGAACGGTGATCGCCGATTTTTCGGTCATCAGACGAATGAAAAAATATCTCTTTACCGACAAGCCAAAGGCACTGGCCATCCTTGAGGGCTCTGCGGCATTCCCTGCCCTGATCGGAGCCGGCGCTGCTCTCCTGATCACAACGGGGTTAGGAATGGCATTTATCTTCAAAGCTGCCGTGACCAGCATGCTCTGGTTCAGAATAAAGATGGTGCTGGTCCTGCTGGTGCTGATAAATGGCATCGCCATCGCAAGACCCACGCTGATAAAGTTAAGAGGCCTGCTGGCTCAGACTCCGGCTGCGGGCGACAGGCCGATAGAAGGTATCATCGGCAGATTGCGGATCATTTATGTTGCGCAATTGATCATGTTCCTCACCATATTTGTGCTGAGCGTCTTCCGGTTTTGATCACTAACAAGCAATTATAGTATGAGCAACGACAAAAAGCCCGCCCCACTGAATATCCTGATCATTGGCGCAAACGGCGGAACTGGTAAACAAGCCGTAACATTAGCACTGGAAGCAGGTCACCGGGTAACGGCTGTTTTACGCAATCCGGCCAATCTCACCCTTACACATCCTGCTCTGGAGATTGTAAAGGGAGACATCATGCATCCGGAGACCTTTGAGCAATATTTAGACCATAAGGATGCCGTAATATCCGCGATTGGGGTGAAAGGCGGATTGATGGATAGCAAGCCTACAACCCTTTACTCCCAGGGCAATGCTAATCTTTTACAAGCGATGAAAAAGAAGGGGATCCGGCGCATTTTCGTTGTTTCAGCCTCCGCCCTTGAAATAAGCCCCGTGATCCCTTTTATCGTGAGGCTGGCCGCGAAAT
This sequence comes from Puia sp., assembly GCA_035317125.1. GTDB lineage: Bacteria > Bacteroidota > Bacteroidia > Chitinophagales > Chitinophagaceae > Puia. The sequence continues at coordinate 5,304 of DATHHO010000010.1, forward strand.
ATATCATACAGAAATTACTGCGTAATATGTATGCAGACCTGCGGATAATGGAGGGCCTGGTAAAAGAAAGCGATGCGGACTGGACCATCATGCGGCCTCCCAGACTGTCGGACAAACCCGTAACGGGCCATTACCGGTTTGCCGTCAACAGCTTTCTGAAGAATTGCCTGAACATCTCCCGCGCCGACCTCGCACACTTTATGCTGCATAATATCGGCAATGCTTCGACCTGGAAGACGACGGTCGAGATCAGTTATTGATCTCCGGCTCATGTCAGCTGACCTTCACCGTTTTATTCCCGCCGTCCTCCGGGCTATACTTCCTGAAGCTGTATAATGCGGAGAGAAAGATCAATATTAATACGAAGATCCTGAAGCTTTAGCCATAGGGAATTTCCAAAATGCAAAATAACAGGTTGGATTTATCCCCAGTTGGAGACATTAAACCAATCTCCAATCTTGCTCTGTTCCTTTGCCTCAATGACTTTGAAAGAATATTCGTTAGTTCCAGGATCATATATATAATCTTTCATCCATTCCTGGAAATGGGATACCGTCGATTCAATAGCATCCATGATAAACCCTGTCTCCGCATCGGTCATCGTAGGATGAACCGACAACCGGATCCACCCGGGTTTGCACGACAGATCTCCCGTGCGCATCGAATCCAGTATTTCCAGCGACCTCGCCTCATCCACCCCCAGCAGGTAGTGCCCATAGGTCCCCGCACAGGAACAGCCGCCCCTTGTCTGGATACCAAACCTGTCGTTCAGCAGTTTAACGATCAGATTATAATGCGCTCCGGGAATAATAAAGGAGACCACCCCCAGTCTGTTTTGATGGCTGGCTTCAAGTACTTTGACATTTTTCATCCGGGCAAACCGGGCAAAGATCAGTCGCATGAGTTCCTCTTCCCGGTGAAGGATATTGGCAACCCCCATGGCTTCTTTCAAACGGATACACATCGCCGCCTTTATCCCGCCCAGGAATGGCGGGGTGCCGCCATCCTCCCGCTGTTCGATGGAAGGTACATATTCGTGCAGCTTCCAGGGGTTACTATACAGGACGGTGCCGCCCCCCGGTTGGTCGGGGACGGTATTGGAGCAGAGATGTTTATTAAAGACCAGAACACCCGGCGTCCCCGGTCCGCCAAGAAATTTATGCGGCGAAAAATAGATCGCGTCCAGCTGTGTTCCGGGTTCCCCGGGGTGCATATCGATGTCTACATACGGCGCCGAACAGGCAAAATCGACAAAACACCATCCGCCATAAGCATGGATCAGGGCCGCAATCGCCCGATACGGCGTTTGGATCCCCGTCACATTCGAACAGGCAGTAACCGCGGCTATTTTATTTTTCCGATGTCTGTATTGGTCCAGCAGACTCCTGAAATGGACCAGGTCCACATTCCCATGTTCATCCGCCCCGATGATTTCGACCGTTGCGATGGTCTCCAGCCAGCTGATCTGATTGCTATGATGTTCCATATGCGTCACAAAGACAACAGGCGCCGCATCACCAAGCTCTTCTTTGTTAAAATAGGGTAGGAGCCTCCCGGGCACCCGCAAGCCCAATATCCGTTGCAGCTTATTGACGGCTCCGGTCATCCCGCTGCCGCAAAAAACCAGCACATCCTCGTAGTCGGCGTTCACATGCTGCTTGACGATAACCCTGGCCTCTTCATACGCCCCGGACATCAGGCTTCCGGTAAGGGTAGTCCCTGTATGGGTATTGGCCACAAACGGCAGGATCTCGTTCTGGATACATTCTTCGATAGGCCGGTAAGCCCTGCCACTGGCGGTCCAGTCGGCATAGATGATCTCTTTCTCCCCGTAAGGAGAAGTAAAGATCTGCCCATTCCCGATCACCCTCTGCCGGAAACCAGCGAAGAATCGTTCCAATATCCTTTCCTGCACGGGCATAAAGCTGTTATTTAGATTGTGCCGATCCGTACAATCCAAAAAAATCATACGGCTTCTTACTAAAATGGTCGTTAAATAACAGGGCAGTCACCCAGACATAGGCGATAAAGGCAAAAATGATAAGCAGCTGCGCCAGGGATGTTTTTTGAATATCCTGTCTTGACTTCACATCACAAACCTCGCCAGGGCAATACTGCGTCTTCCCTTTATAAAAAAGTGAATAGACCTTACAGCCCAGACAGATGCCAAACGCCGATTCAAAGAACAGGAAGATGAGACAGATAAGACAGGTGATACCCGTTATCGGGCTATAGGCATTTACGATCACCAGGAAAACAAACATGGTAGCCGACAGGATCACCCCGATCACCCAGGCGAAATGCTTTTGCCGGGCCCCGACATATTCGGGTGTCTGGTTTCGGACGATCCACCGGCCGATGATCAGCGTGGGAGCAAATTTTGGGTTGATAAATACCCGGATGAGAAGATCGGTGAGAAAGAGGGTGATGACATATTTTACCGGCACGAAATTGTTTTTAAACAGGATAAGCATAAGAGAGAGAAAAGTGGCTACGAACAGGATCCCGGCCGAGGCCCTTATCTCTCTTTCGTTTAGCACGGGGATCGAGTATCCTTCTACCTTTTCCCCGAATTGTATTATTTTACTCATGGCGTTGGGTTTTGCACAACGATACCAAATTATGGGCAGCGCCAAAAGCCATGGTCAACAAACAGCGGTTTATAGTCAACGAACAGCAAAGACGCGGCTATAGCAACGACAGGGCATTGGAGAAGATTTACCTATATTTATCCAACTAAAAGCAAGATGAAAAGACCAATTGATAAAAAGAGGGTAAGATTCTATGGATGGGTCTGGCTTGCTTTTATATTGCTGGGCCTGCTTAGTGAAGTGGCAAGAAAACGGGATGCCTTTGGGGAAAGAGCCCTGATCGATATCTGGGGGGGCGTGTACATCGCTGTTCTCTGTTATTTTCTTTTTGAATATACCCTGCCCTGGGTAAGCTGGAAACGTACCGGCAGATCCTTTTTACTCTTATTCGGCTATCTCATTTTATGTTCCGAGGGTTTGTATGCCTGGAAATGCCTCGGCGCCAGCCTGCAGCTGTTTACCGCTGCTGTGGCATTTCCAAAGGCGGGACATGCGGTTGCCGGACAGATGGAATATAGCGTCAGCTCGATTATCTTTTTTGGCATCGGCCGGCATATCTATAACTATATAAAATTGAAACAGGACGCCCAGCAGTTGCGTATCGAAAAGCAACAGGCCGAATTGAATTATCTGAAATCCCAGACAAACCCCCATTTTTTATTCAACACGCTGAATAATATCTATGCCCTGGCAAGGGATAAGTCCGACCTTACCGCCGAGTCGATCATGCGGCTGTCAAAGATCCTTCGCTTTATGTTGTATGAAAGCGGTGGGGCCTATATAGCGATTGAACAGGACCTGAAGATCATCACCGACTATATTTTGTTGGAAAAGCTGCGGTACGACGATTCTTTGCGGGTAAATTTCAACTACGATGTGGAGGATATGAAGCAGGCCCTGCCGCCCCTGTTGCTGATCCCCCTGGTGGAGAATGCCTTCAAACACGGAGCTGCCGAGACGCGGGACCGGCCCTTTGTCGACATTCATCTTTCCGTGAACAAACGGCAGTTGGCCTTTTTTGTAAAGAATTCCACCGAGGAGTTGCCCGGGGAAACGGGTGTAAGGGAGAATATCGGGCTTTCCAACCTGCGACGTCAGTTGGAATTGCTCTACACCGATTACGACCTGTCCGTCCAGCAGCAAGGATCGGTCTTTACCGCTACGTTAAAAATAAACCTGGCAAGCCATGTCTAAGATCAGAGCCATCATCATCGAAGACGAACCATTGGCAGTAAAAGTGCTGGCTGACTATATTTCGCAGGTGCCCTTCCTCGAATTGCAGGCTACATTCAAAGATGCCATCCGGGCAACCGACTTCCTGCGCCAGACCGATACCGATCTCATATTCCTGGATATCCACCTGCCGAAATTGAAAGGCATGGCCTTTCTAAAGACACTGACCAATCCGCCTTCGGTCATCATTACAACCGCCTATCACCAATACGCGGTCGAGGGTTTTAATCTGAGCGTGACGGATTATCTGTTAAAACCGATCGAGTTCGACCGGTTTTTGGTAGCCGTGAACAAGGTTAAGACCGCCCAAAAGCAGGGACCGCAGCCCACCGAAACCCGGGAATCGAGGGATTTCATCTTCCTGACGATACAAAAAAAGAAAGTAAAGATCATGTTCTCGGAAATTCTGTATATCGAAAGCCAAAGGGAGTACATAAAAATTACAACGACAAAAAAAAACTACCTGTTAAAACTAAGTACCCATGAGATCGAGACGCTTTTGCCCACCAACCTTTTCAAACGCATCCACCGCTCCTTTATCGTCTCGGTAAGCAAGATCGAATCCTATACGGCAGAAATGGTTGAGGTGAATGGAGTATCGATTCCCATTGGCAGGGGCTACAGGGATATAATAGAAGGCTTGTAGCTGATTCAGGTAATCACTGATCTGTCTGGCTACCGGGAGGATTGCCCGAAAATGGAGCCGACGCCTTGCTACAGTACCGCTAAAATATTAAAGCTTATCCTCAGCAGGAAACCGTTCATGCCTTGCGTTTCCGACACATCAATGCTAAAGGATGTCTTGATCCGTGCTATTTGGGACAATCCTTGCGCCGTCTATTCTAATATCAGGACAGAAATATCCGGAGCTATTGAAAGGCGTAAGCGGCAAGAATCTCTGGACTCACTATCATCTCTTACAATTCCTGACTTACCGAAGGATACGGCACAGGAACCAATACGTTGGTAATTGGCTGATGCTTTTTTGCGCTAAAAAGTGCATTTTCGTGACTCTGTCAGGATTTTTTAAGAGATTTTTCGAACCGGTTTTTAGATGCCTATAATCGTTCTCACCCTCTACTAATTTGACACAATTATTTTACCGTATCTGTTCCCTTACGGCATCCTCAACCAGGTTTAGAAAATCTATAAATGGAATATTATCGACAGTAAACCCTAATTCTCCGGTAAGGTCTGAAAGATGATCCTGAAATTCTTGGTATTGTGCAGTAAGGATAGCATAACCTGGGATCGTTTTCCTGCCAGAAGCAGTGCGCAGCCAATCACGCACTTTTGCCATGGCTATGGCTGGGTCATTATTGTGTGCTTTTGTATCTATTCCATTCAGGTCGGAAATATATTGTTGATAGCTATATTTTGTTCGTTCCAATACCAGTGCACTTTTTTTCTTTTGTGAATCATCTCCCAAATTTCTGGCTCCGAAAAAAATGCCTAATTCAAAGGGCATATTGAAGCGCGGATAATCTGCTGCATTCAATTCAATGCGCGAAAGATCGTGAATGCCATACCGGGAATCTCTGATCTTCCGTATGATCTTGCTTAGCCTGTTATCCAAGCCATCATCCTCGTCCAAGGCTGATTTCGGGAAAAAGCCGCACCTGTATACAGTGTAAACGATGCCCCTCAGTATCGGGGTATACTGATTATCAAATGGACAGTTGATAAATACTGAATCATTATAGCCCGCTACCTTCATATAACGGGTTATTGGGCTTGAAGAACGTCGGCCCTAACCTTTTTAACTGCTGTTGCTTTTGTAGCCTGAACTGGCTTTATAACTTTCGACTCACCAAATACAGTTTGTACCGCTTTACGTATGGCAACCCGAGACACCGTACCCTTACGAGCCTTTGCGGTCTTTAATATGATCTTTTGGGTTTCCATAGAACAAATTTACAAATTATTCAAGGCAATTTATAAATGATTTTTAATCCGCTCGATAAATTCACTGACGGGTCGTTATACACTTACAGGAGATTTACTTCGTATATAATGTCTTTTTCATTGTCTCAGTGGTGAGCCGCTAACGCGGGTTCTTGGGCCGTTTCTTGGCTAATCTAACGCTACTAATCGATCTATGCGCTTTATGGCGAGTGATTTCATTTATCTTTGCGGGCATGGGTAGCCCGCTTGTTACTTTTTTACAACTTTACCAACCTCTCCCGGAAGAAGATCAGGAGTTGATGACGGCTTATTTTGAGCCCAGGGCGTTTCGGGAAGGGGATACCCTTTTCAAAGGAGGGAAGATCTGCCAGGAAATGTTCTTTGTGGTGAATGGGGTATTGCGGATACTGGTCACCAATGAAAAGGGCTTCGACGTCACCCATTTCTTTATAAAAGAGAACCAATTCTGTACGATCCTGCATAGTTTTAACAACCAGGTTCCGGCCGACGAAGCCATACAGGCAGCTTGTGACACGGAAGTCCTGGTTATTACAAAGAACCGGCTGCTCGATTTATATGGCCGGCTTCCTTACATGAAGGAACTGATCGACCAGATCACACAACTGCGGCTCCTGGACAAAATACAGACCCGCAATGCTTACCTGGGAGAGGATTCGGCAAGCCGGTATACATTATTTATCACACAGCAACCCGATGTTGCCCTGCGGGTTTCTTTAAAAGACATTGCTTCCTACCTGGGCATTACGCCGCAGTCGCTCAGCCGCATCCGGAAGAATATGAAGTAAGGGTTTGCTTTTTACCATATGGTAAGTCCAGGCTGATTCTGGGTTTGGAACTTTGTATCCTTAAACATACAATTATGGCAAATCAGATCAGTTCTTTAAAGGACAGGAAAATAATTCTATTGGGAGGCAGTTCAGGATTGGGGCTGGCCACTGCCAAAGCCGCGGCGGCGGAAGGGGCCAACGTCGTGATCGTGTCCGGCAACCTGCAGCGGATCAACGCGGCGTTACTTGAACTTCCGAGAGGCAGCGCAGGTCATGCTATCGATCTCAGCAAAGAAGAGAATATCAAGGCCTTTTTTGAAAAGGAGGGCGACTTTGACCACCTTGTCTATACCGCTGGGGAGAACCTGCACCTGTCCGGTATAGGCGACACCGAAATAGACAAGGCCAGATCGTTTTTCACCCTGCGTTTTTGGGGCGCCTTTGCGGCGGCGAAGTACGGGGCACCGCATATAAATCGCGGAGGGTCCATTAACCTTACCAGCGGTATTGCCAGCATGCGCCCCGGGAAAGGCTGGGCATTGGCTTCCAGTATCTGTGGGGCGATGGAAGGATTTGTCCGAGCCGCGGCGGTGGAGTTGGCGCCGATCCGGGTAAACAGTGTGGTCCCGGGGGTAGTAAAGACCAATTTATGGAGCAATATGACGGAAGACGATCGCGAGAATCTCTATAAAACAGTGGGGGATTCCCTGCTGGTAAAACGGGTAGGCGAAGCCGAAGACATAGCGCGGGCTTTTCTCTACCTGATGAAACAGCGTTTCGGTACGGGCCAGAATATCGTTATCGACGGAGGGATGGTGCTGGTATAAGTAGGATAAGTAATTTTTAGCTAAACAAAACCCGCTACCAGAGCGGGTTTATTACTTGTGCCCCATCCCGATTTTATTTAGGTCGAACCAATTCCCGGAAGATCAGCTCGGCTTTATAAACTTAAGAACTATGTAATACCAAAGGGGATAGAGTGGTGAGTAGCGCTACGATTTAATGGCAAAAGATCAAAATTGTGAAGAATGGGTATCTTTACATATATGCAAATGAAGACGGTTGTACTACTAAATGACAAATAAATTTCAATTCAGAACAAAATTCATGGCGATTATGAAATCATATGTTTTATTATTCCTTTTATTTAGCTGCTTTTCTGGCCATTCGCAGACTTCACTTAACAACTTCAAATATGTTCTGGTGCCTGAAAGTTTTAGCTTCCTTAAGCAAAACGATCAATATGGAATAAACACCCGCACAAAATCGCTTCTGGAGGAAACCGGTTTTACAGCCTATTTTGACAATGCTGAACTACCTACGGGGCTCGCTAATAATAAATGTACCGCACTCATTGCTGAAGTGGTTGAGAAAAAATCAATGTTTACTACCAAACTTACCCTTTTATTAAAAGACTGTAAGGGGAGTGTAGTTTTTAAAAGCAAAGAAGGAAATAGCCGGGAGAAGGATTTTGCGGCAGCCTATACCGATGCTTTAGAGGACGCCTTTAAGTCCTTGAAGGAAACTAAGTATGTTTATCAGCCGGCGACGGCCATAAATGACCAGCCACTGGCCTCGGCCACTGCTTCTGATTCCGCGCCTGCAGAGAAAAGTACCGTAACCGTAACACCCACATCTGCCGGCACTTTATACGCGCAGCCAATTGCTAATGGGTACCAGCTGATCGATACTACACCAAAGACGATTTTACGCATGTTCAAAAGCTCGGTGGCCGATTGTTTTATTGCGGATAATGGATCCTCAAATGGGATCGTATTCAAAAGAGATGACAGTTGGGTCTTTGAATATTATAAGGATGGTAAGCTGATGGCTGAAAAACTGTTGATTAAGTTTTGACATCCACATTTCCTCGCAGCAATAATATAGTGAATGCGGGTACAGCTGGATTTATCAGGTTCGGATATGCGGCATAATTTTGTGCCAGGTATTTTGTAGCTTAGAAGGTCAATTCAAAAACATGATCCGCAAGAATTTCTTAAGATATCTCTTTCCGTTGCCTTTTCTTGGCAGCGTCTCCATCCGGGGAGAGAAAAAATTGAAGATCTTTATCAAAAGCGCCTGGGGGTCGGATGATCCTACAAAAGCCTCCTTCCCGTTCCTCCATGGGAATGCGCTTGCCGAAGCCGGCCACGAAGTACAAATATTTTTGCTGGGCGAGGCGGTGAGCCTGATGCGGGACAGCACCCTGAATGCCATAACGCCCGTCGGCTGGCCTCCCCTCAAGGAAATATTGCCAAAAGTGCTGGCCAATAAAATCCAGCTATATGCCTGCGGCGCCTGTTGCAAGGCCCGGGGCATTGTGGCCGCCGACCTGGACAATAAAAACGCCAAATTCGGCAATCCCCAGATCTTCGTCGGCCTGACAGAATGGTGTGATAAAATTATTACAGAATAGCTCTGTAGTCATTAAGCGTCCCGGTAATCAAAAAATACCAATCGTTGCTATTTCCCGATCAGGATGCCAAACTCTTTTATAAGATTGTTTTCGGTCGCTGGTTCCTTTTTCTGGTCCTGATGCTCCTGATTACAAATTTGTACAAATTTTCCGTTCATTGGAGCGATAACAAAAAAGAGGTCGAACGAGAACAATTGGGAAATGACCGGATCAAAAGGGCTTGCCTTACCCCGGATGATAAGTGTGTGCTATGACTCCTCCCGGGAAAGCCTTTACATCCGCCAACTTCAGGTAAAACGGTATTGCAAGATCGGTGAAGATTGACAACCCCGAGCCCAATGCGACGGGATGGATGAACAGGTGGTATTCATCGATGAGACCCGTTGCTATGAGGCTCCGCATAAATCCCGCGCCGCCAAGCGCTACGATCGGTTTCCCTGACCCGGCTTTGAGTTCCCTGATCCCTTCGGCAAGATCGCCGTCAAAAACCCGTGTCTCGGCCCAGGAAGCCGCGGCAGGCGATTGCTCAGCGCCGGGCGGGATGCCCGCATACCCTTTTTTGGTAAAGACAGCCTTGGGGATCTCGTTCATCGGCACGGCAAAAGGCCCGGTCGCAGTCGGCCAGTAAGGGGCCATAGCCTCAAACGACTTCCTGCCCATGATAATCAGCCCTGCCTGCGAGACTGACCCGAGACTCCAGGCCAATGATTCCTTGTCTCCTGTCTTGAAGATCCAATCATTCCCGCCATTGGCGTCGCATACAAAACCGTCGAGCGACATCGACATCTTCATTATCAACTTTCGCATAACTATAGATTTGTTTTTAAAATAGACCTTATTTGTTGGTGACCAGGGTGAGCAGATATTCGTCCAGATTGCGGAATCCCATGGCAGTGCCTTCCTTGAAGCCGTTCGTGGCCATCATTTCAAGGGTGGAAAGATCATTAAAAATTTTTTCAACGCGAACCGTGGTTATTCCAGTTCCCTCCTTGAAGGAATTCTTCACCAGGGAGAAGGCATCGCCCTTGGAGTTTCCATTTTCATCGGCAAAGGTATTCTTTGTAGAGAAGTTGGTCTTGGGTTGGATTTTGATAAACTCGACCAAACTCCAGCGTTCCACATTCTCTGGGGAAACCATGGCGTGTAGCCAACGCCCGCCTTCCCGGAAGTCCATTTCCTTCGTACGGGAACGAAATGGTTTGGGTGCATACCACTGGTCCAGTATTTCAGCTTTTGTAAAGGCGTCCCACACGAGATCAAGGTCCGCGGCAAATTCACGGGTGACATGAATGGTTTTCGTGTCTTTGTCTACAGTGAAATCAAACAGCAGGTTCATTTTTTCTTATTTTTTATGGTGTACAATACTTCATCGAGTTGTTGGAACCTTTCCTCCATAATCTTCCGGAACTGGGCTAGCCAGATATCGATTTCTTTCATTTTATCGATTTTTAGTTCATAAAAGATTTCCCTGCCTTCTTGCTTTTGGGCCAGGAGGTTGCATTCGGACAAGATGCGCAAATGTTTGGATATGGACTGGCGGGTGATGTCGAAGTGCTCCGCAATGGCGTTGGGGGTCATTGCCTGCACGGCTATCAGGACGAGGATCGCTCGTCGAGTGGGGTCCGCAATGGCTTGAAAAATGTCGCGTCTCATAAATGTTAATTAAGAAGCCGATCAGTTGCAAATATAAGCGCAACCGATCGACTTCGCAAAATTTTTTTTTAACGGGGAATTTGTCCGGTAATTTCGAGGGTGCTGAATATTCTAAAAGTCGAAAATTAAAATTACTAAAAGAGCTGTGATCCGATGTTTAAAAAATTAATTGAAAATAAAAAGATTGGTGGAATTAACTGCATTTTATGGCAAGATGGGCAAATTTTATATCAGGAAAGCGACGGATATAAAAACATGGAGACAAAAGAATTATTGACCATTGATACGATATTCAGGATTGCGTCAATGACAAAACCAATTACTTCAGTACTTACAATGATATTGTACGAAGAAAGGAAATTGGATCTCAACGACCCGATCACTAAATGGTTTCCACAGTTTGGGAATATGAAAGTCTTGAAAAATCAGCTTGATGAGTACGAAGATGCTAACAAAGACATTACCATACTCGATTTACTTACACATACAGCAGGTTTTACGTATAGTGGATTTCAGAAGGGAAAACTTAAAGCTGAATACGACCGGGTTTTAGGTGGCGACATTGATAATGAACTTACAATTGAACAATGGATTAATGGATTGGCAAGCCTGCCCCTGGTAAGCCAGCCCGGAGAAAAATTTAATTACGGAAAATCTACTGACTTATTGGGATTGCTCATTTCAAAGATAGAAGGTAATCCCTTGAGCAGAGTAATGGAAGAAAAAATATTCAATCCATTATCAATGACAGATACCTTTTTTGATGTTCCCAATAACAAAAAAAACAGATGTGCTGCTAATATTGGTTTCGATGAATTTGGCAACTTAATCAATCTTGAAACAGTTCCATCAAAAATGGCTTTCAAAGAACGACCCCATGGTTTGGAATTTGAAGCTGGCAGTGGGGGGCTTTGGTCAACTATAGAAAACTACCTGAAATTTGCAAGAATTTTTGTAGAAAACGGGAGTTCAGATGGCATTCAAATCTTAAAAAAGGAAACTAAAGATCTGATGTGTTCCAATCATTTGACGCCAACTCAAAGACAACACTCAAAATTAATGGGTACGCTAATGTTTAAAGACAATTTTGGTTTTGGGCTGGGTGTGGCTGTTGTTATGAGAGAAAGCCCATATTTATCTATGCCTTGTGCAGGCTCTATTGGATCTGTAGGTTGGCCAGGTGCTTATGGTGGTTGGTGGTCGGCAGATCCAGCAAAAAAATCCATTGCCATCTTTTTAACACATAGTATGACCGAACTGGATCAACTTGCACAAGGCATTGGGTTTGAATTGTATGAAGCCATTGACACGTTTTCAAAATACATTAAAGAGAGTTTGTAAGCATTTGCCATCCAAAATGCAAAGACCCCGACTTGCGTCGGAGCTTTCGTGCCCGGAACAGGAGAATTATCTAACCAATTATTCGCTGATTTTGTGGCTTTTAGCAATTTGCGGGGGTTATATACTTAGCGGGCAGGCCAGATTACCAGTGAATATTCTTTGAGGGGATGAATTCGCACATGATCAATTCGTCGTCGGATTCGAGAAATACAACGGTATATTTTCTTTTATACGGGATACATTTGTATCCAATGATGGCTCTTTCAGGATCTTTGCAAATGGCATGACCTCTCCGGGAATCGGCTATCTTTATGAAAAAGTCGTATACATCATCCGCAAATTTTTCAGCAGTTGCTACCAAGCCTTTTGACTCTATATACCAGGCTATTTCAGCTATACTATCAGCAACAGACTCTTTAATGATTATTTCGCGCTGGCCCACTTCCTTATTAGCTTTTTACTATGTGCTCTTGCTTCTTTTATAGTTAGTGTTTTTTCTGGCCGGCTTTTTAAGGCGGCCTTCTTTTGCAGTGCCTGATAGCTTTCTGCTGGCACAACGACGTATGATTTGTTTTCGATAACAAGCGTATTCATATCCACGAAATTTATACGAATATACAAATTTTGCCTGACGAGCTAAAGGCGAATTTAAGATACCCGATTAACGTATCTGATTGATTATCATTTAAAAACTGTTTTAATTTTGCTTATATATTAAGTATGAGGCGAAATATTTTATAGTCTTTTGTCGTTTCTTATTTACTAAACCCCCATCTTATGGATTTACTAAGAATCGAATCTCATGCGGGCACTTCAACGCACCTTCTTCCCCTCCTTTTATTGATTCTTGTCGGGATAGCGCTATACTCCTTATTAAATAAGAGTAAGCCTCCAAAAACAAAGAGGCGATATACCAGGCGAAGTCCAGTGAATAATAAAGTAGACGTTCATATACATAAATAGAGAAGGTATCCTCTTTCACTAGGGGCTTACTCAAAGGCCCCCGCGCCTACGGCGCTCAGGTCTTTACATTTTTACACTTTTGCGAACAAGTTCGCATCGTTCCAAAATGCAAAGACCCCGACATTCGTCGGGGCCCTTGTGCCCGGAACAGGAATCGAACCTGCACTACCTTGCGATAACCAGATTTTGAGTCTGACGCGTCTACCAATTCCGCCATCCGGGCGAATTCCGCGACCCCGGTCACTGCGCTGATCTGCGATTTGCGGCAACCAAAATCGGGATGCAATATTACACATTCGGGCTGGCTTGTCCAAAAACCCCCGGGAAGTATTTTTTAGCCGGTGCGCGGGGTCGGGCGCGCTAAAGGTGCTACCTTTATCGCAGCACAAGTTCCCCGAAACCAGCCGATTGCCAACAAACCATTTAAAGGACGAATTTAAAAGGATGATCAAAATAGGACTGCTCCGCGAAGCCAAGACACCTGCCGATAACAGGGTGGCCCTCACACCTGCACAATGCAAATGGATCCATAAAAATTCAGACCAGGTCAGGGTAGTGGCACAGTCATCCCCCGACCGCTGTTACACCGATAAGGAATACGAAAAAGCGGGGGTAGATGTAAAGAAAGATCTCTCCGACTGTACCTTTCTGCTTGGGATCAAAGAAGTTCCGGTGCAGGAACTGATCGAAGGCAAGACCTATCTATTCTTTTCCCACACCAAAAAGAAACAGTCCTACAACCAGGATATGTTCCGCGCCATCCTCCAAAAAAAGATCACCCTGATCGATTATGAATGCCTGGAACACGACGACGGGCAGCGGATACTGGGATTCGGATTCTTTGCGGGTGTCGTCGGCGCGCACAATGGCATCATGGCCTATGGGCGCCGCACCGGCCAGTATGAACTGGCAAGGGTCAACGGACAAAAAAGCTTCCGCGAACTGATCCATACTTACTTCGGACTGAAATTACCGGAGATCAAAGTGGCCATCACCGGATCCGGTCGCGTGGCGCATGGTGTGCTGGAAGTGATGAACCTCCTCGGCATCATCGAAGTCGAGACGGACGAATATCTCGAACGAAAATTCTCCTACCCGGTCTTCACCCAGTTGAAAGGTCCCGCACTCTATGAACACAGGACGAAAGGAACATACAACCGGGACGATTTTCACCAGCATCCCGAGGATTACGCATGCAAATTCCTTCCTTTCACAAAAGTGACGGATATCCTCATGAATGGAATTTACTGGGATACCGATATGCCGCGCCTGTTTGAATGGGATGCCCTCGCCGACAAAGATTTCCGCATCGCCTCCATTGCCGACATCACCGATGATAAAGGTGGATCCATACCGTGCAATCTCGGTGATACGCCTATCGACAACCCGGTATATGGAGTCGATAAACAGTCCCGCCAAAGAACGGCGCCCTATCTGCCCGGCTCGGTGGATATCATGGCCGTAAGCAATCTGCCCAATGAGCTGCCGCGCGATGCCTCCCGGTATTTTGGGGAACAGTTGATAAAATATGTGCTGGAAGACCTGGTAAAAGGGAACGCGGCCGTCATCGAAAGGGCCACTATGGTCAAGCAGGGGAAGCTTACCCCGTATTTCGCCTACCTCGAAGATTATGCAGGCCCGGCTTCGTTATGACCGGCCTCCCGGATCAGTACGATACGGCCCCGACACCTGCACGACATGGCCACGACATCTGCACGGCACGACTTCATGCGCCCAGTGATCACAGATACAGATAATAATCCCGCATCAGACTGACAAACTCCGGGGTGTACTCGCCTTCACCATTCTTTATCGTGAGTTCGGATATCGTTAAGCCGGCCGACCCTTCCGCCTCTCCGCTTATAGCGGCAACAGTGGTCGAGCCCGTATTCCGTCTCGTAAAGTATAGCATGGCTCTGAAAAAATCGTGCTTCGGCGTCTGCCGGACTAACAATTTCTCATGCAGATAAAAATCGTGAGCGGCCGCAAGCCCTTCAAAGTATTCCGTCCGGTGCCCGGGCAGCAGGATAGCAAATGAACCTGCAACCGCAAGGTTGGCGTCAATCACACCGGTCAGCTCCACCAGCGTCAGCTCTTTACTGTGTTTGGCAAGATTCTCCGGATCCGATGCAGACAGAAGGTCCCCTTCGAAAAAAGGCGGGTTGCTGATAATAAGATCGAATTGCTGCGGGAAAACAAAATTCCGCGCATCAGCCTCAACCACCCGAAGCCGGTCTTTCCACTTGCTCTCCCCGATATTTTCTTCCAGCTGACCAAAAGCCGCGCTGTCCAGCTCGATCCCCTCGATCATCCCCTCATTATGTTGCGCCAGCATCAGCATCAGCAGACCGGTGCCGCTCCCGATATCCAGCGCCCTCGTCCAGGGCAGCTTTTTCCCCGACAGCCACGCTCCAAAAATACAGGCGTCTGTGCATACCTTCATGGCGCAGCGGTCCTGATGGATGACGAACTGTTTGAACTGGAAATAAGAATTGGGCATAATGAAAAATTTACCGCATCGCGACCGGGGGACATGCATAACCACAGCGCCTGGCATTCCTGCAATTTCAGCGCATAACACACTCTTTACCACACCGCTCTCGCACTGGCGCTTACAGACATCGGCGAAAAGTCGCCGGCAAGGAACTTATAGTGCCCCGTGATCGCAATCATGGCCGCATTGTCCGTGCAATATTCGAATGGCGGGATAAAGACCTTCCATCCCTGCTGGGCGCCCAGCTCCACCAGCGCCTTCCGCAGGCCGCTGTTGGCGGATACGCCCCCCGCTATGCAAAGATCGGTGATGCCCGTTTGCAGCGCCGCCTTCTTCAGCTTATTGAGCAGTATGGAGACGATCCTGCTTTGGATGGAGGCGCAGATATCGGGAAGATTGTTTTCTATAAAGCCGGGGTCTTTGCTCACATGGTCCTGCAAGAAATAGAGGATGGCCGTTTTCAATCCGCTGAAACTGAAATTCAGTTCCGGTATCCGGGGTTCCGGAAAGGAGAACCGGCCCGGGTTGCCCTGGCTGGCATATTTATCGATCAGCGGACCGCCGGGGTAGGGCAGGCCCAGCAATTTAGCCGATTTGTCAAAGGCTTCACCCGCCGCATCATCCAGCGTTTCTCCGATCACCCGCATCTGTAATGGTGATTCACAGCGCACGATCTGGGTATGTCCTCCGCTGACCGTAAGACAAAGAAAAGGGAACCCTGGCATCGGCGCGGGCACCCCTTTCACGGAATGCGGGATCAGATTTGCCAGCACATGCGCCTGCATATGATGCACCGCTATCAGGGGAATATTCAGGGAAAGCGCCAGCGACTTCGCAAACTGTGCGCCCACCAGCAGCGATCCGATAAGGCCGGGGGACTGTGTAAAGGCAATGGCGTCAACCGCAGCAAGACCCGCAGGAATACCCCCACGCCCTCCGTCTCCCACACCATCCATCGACCCGTCCGGAGCAATCGTTCCCGCCGACCCGCGCCCTCCGTCCTCCGCACCCCCCAGATTTGCCTTCTTCAGCGCTGCATCCACTACCGGAACGATATTCTGCAGGTGCGCGCGGCTGGCCAGTTCCGGCACTACTCCTCCATATTGCTCATGTACAGCCTGGCCGGCAATAATATTGGATAAGATCGCCCCATCCCGGCTGATGGCGCAACTCGTTTCATCGCATGAAGATTCTATGGCTAAAATGATGGGCATCGGCCGCAAAAGTAGGTCAAAACAGGCAAACGAACTGCCACGGCTAATGGCCAACGTCTGTCACGATGATCGCGTTCCTACTGCCTGGTATTCCGGCAGGCCGGCTTATTTAGACCGGATGGCCACCACCGGATCCATCCTGGCGGCTATAAAAGCGGGGATAATTCCAGCCAGCACACCTGTAACCAGACAGATGCTGACAGCCATTACGATAATATTGAAGGGGATGAAGACCTTGAAACTAAACAGGCCGGAGATCAGCATCGTGAGCGCAAACACGGCAATCAGCCCGATCACGCCGCCGATAATACAGAGAAAAGCAGACTCCAGCAGAAATTCCGTCATGATCACATTCCGCTTGGCTCCGATCGCCTTCTTCAGCCCGATCTGGCTCGTCCTTTCCCGGACAGTCACGAACATGATATTCGCCACCCCGAACATACCCACTACCAGAGATAAAGCCGCAATGGCCCATCCTCCGATATTCATCCCGGCGAATATGGGGTCGAGGAATTTACTCAGCCCATCGATATCATTCAGCGCGAAATTGTCTTCCTGGGTAGGGCTCAGCTTACGCGTCGAGCGCATCGCTCCCTCCAGTTCGTCTTTCAGGGCGTCTATCGAAATAGATGGCCCCGCCTGCACCAGGATCGTCGGACCGCCGTTCTCATCTTTGATGATCTGTTTTATAAAGGAATAGGTCATCAGGATGCTGTTATCATAATCCCATCCCCCGATCAGGCTCTGGCCCTGTTTCTTGATCAGGCCGATCACCAGCGCCGATTTGCCGTTCTTTAACTTTACTTCTGTCCCGACGGCTTTCTCGGGCTTGTCATATAATTTTTCGGCGATCGTATAGCCTATGACGATGGTAGGGGAACCGTGATCGAAATCCGATTGGTTAAAATAGCGGCCATCCCCGATCACTATCGACTGGATCTTGTCGAAATCCTCGGTATTGCCATAGTAGTTTACTCCTGTCAGGGAATTGTCGCCATAATCGACATTGGCCGTCGTGTTGATACAGTACGCCATATACGCCGCCTCCGGCACCTTTGCCCGGAGCTCTTTCATCTCGGTAAATTTCGGGCTGGGGCGTTTCATATATTTCCACCAGGGATAGTCAGGCCCACCGCCGTATTGCCATTTATCGATATAGATCGTTTTGTTGCCAAGCGACTTGATATCGTTGTTCACCGCCAGCTGCATGCTGCTGATGGTCGATAATACGCTGATGATACAGAAAATGCCAAACGTGATCCCCAGAAGTGACAGAAATGTGCGGAGCTTGTTGGATCTGAACTCCTGCAGCGCCATTTTAAAGCTGGTCCATATGATTTCCAGGTAGCGAAACATACCCCGAAAGTAAGAATTATATTGCACTCTAAACCTGCTTTATGTTCACGATCGAAAACGAATTCCTGAAAGTGCTTATCCATCCAAAAGGGGCCGAATTGCAGCGTGTTTTCCATAAGGGCCACCAGCTGGAATATATGTGGAACGGCGATCCTGCTTTCTGGGCCAAACATTCACCCATCCTTTTTCCCATTGTCGGCACCCTGAAGGGCGATCTTTACTATTATGACAATAAACCATATTCGCTCGGGCGGCATGGATTTGCAAGGGACAGGGAATTTACCCCTGCCGGGCAAAAGCCGGATGCCATCTCCTTCGTCCTTCACAGCGACGAGGACACCCGCAAAAAATACCCGTTTGACTTTGAATTGCAGTTAAGCTATCAGCTGCTGCCGCAGGGGCTGAAGATCGGTTACCGGGTGAAGAACCCTTCCCCCGGTGAGGACCTCTGGTTCTCTGTCGGCGGTCATCCGGCCTTTAAGGCGCCACTGGTCACCGGAACGGCCTATGAGGACTATTTCCTTGAATTTGGTAAAACGGAGACGGCCTCCCGCTGGCCCATTTCGAAAGATGGCCTGATCGAAAAATCACCGATACCCCTTTTGTCGGACAGCAACCGGCTGGACCTGACCAGAAAGCTGTTTGAAAAAGATGCCCTGGTGCTCCGGCATCCTGCCTCTACCTCCATATCGCTGAGATCCGATAAAACGCCCCACGGGCTTCGGGTGGACTTCCCAGACTTCCCTTTCCTTGGCATCTGGGCCGCAAAGAATGCCGATTTTGTTTGTATCGAGCCCTGGTGCGGGATCGCCGACAGCACGGACTCGGACCAGCAGCTGGTCACTAAGGAAGGGATCCAGCGCCTCGCCCCCGGCGGAATATTCGAACGGGAATGGACCCTGACGGTTTTTTAGAACAGGCTTCGCAGTTTCAACAAAACACGGGCCTCCAATCATCCTGCATTTATTCGGCAGCGCTCAGCATTTCGTCCGCGTCGCTCAAAACTCAAATGCCTTTACCGCAGGGTCTTTGATCACCATCTCGCTGAAATGCCGGTGGTTATGCTCCGATCCCTGAACCACCCATTCACCCGTGATCATATCGGCCGAGGTCTTCGTCATACGCACGCGTTTGAATTTCAGGTTATGCTTCCGGAACAGCAGCTCGTAACGGTGCAGGGTCTCATCCTGAAAATCGCAGACGATCTTGTAATTCCGGATCTGGTTCACCCGGTCGATCCACCCCTCCAGCAGGCTGAAGATGAACAGCACGGCAAGGACCAGCGCCGTAGCAATGACGGCGATCCATTCATACCCAGCACCGATGCTCATGCCCAGACCGGCCGTCACCCAGATCATGGCCGCAGTCGTGATCCCGTTGACCTTGCTATGGACCGAATCTCCTTTGAAGATCACACCCGCACCCACAAAACCGATACCCACGACGATATTGGAGGCGATCCTTTCCGGGGCGCTTTTTGCGCCGATCAGCTCGGATAATATCGTGAACAGCGTTGCCCCCAGACAGATCAGCGTCAGGGTACGGAAGCCGGCCGACTTGCTCCGGTATTCCCGCTCCGCGCCGATCAGGCCGCCTACGATCACGGCTAGCATCAGTTTCCAGAAGACCTCCTGCGAGAAGAACATGAATATTATTTTTTTATTAATTTCTGTCTGCAACACCGCATCCCGCCACCGCGCAACCACGTCCCTTCCTAAAAGCATCTCCGGACCGGCAGCCCTACACCGCATCCACACATCATCCCGGTGACTTCCCCAACTCCGGCGTTGGCTTCACCTCCGCCGTAAAATAACCCGCCTTGTACGCTTTGAAATAGACCTGATAATCCTTTTTCACCTGTCTCGCATATTCCGCCGCATATTCCAGCAGCCCCTGCTGCCAGTGATGGTCCTTGCCAAACGCGATCAGCTCATCCGGAAGGGTCGCCCCCTGACGACCCGCGCTCCGCAACTGCGCCGATGCCGTGAGCATGGCCATATCCTTCAACACCCGCTCGATATCCTTGCTCCTGTCCCGGATCACCAGGAAATCGATCTTGTCCGCGGTCGGCTGCATTTCTTTCAGCACATAGGATTCATCCCGGAAGACGGTGGTGTTGAGCAGGGCAGGCGCGATATTCTGCATCCTCTGCTGGATGGCGACGACCCGCTCCGCCTCCGAAACCCAGGCTGGCTGCTGATTGCTGAGCCAGGGCTGTAAGGAAGAAGCCTGCGCCTGTTTCATATCGATCAGCAGGTGTTTCTTCGCATCTTTGTTGTTACGCAACAGGAAAGCATATCGTTTTATCCCGAGACTACCTGTTCCGGCTATACGAAAACAGACATCCAGCACCCGGAAACGATGTTTCAGATGCGGGTCCTGACCGATCCACTGCGTGAGATGCGCCGTGAGCTCTCTCTTCAGCGTTTTGTCAAGGGCAAAGAACCGGATCTTGTCGATCCGCAGCCCAAGCTTCCCCCTGTTCTCGATGGTCCGCTGCCGGATCAGCTCCTTTTGCCTGCGTTCACAGATCTTGTCAAGGAACAGCTTCACGATACCTTTTGCAGTCTCTCCTTCGATATAACGGGCCTTTCCCAAAGCCAGCGTATAAGAATAAGCCGTCAGGAATAATTTGGCAAGACGGGTTGCTTCTTTTCTTTTGATGTCCAGCGATTCCAGACCATTATAGATGCTTGTAACCATACGGGCCAGCTCCCAGGTGGCCGGCGCCAGCATGCCCTCATCGAAATCGTTGAGATCGAAATACACCAGACGGTTGTCACCCTTATAGCTGCCGAAATTCTCAAGGTGCAGGTCGCCCGAGATCCAGCTCAGTGGATATTGGGGAAGAGGGTCGGTCCGCCGCAGGTCTTCATAGAAAAGATGACAGGTTCCCCGCAGGAAGCGGAAAGGGTTTTCAGCCATCACCTGATATTTCAAAGCGGTATAGGCTGGCAGCCTTCCCTTGTTGAAGGCTTTGATCCGTTCGGCTATATTGGACACGATTTTAACTTTTCAGAAAGATAATTAATATTAAGCTTATTCCGTATTGCCACTTATCTTGCATAGCTATGAATCCGCTGATCAACAAAGCTGATGCTCGCTCGTCCGGGACCCGTTCTCCACGCCGCATCATCCTTCCGGTTATCCTCCTTCTTGCCCTGAGCTGTCACAAGCCACAGGCGCCAGAATATTACGGATTTCAGAATCTCCAGATCGCTCAGTCGGCCGGTCAGCAGACCACCCTCGCAACGACGATAAAATTCTATAACCCCAACAACTTCGGACTTCAATTGAAAAGAGCGGAGATGGACGTCTTCGTGAACGGCAAGCTTTCGGGTCATTCCCTCCTCGATACGACGATCTTTATTGCCCGCAAAGACACTTTTTATGTGCCGGTGTCTTTGCAGCTGGACCTCCATAGCCTGCTCAGCAATGCCCTCCAGCTGTTGCTCAACCGCGAGGTTAAGATCGCTCTCGACGGAAGGGTCAGGTTAAAAAGAGATGGCGTTCCCTTCAGCGTGCCTTTTCATTATGAGGCCAATCAGGACCTGAACACCCTGCTTCCGGGGAACTAGACTGCGTCCACACCCATCCGACTGTCTTCAGGGCATAACTCCCGGTTCGCCCCATGGAGGACGCTCCCCCGGACAACCCATTTATTTGACAACGATCCACCGGTTCAGCACATTATAAGGCGCTTCCAGCACGATCTTGTAGAAACTGGAAGGCGAAGAACCGATGCCGAGGATGGCGGATTGCGCCGCTACCGGCACCTGCAGCAGCAGCTTATAGTTGTCCTTTCCGCCTGTCTTGTAATTATTGGTGGTCGCCAGCCAGATCTTCACCCATCCATCTTTGTCAAGGGCCTTCCACTGGATGTTCAGCTTGTTATCCGCAAGCTGGATGACGGGCTCGGCCAGAGATACTTTTCCGATCAGCGGCGTCCCATCCATTTCGATCAGGTTGTCCCTGGGTATGGTCAGGTCCAGCCAGCGGGCCATGGTTGGCATAAAGTCCACGATAGCTGGCTGGTATTTGTCATAATAGCTGTTCAAACCTTTTGCATTCGTCACCATCCAGGTCGTCCGTTCGCGCGTGGACTGCCCGCCATGGTTTTTTCCCGTAACCGAATCCCGGCCATGGTCCGTCGTTACCAGGATCATCCAGTCTTCCGGAAATTTCTTCTGACGGTACTGAATGGCCGACCAGATCTTCCCTACCTGCTTGTCCAGATACGCGATCGCATCATTCATCTTCGCCCCGTCGCCGTAACGGTGGCCCATATCGTCCGTATATTCCAGATAGAGCCAGGTGAGGTCCGGCGCGTTCTCCCGTATGCATTTTTCCGCCGAATCGGTCACCAGCTCATCGATGGTATGGATATACGCGCTTTCCTTGTCATGCGGGAAACGAACTGTATCCAGCTCATAGCCATCGGCATGATAGTCCACCGCGATATTCCCCGTCTGGGGGATGGAGTCACCCACCAGTTTGGTCCGGTTATCCAGCCAGGTGGAAAAGATCGCCGTCGTCTTCATATGATCCGCATGCTTCAGGAGGCGGAAGAGGGTTGGGTAGTTATAATCGGGCTCTCTGATCTCGTTATCCCAGACATTATGCTTGTTCACCCAGGTACCCGTCAGCAGGCTGTTGTATCCTACGGCGGAGATGGTCGGGGTCTGCGTATAGCCCCCTTTTTCCCCGCCAACATAGGCTCGTTTATACCCCCCGGCCTTTGCGCTCAGGTCGATGAACCCCGGATGGGCTTTTTCCAGCAGATCGGCGGGTATGCCATCGGCGATGATAAAAACGACTTTTTTCTTCCTCGGCTGAGCCTGCAGGAGTACCGGGAAAAGGCTCGCGGCAAGGAGCACCCCAGAAAGAACAGAGAACAAACGGAATTTTACCATGGTGGCTGGATTATGATCCTTTGGCGGATTTAATAAGGGCCTAAATGTAAATCGTCTCCTATTAATAGACTATTAATTTATCAAGTGTTACCTTTGCGGCTCGAAATTATGAAGTATATCAACGAAATTAACAAGCGGAGGACCTTTGCGATTATTTCCCACCCGGATGCCGGCAAAACGACCCTGACCGAAAAATTCCTGTTGTTCGGGGGCGCCATCCAGATCGCAGGCGCCGTGAAAAGCAATAAGATCAAGAAGCATGCAACCAGCGATTTCATGGAGATCGAAAGGCAGCGCGGCATCTCCGTGGCCACCTCGGTGATGAGCTTTCAATATAAGGACCATCTTATAAACCTCCTCGACACGCCCGGTCACAAGGACTTTGCCGAGGATACCTACCGTACCCTTACGGCCGTCGACAGCGTCATCCTCGTGATCGACAGCGTCAACGGGGTCGAGGCCCAGACGCGCCGGCTGATGGAAGTATGCCGTATGCGGGACACCCCCGTGATCGTATTCATCAACAAAATGGACCGCGACGGGAAGAATCGGTTCGACCTGCTCGAAGAGATCGAAAAAGAACTCCGTATCCAGCTCCATCCCATGGGCTGGCCGATCAACAGCGGCAAAGACTTCAAAGGGGTCTATAACCTCTATGACAAAAACCTTGTCCTCTTTACGGCCAATACAAAGGCTACGGATGAGGATATGGTTAAGATCCAGAGCCTCGACAGCACGCTGCTGGATGAAAAACTGGGAGATAAGGATGCGGCTACTCTCCGCGAGGATGTGGAGCTGGTCGACGGCGTTCATGGACAGCTCAATGTGGAAGACTACCTGTCGGGGAAAGTTGCCCCTGTATTCTTCGGCAGCGCCATCAATAATTTCGGCGTGAGGGAAATGCTGGATACATTTATCCGCATAGCGCCTACGCCCCGGAGCCGGGAGACCTCCACCCGTCACCTCGATGTGAACGAGGATAAGTTCAGCGGCTTCGTCTTTAAGATCCATGCCAACCTCGACCCCAAGCACCGCGACCGCATCGCCTTTCTGCGGGTATGCAGCGGCAAGTTCGAGCGTAACAAATACTTTCATCACGTGAGGCTGCATAAGGACGTCCGCTTCAGCAACCCTTACAGCTTCATGGCGAGGGACAAAGATGTTATCGAAGAGGCCTATCCCGGCGATGTGGTCGGTCTTTTCGACACCGGTAATTTCAAGATAGGGGATACGCTGACAGAAGGGGAGGATTTCTTCTTTACGGGTATACCATCCTTCTCGCCGGAGATCTTCAAGGAGGTGGTAAATAAGGATCCCATGAAGACCAAGCAGCTGGAAAAAGGCTTGCTCCAGCTCACCGATGAAGGCGTTGCCCAGTTGTTCACCCAGTATGGCGGCAACAAAAAGATCATCGGTTGTGTCGGGGAGCTGCAGTTCGAGGTCATCCAGTACCGACTCCTGCATGAATATGGCGCATCGGTGCAGTTCAATGCCCTGCCATTTTATAAAGCCTGCTGGCTGACCAGCAAAGATCCCAGGAAGCTGGAAGACTTTACCCGGTTCAAGCACGCCAACATCGCAGAGGATAAAGACGGCTATTTAGTCTACCTGGCGCAGAGCGAATGGTTCCTGAATACCGAAAGGATCAACAACCCGGAGATCGAATTCCATTTCACCAGCGAGATCCATAAATAAAGCCCCCGACACATCTGTCTGCCCGATCGACACGTCCTTCCGGCAAACAGACACGCCCATATATTTCAATCACTATCCTGCCCTTAACGATCCAGATTTATTATCTTAGCCATTCATGCAATTACCCCTCAGGCTCCTTCCCCTGTTACTGTTTCTTCCGTGCATTTATCTGTCGGCACAGACCCCTTCCTTTACCCTTCCTGACACGGTTTGTACCAACAACCCTGTAAAAATCACCAACACGTCGGCAGGTGGAACGACTTACTACTGGAATTTTTGTGTGGCGGATATCAGCAAGACGCCTGAGGCAACCAATCTCGGAAATATCGGAGGCGCTTTTTCCTATCCGGTCTTTATAGATATAGATTCGCTCAATAACCACTACTACGGGTTCCTGGTCAATAATTATCAGGGAGGTCTGGTCCGCCTGGATTTTGGGAATAGTATGCTCAATATTCCCGTGCCGACAAATATGGGAAATTTTGGAGGGATCATTCCTCCGGGAGCCGGCTCCGAAGGGATCCAGATCGTTCATAATAACGGCAAATGGTATATCATCATAGTCGGTTGGGATCTCGCGACGACAGGCAATCCTCCCAAGATAATCCAGATCGACTTCGGAACAGACCTTGGCAATCCTTCTCCGGTGGCTACGGATTGGGGTAATCTGGGAAATTTAGCACAGCCGATAGACCTGTATATTTTTAATGAGAACAGCCACTGGTATGGGTTTACGGTCAATGCCACAAACAGCACCGTTACACGCTTTGATTTCGGCACCAGCTTTGACACCCCTCCCACGGCTACGAATATGGGCAACCTGGGAGGTCTGCTGAATTACCCTACGGGTATCTGCGCCGTAAACGATGGAGGGAACTGGCATGTCTTTATCACCAATGCCTATACCTCCCTGGTAAGACTGGATTTTGGGAATTCCCTGTTGAGCACCCCTGTCGCGGTCAGCCTTGGCGACCCGGGAAATACGTTGCATCAGCCCAGAGATATAGCCGTTATGAAATTCTGCGATCAGACCTTTGGATATTTAGTAAACGGAGATCCTGGGTATAATGATTTTGTCCAGCTCGACTTCAAAAATGATCTCACCAGTATACCTGTGGCGATATCTCTTGGAAATATAGGCAACTTCAATTTCCCTCATTCCTTATCAAAAATATTCCGGGTAGGCGCAGACCTTTATTGCTTCATCCCCAACGTATCCAATAATACGCTTACGCGCCTCAAATTTTCCGGCTGCACCAATTCCAGTCTTCCCAATTCAGCGTTGAAGGACCCTCCCGACATATCTTATTCCTTGCCGGGTACCTATAATGTTAATCTGATCATGGACGATGGCCTCGCTACCGCGAGTACATTCTGTAAGACTGTCACCGTGATGCCACCACCCAGATTCTCTCTCGGCAACGATACCTCTTTTTGTCAGGGAGACAGCCTTACACTAATGTACAAAGGACAGAACCTGATCTACTCCTGGCAGGACGGCTCTTCCGCAGACAGCCTCGTTGTCCGCAGCTCCGGGCAATACCAGCTTACGGTGAATACCTCCTATGGGTGTTCGGCCGGTGATGACGTTATGGTGCAGGCGAAGTCCCTGCCCACCCTGACCACTCTGCCGGATACCTCTCTTTGCGCCGGAAGCTCCATCTTATTAAAAACAAGTGTTCAGAATTCCGATTCGTTGAGATGGGCGCCTTCGGGCGGATTATCAAATTCTTCGGCTGTCAGCCCGCTGGCAAGCCCACTTGCATCCACCCGCTATATCGTTTCCGCATTTCACCAGGCCTGTCCCGTAATGGACACGATCATGGTCAGCGTTCTGGACACGCCGGCGATAACGGTCAGCCCGGATACCGTGATCTGCAAAGGTGGGATGGCTCAGCTGCGGGTAACAGGTGCGGATACCTATCTCTGGTCGCCGGCCAATGGATTATCCGATCCAGCCTTGCCTGATCCCGCGGCATCTCCCGATATATCCAGGTATTATCAGGTCCTGGCTACGGGTGCCAACCTCTGTACTTCTAAAGATTCTGTCCTGATAAGCGTAAAAAAGCCAGACATTTTCAACCTCAGCCCGCTTAATGCAAAGCTCTGTACCGGCGATTCGGTCCTGCTGAAGGCAGACGGGGCTGACCTGTCCCTTGGTGATGGGTATAAATGGCTCACGGATATCAGTCCGCAGGACCCTTTTTCGCCTTCTGTCCGGGTAGCTCCTTCTTCTTCGGTCTTTTATCAGGTAGTAGGATATGACAAGGTCTGTGACCGGACAGACACCCTAACGGCAGATATCACCGTCATTCCCAAACCCCAGGTTACCGTAACCAAGTCCAATGACATCGACTGCACGTTGGGTGAGGCTACGCTCTCCGCTTCCGGCGGCGCCACGTATGCCTGGTCTCCTGCGCAGGGCCTCTCGGATAGTCTTATCTCCAATCCCGTTGCCAGGACGGACTCGAACACAGTCTACACCGTGGAAGTGACCGACAGCAATGGTTGTTCAGCGACTGGCAGCATCACCCTTTTCGTCACCAAAAGCGGAGGTTCCATTGGATACCCGGTTTCCAACGCCTTTACCCCAAACGGAGATGGGAACAACGATTGTTTCGGTATAAAATACTGGGGATATATCGGCGAATTCGAGCTGAGCATATTCAATCGCTGGGGTGGACGGGTCTTTTACAGCCAGAATCCCGGTCAATGCTGGGATGGAACTTTTAAGGGACGACCGCAGCCCTCCGGCACATTCGTATATATGATCAGGGCTAAGACGCTCTGCGGGGTTGTGTCCAGAAAAGGAACAGTCCTGCTGGTGCGGTAAGACTGCATCTTCGCAAAAACCGGCACCCTCACGGAGCGCAGTGCTCATGGAATCGCTACGCCCATATTCTCGCTCAGGGCATCGTCACACCCGTATAGTTATGCGGAGTGATCCGCTTCAGTTCCTTTTTAACCGTCGCGCTCACTTTCAGCTTGTCGATGAATACATGAAGGGATGCTTTGGTGATCCCCGTGTTCCCCCGGGTCAGCTCCTTCAGCGCCTCATAGGGTTTGGGATAGTTTTCTCTCCTCAGCACCGTCTGTATCGCTTCGGCCACCACGGCCCAGTTATTCTCCAGGTCCTGCCAGATCTTTTCTTTGTTGACGATCAGTTTGTCCAGCCCTTTTTCTATGGATTTCAGCGAAAGGACGGTATGCGCGAAGGGTACACCGATATTGCGCAGCACGGTGGAGTCGGTAAGGTCACGCTGTAGTCTGGAGATCGGTAGCTTGGCCGCGAAATGTTCGAAAAGGGCGTTGGCCACGCCAAGGTTGCCTTCCGCGTTCTCGAAATCGATGGGGTTCACCTTATGGGGCATCGCCGAACTGCCCGTTTCATGCTTGTTGACCCGCTGCTTGAAATAATCCACCGAAACATAGGCCCAGATATCCCTGCAAAAATCGATAAGGATCGTGTTGATCCGCCGGATGGCGTCAAAATGCGCCGCCAGGTTATCGTAATGCTCGATCTGCGTGGTATATTGCTGCCTTTGCAGGCCCAGCACGCCCTCCACGAATTCATTCCCCATCTTCACCCAGTCCTTTTTAGGAAAGGCTACATAATGTGCGTTAAAATTCCCCGTCGCCCCTCCGAACTTGGCGGAGAAAGGCACCTGGATCAGCAGCTCCACCTGGTCCTCGATCCGCTCGGCAAATACCATGATCTCTTTACCCAGCTTCGTAGGACTTGCCGGCTGCCCATGCGTTCTCGCCAGCATGGAGATCTCGCTCCAGTCTGCCGCCAGCAATTGCAGCTGCCTTTTCAGATTGAGCAGGGCAGGGAGGTATTCGAATTCTATCGCATGCTTCCACAACAAAGGGATAGCCGTGTTATTGATATCCTGCGAGGTCAGGCCGAAATGGATCCATTCCGACACCGCGGCGCCACTGTCCCCCAATTCCTTTTTCAGAAAATATTCCACCGCCTTCACATCATGATTGGTCTCTTTTTCTTTATTTTTTATCCATTGTGCATCGGCCTGGCTGAAATGGTCTACCGCGGCCTGGAGTTTTTTCCTCGGTTCGGCTGGCAAAGGGAAGAACCTCTTTTTCGCCAGGAACAGGAAATATTCTACTTCAACCAAAACCCGGTACCGGATCAGCGCATATTCGGAGAAATATTCATCCAGATGCTGGACCTGGTGGCGGTAGCGCCCGTCTATTGGGGAAATGGCGGTCAGTGAATTTAATTCCATGGAACTTAGTTGTTGTTTATTTGCCCGGATAATGTCCAGTGCCGTACTTTTGCAGCCAAAATTAACGTAAAGGACTTGGAAAGAAAAATACGAGTAGGAGCAGTCAGCTATCTTAATACCAAACCGTTACTCTACGGGATCCAGCGATCCGGCGTCATGCAGGACATAGCGCTCACCATCGATTATCCGTCCAGCATCGCCAGGATGTTGCTGAATGACGAAATAGACATAGGGCTGGTGCCCGTTGCGATCCTTCCCCTGATGAAGGAATACTATATCAACGGAGATTATTGCATCGGCAGTGACGGGCCCGTGGCATCCGTCTGTCTCTTCAGCGAAACCCCGGTCGGGTCCGTGGAAAGAGTATTACTCGATTATCAGAGCCGTACGTCCGTAGAGTTGGCAAAGCTCCTGTTAAAGGAATACTGGAAGATCAGTCCTGAGCTGATAGGGGCGGGCGCGGATTTCCGGGACCATATCCATGGAACGACCGCCGGTGTCGTGATCGGCGACCGCGCGCTGGAACAAAGAAAGATCTCCCCTTATGTCTATGATCTTGGAGAGGCATGGAAGAAACTGACGGGTCTTCCCTTTGTGTTCGCCGCGTGGATCAGCAACAAGCCCATAGACCCCGGATTCGTTGAAAAATTCAATGCGGCTAACGGCGCAGGACTGGCCCAGATCGATAAAGTGGTGGCGGAAAATCCGTACAGCCCTTTCAATCTGCAGGACTACTTCACCCGCTATCTGGAT